>JBLHOS010000129.1:0-3388 GCA_047623825.1 Paracoccaceae bacterium | reverse complement strand
TATTCCTGTGCTCATTTTGGTGATGCTTCCCCGTGCCAAATGTTAGTCTTGGGGATTATGTTAGATGGGGAAACGAACCTTTTCAAACTTTTAGCTTGGATGCGGGCGGTCGATTGCTTATAGGTAGGTCACTGCTCGATAGGTTTCTTGCCTGTATGAAACCTGCCTCAATAACTTGACCCCAGCTTCGGCTGGGGTTTTTTTCTGCCCTATTTTTAATGGCGCAAAGTGCAGGTCTGCCCCCCCCCATTAAGTGTCGATATGTATCGGTTCAGTTCGCATAGATTACGGACATTGAGAATCGCTAATTGTGTCGGCATTTTCGGGTTCCAACGTCTGGTTTTGGGTACGCAAACTTGATCGCTCTTGGCCCCGAGGCGGAGGGTGGCAAATCTCCGCCCATGGGATAAGCAGAGGTCGGCTTGAAAACCCTTTATGTGTTGCCCGAAAATAATCTGTCTGGTCCGCTAAGGATTACCGACGTTCCATGATGGAACTTTGCCGTAATCATGGTTGCCGCGCGGCGGCATGTGCCTATGCTGCAGCGCAACATCAACGAAAGGACGCCCATCATGACGCTTGCAGGAAAAACCGCCGTAATTACCGGATCAAATTCAGGCATTGGCCTTGCGATCGCACGCGAACTGGCGAAGGCGGGCGTCAATGTCGTGCTCAATTCTTTTACCGACAACGCAGAAGACCATGCATTGGCCGCAGATATTGCGACAGAGTTTGGCGTGAAGGCGAAATATGTGTCGGCTGATATGTCCAAGGGCGATGACTGCCGCCATTTGATTGCGGATGCAGGGGCCTGCGATATTTTGATCAACAACGCGGGCATCCAGCACGTCGCCCCGATTGAGGATTTTCCGGCCGCCAAGTGGGACGCGATCATTGCGATCAATATGTCGTCAGCGTTTCACACGACCGCAGCAGCCTTGCCGGTGATGCGCGCGGCAGGCTGGGGTCGGGTGATCAACATCGCATCCGCCCACGGATTGCGCGCCAGCCCGTTTAAAGCCGCCTATGTCACCGCCAAACATGGCGTTGTTGGCATGACCAAAGTTGTTGGCCTTGAAACCGCCAAAGAACCCATCACCGCCAACGCCATTTGCCCGGGATACGTGTTGACCCCGTTGGTCGAGGGTCAGATCCCCGCAACCGCGAAAGAATACGGAATTTCTGAGGACGAAGCGATCGAGAAGGTGATCCTCGCCAAACAACCATCCAAAGAATTCGTGACCGTTGAACAGCTCGGCGGGATCGTGATGTTCCTGTGTTCTGATGCTGCGGCGCAAATCACTGGCACGTCGATTGCTGCCGATGGTGGCTGGACCAGTCAGTGAGCGTTAAACGCATCAACCTCGCCCTGCAGGGCGGCGGCGCGCATGGCGCGTTTACGTGGGGTGTTCTGGATCGACTGCTTGAGGATGAGCGGTTGGAGATCGCTGCGATCTCTGGTGCGTCCGCTGGGGCGATGAATGGGGCCGCCCTAAAGGCTGGCATGGCGGCAGGTGGTCGCGATGGTGCCAAAGAGAACCTTGATTGGTTTTGGGGGCAGGTGGGTGCTGTGGCAGATGATCGGGTTGTTGCGTGGATGGACGCAGTTGCGCCAGACACGCCGACCTTGGCCGCGGCGATGGCCAATTCACCCATGGCGGCCCTGATGGATATGACATCGCGTCTCATGTCGCCCTACGATCAGGGGCCGTTTTACAGCAACCCGTTGGAACCAATCGTAGACAAATTTAAATTTGAAGCAGTTTGCGGTGACACCGGTCCGGAGTTGTTCGTCGGGGCGACCAACGTGCGCACCGGCAAGGTGAAGATTTTTACCGGCGATGCGATTACCAGTGAGGCGCTGATGGCGTCCGCCTGCCTGCCGACGCTGTTTCAAGCGGTTGAGATCGACGGTGAGGCGTATTGGGATGGCGGTTATACGGGCAATCCGGCGCTGTTTCCACTTTACGCTGAAAGCCTACCTGCCGACATTATGGTAATTAATATCAACCCATTACACCGCGCTGAAGTGCCAACCGACACCCAAGCGATCCAGAACCGGATCAACGAAATCAGTTTCAACTCGTCGTTGCTACGTGAACTGCGCGCAATCAATTTTGTGAAACGTTTGCTGCACGATGGGTCAATGACCAATGGGACGATGAAGGATGTCCTGGTGCACATAATTTCTGATGATCTGCTCATGAATGATTTGAACGTCGCGACGAAATCTTCGCCCAATCCAGTTGTCTTGGCGCGGCTCAAATCTGCCGGACGCGCGGCGGCGGATGCATTCCTAGAACAGCATTTCGACGATCTGGGTCAGCGCGACACGGTTAATTTGGTGGATATGTTTGACGCCTGACGCGTTAGCACACTTGGTCTGAACGGGAAACCTAGCGTGCCTCGTCATCAGACGTGTGCGATCCGGCGATCTTTCCGGCAAGGTCACTATATTGCGCTGGCATCTTCGCCTCTTTTTCGCCGGGATAGACGAGGCCGGCTGAGATCACCAGTTTGGCGGCGTCCTCAACAGACATGTCCAATTCGATGATGTCTTTGGTCGGGAAGAACAGTAAAAAGCCCGACGTCGGGTTCGGTGTTGTTGGCAAGAAAACGGATGTCATTGGTCCCGTGTCGACCTTGTCCAGCAGCTCACCCTTAGTGGCGGTGGAGATAAAGCCAATGGCCCAAATGCCCTTGCGGGGATATTCGATCAGGCAGGCCTTATCGAAACTGGTTTCGGTCTGCGCAAACACGGTTTCAGCGATCTGTTTTACGCCGTTATAAATTGAGCGCACCACAGGCATCCGCCCGACGAGGCCTTCGCCCCATCTCAAAAAGCCACGCCCCAAGAACCCTTTGCCAAGCCAACCCACCAATATTGTGAAGATCAGGAAAATCACCACACCAATGCCGCGCACGTTAACGGTGATCCAGGTGTCATTCGCGACGGAGCGGCCAAATGCCCAGTTGAGCAGCTGTTCGGGCTGATAGGCGTCGGGCACAAATGGCCACACGAAACTGTCGACCATACCGACCACTGACCAAATCAGCCACAAGGTCAGACCGATCGGTGCAATGACGACGAGCCCTGCGATAAAGTTGTTGCGCAACCCACCCAAGAAGGTGCGGCGCGGGGCTGGCTCAGTTGGTGTTGTCACGTGCGGCGATCCTAAATTTGAGATCTCGGGAGTGAACCCCCAGTGTTTGCTCAAGTCAGTGTTTTCTCAAGGCTCCCCCGTGTATGTAGGGGATGCCACTGGCATCCACAATGAGGGGCACCGTTTAAGGTGACTTAACGTCAAAAGGATGCTGCAATTTTTGCCGCAAGTGCCGCATTATTGCGCACAAGGGCAATATTAGCAGTCAGCGACGCGCCGTCGGT
>JBLHOS010000128.1:0-3443 GCA_047623825.1 Paracoccaceae bacterium | reverse complement strand
TGGCAGAGCAATCTGCCCGCATCGTGGCCGCCGCGCGCGAAGATGCAGCAGCTGCTGCTGAACAGGCCAAAGAGGATCTCAAAGCCTCTGTGGCGCGCCGGTTACAAGCCGCCCTCGATCAGATCGCATCGGCAGAGGCCGGTGCAGTCAAAGAAGTTCGCGATACGGCAATTTCGGTCGCAGTTGCAGTTGCGGCTGAGGTTTTGGCCAAGCAGATGTCGGCAACTGGTGCAAACCAGCTGATTGATGCGGCGATCAGTGAAGTTGAGGCGAAACTGCACTAACACAGTCCTTAACAGCTGAAACGAATTTGAGACCCCGGCCAGTGGCTGGGGTTTTCTTTTGCCAGGTTCCGTCGCGTTTGTGGATTGCCGCGGGCTTAATGCCTTTTCGTTACCGTAGTTCTACGATCTGGCACCTTTCGAGATTATGGAGGCGGTCCTGATGAGTGATTTGTGCCAGATGGAGCGACCCAAGCCGGTTGTACTGCCCGCTCAATGATGGTGACACGCCCCTGAAACAGCTAACTCCTTTGAGGTTTTTTAGACCTAAATAAGCGGTGCAAAAAAACCGTGAAGTCTGTGCACTCAGTTTTTGAAACAGGGTGCGTAGCTCGATCACCATCTTGTGGTGCCGTTCAGAAGTTCCTTGGCTGGAACCAGAAGATCGCTTTCGCTCAAATAAAGCGCAGTGCGCCAGCGCGACCAAAGTAATCGATGCTGCGGCTAGATCATCAAGGCGCGCGCATCTCCAAGTGCATCTTCCGTGACCGCCATTGCACACAAGGTAGGATTGGCCTGCAATCTTGGCAGGATCAGGTACTGATGCCCGGTCAGGTGTACTGGTTGAATGCCGTTATCTTTGTCGTGCAGGGTTAGACAACTGGCTCCGCGTCGGTGTCCACCGTGACGCTGCAGCTTTCGCCTGTAGTGCCATTGCCGGTCAAGCGAGCCTGGGCAGCAAATATTGGCCGAGCGGTTAACAAGTGGGGGAAGTGGTGCAGCCTATCTGTAGGTGTCAGCCCACGTTGGCAGGACGTCACCTCTAGCCGCCTTGGCCGTATAAACCCCACGCGCGATGGCGCGGGCAAGGCATAAAGCGGCAGCATTTCCGATCTGAAGAAGGTCAATCGCAGGATCTGCCAAGGCCTTGGCCCCAGTTGCTGCCGCAAAGACCAGATCGCCGTCCATCGGGGTATGGCTGGGGTAGATCGCGCGTGCCATTCCATCATGGGCGGCAGTGGCCATACGTGTTGCCTGCGCCTGATCTAGTGCGCCGTCAGTTGCCACAATCGCAATGGTCGTGGCGCCGCCCAGAACCCCCTTTAATGCAAATGGAGCCGTTGGATCAAACCGGGGTGCAGGGCCGAGGCCGCCAAACTCATCTTCCATTTCAAACTGTGCCGCCCAAAAATGTGGGTGGTCGCCAACAGTCACTGAGCCGAGGGCGTTAACGGCGACTAGCGCCCCAACAGTGACGCCGCTGGCCAAAACGATAGATGCCGACCCAAGCCCGCCCTTCAATGTGGCGGTCAGTGCACCGGCACCCGCGCCATGGCTGCCCAGCTGAAAGATTTGGTCGGCATGGGTAAGCGCCATGGCGCCAAGCGCCTTATAGGGGTTCTTAAGCCAGTTTTTGTCACCGCCATTCAACAGATCAAACAGAATGGCACCCGGAACAATCGGCACCTTTTGATCACCAACCGTAAAGCCGCGGCCGATCGCGCGTAGGCCATCCGCAACACCGGACGCCGCGTCCAATCCAAATGCAGACCCACCTGACAGGACCAATGCATCTACCGCCTGCACCGTTTTGTCTGGAGCCAACAGGTCGGTCTCACGGGTGCCCGGCGCGCCGCCCATTATGTGCACGGCTGCGGTGAACGGGGCGTCTGCGATCAGAACGGTAACGCCGGTCTTGATCACAGCATCTTGGGCCTGACCGACACGCAAACCCGCAACATCGGTGATCAGGTTAAGTGGGCCGGGGTGCATCTACTGCACCTCCAAATCAGGGATCATCCGAGCAATCGTGCCCCGAAATTCACCCAAAGGGCGCAACAGTTCGGTCGCGCGTAATGGGCATTCAAGCTCTTTGAAGGCGGCGGGAAGAACCAGAATGCAGGTCTCAGCCGTGCCCATGTGGAACCGGATGTTAGAAACAACTTCAGGATCAAAATGAGCAGACAATCGAGTCTGGCAACCAAGGGTCGGGATCACCTCAATATGGTCAAGATTTAGGGTCGGGCAGAGATCCAGCAGATGGGCAAAGGCCAATGGTTGGCTGGTAAAACTGCCTGCAAATATTGCAATGTCGGCGGGTAGATTTACCCGGTTATAGTTGAGCTCAGTCATATGCAGCGCCCCCCGTCGACTTCCATCGCGACGCCTGTGACCATCGAAGCCTCATCCGAACACAGATAAAGTGCCGCATTGGCCATGTCTTCAGGCGTGGAAAAACGGCCCAACGGTATCGTCGATAGGAACTTGGCCCGGATCTCGGGGGTGTCCTGGCCCATGAACGATTTTAGCAATGGGGTTTCGCCCGCCACTGGATTGATCGCGTTGACGCGAATGCCGAAGGGCGCCAGCTCAACCGCCATCGTCTTGGTCGCTGTGATCATCCAGCCCTTGGAAGCGTTGTACCAATTGAGGTTCGGCCGGGGTGAGACGCCTGCGGTTGAGGCCACATTCAAAATTGCGCCTGTTCGGGCTGATTTCATATGGGGCACAATTGCGCGGGCTGTCAGGTAGACCGACTTGGCATTCACTGCCAGCACACGGTCAAATTCCTCCTCGGACACCTCCTCCATTGGTTTTGGGTGATGGGTAATGCCCGCGTTGTTGATCAGAATGTCGATCTTGCCCCAATGGTCCAGCGCGGCCGCCGTCATCGCCGCAACACTGGCCCCGTCAGCAACATCAACCCGGTGTACGATCCCGTCAAAGGCGTGCGCGACGCCAGTTGCGCCCTCAACATTGATATCGGCGACCATGACGCGCGCGCCCTCAGCTGCGAACCGCTGCGCGATACCTGCCCCAAAGCCTGAGCCTGCACCGGTGATGATTGCGGTTTTTCCCTCAAGTCGCATCGGCAACCTCCTTAATAAATTCGCGCAGGACCGCAATTAACTGATCCGGCTAATCGATGCCAACCATATGACCGCAATCTTCAAAGCAATGATAGCGTCCGATGTCGGTTGGCAGATAGTGCATGGTTTGTTGCAAAAAAAATTGCAGGTATGACTAGGTCGGTCGTCCCGACCAGAACCAGTGTCGGGCAACTGGTCTGGACAACATCATTCAGTGCATCAAATTCTGGCTTGTAGACCGGTCGATCGGCATCAAAGCTACTATGCAACGGCACCATAGTTGGCTTTCCACGCATCGCGGGCCGGCCGAGGATCAGACTAGAACCACCAATATCGAAATAAAGTGAGGCCC
>JBLHOS010000127.1:0-3935 GCA_047623825.1 Paracoccaceae bacterium | reverse complement strand
TATCGATCACCGCCATCAACGCCTTTGAGGCCGGATTATCGCGGCCCTGATTGTCCGGGTAACTGGCGAACTTTGCCGTTGTTTCAACGACTGAATTCAACGTTAGCGCACCACCAGCGTTTTCAAAAAACACACGCGGGCCATCAAACGGGCAGGTGTCGACATGGGCAAATCGGCCGCGGACTTGGTCCATCAGGCCTGGGATCTCTGTGATCATGGTGAATTCCAATTTCGTATCTTGTGCGTTGTTTGGTTTTGGATCGCCCGATCAGGCACGCAATCGCGCACCTGCCGGATCAAAGGGGGGGGCAGCCAGCAGGGTCGCCTTGTGCGGCAGCCCCAAGATTGCCACATGCAAAGTGTCACCCGGTTTTGCCGTTCCTGCCTTGATATAACCAAGTGCCAGCGACTTGCCGACCGAATAGCCGTACGCACCCGATGTCACCTGACCAACTGGGGTCCCGTCGGTTAAAAAGATCGGCTCCCCACCGGTAGCGTCGGCAGTCTCGGCCTCTATCTCCAAACAAACGAACAACTCACGCGGTGGATTTTCGGCAATCGCTTGCCATGCGGCTTTGTTCAAAAAATCCTTCTCAGGTTTCATCAGCCCTGCCAGACCACTTTCCTGTGGCCAGTATTCAGGGCTATATTCACGCCCCCAACTGCCGTAACCCTTTTCGATCCGCAACGATCCCAGCGCGCGACCGCCAACCGGCCCCGCCCCCAGATCTTTGCCCGCTGCCAGCAATGCACTGTAAAGCGCGGCCTGATCGTTTGTGGCGCAATGCAATTCCCATCCCAGATCACCGGTAAAGCTGACGCGGATCGCAACGACATCAACACCAGCAACGGTCATGCGTTGCGACCGCATAAAGCGAAAATCATCTGTGGCGAGCGAGGCGTTGGTCAGACTTTGGATCAACTGGCGAGATTTGGGCCCAGCAACATTAAAGCCGCACATCGCCTCCGTCAGGCTTTGGAATGTTGTCCCCGCTGGTAGGGGAACCTCTTTGAAAAAGCGTTGATGAAACCGCTCGGCCATGCCGGAGCCGACGATCATATAATCGCCCTCACTCAGACAGGTCACGGTGAAATCACCCGCAATCCCACCCCGTTTGCCGATCAATGGCGTTAGACAGGACCGACCCGGGATCGCTGGAATCTTGTTGGCAAATAGTGCGTTCAGCCAATTTTGGGCGCCCGCGCCTTTGACCTCATATTTTGCAAAGTTTGAGATATCAATGATACCAGCATTTTCGCGCAACATCTTCACTTCGCGCCCGACTGGGCCCCACCAGTTCTGGCGGGTAAAGCCGATGGTTTCCTCTTTTGGCTCATCCCCGGTCGAGAACCACAACGGATGCTCCCACCCGTAATTCAGCCCAAAGATGCAGCCCATCTCTTTTTGCATTTCATAGATCGGGCGAGTGCGCACCGGTCTTCCAGCCTCACGCTCCTCATTGGGAAAGTGGATCTTGAAGCGGTGCGCGTATTGATCCGCGACCCGTGCCTTCGTAAAGGCCTTGCCTGCCCAGTGACCATATCGCGCAATGTCCCACGCAAACAGATCCAGCGACGGTTCCCCCTCAATCATCCATTCAGCAGCCAGCTTTCCCATGCCGCCGTTCTGGCTAAAGCCCGGGATAATACCGTTACAGCAGAAGTAGCCAGTTAGCTCTGGCACCGGACCAAATAAGACCGAGCTGTCAGGCGACCAGATCATCGGGCCATTGATCACGCGTTTGATCCCGGCCTCACCCACCACAGGCACCCGGTCGATTGCGCGCAACATGTTCTCTTCGATCCGATCAAGATCATCGGCGAAAAGCTCATGCCCAAAGCCAAGGGGCGTGCCCTCTTCGGCCCAAAAGCGCACGTCCTGTTCATAGGCACCAACCAGCAGGCCTTTGCCCTCTTGGCGTAGGTAATATTCGCCGTCCCGGTCCGCGACTGACGGCAGGCGCCGGTCCATCGCGGCAATCTCAGGGATAGTTTCGGTCACAAAATACTGATGCTCAGTTGGGATCAACGGCAGCTCAATTCCCGCCATTGCGGCCACTTCACGGCCCCAAAGCCCTGCCGCATTAATCACCCACGGCGTTCTGATATCACCTTTTTCTGTTCTGACAATCCAAGTGCCATCCGGCTGCGGCTCTGTCGCGGTTACCGGCGTAAAGCGGTGGATTTCAGCGCCCCGTTGACGCGCGCCCACCGCATAGGCGTTGGTTACACCAGACGGATCTACGTTGCCGCCATCAGGCTCAAACATGATGCAGCGGATACCGTCGTAGTTGACCAGCGGATGCAGACGCTCGGCCTCATCGCGGCTGACCTCATGAAAATTCATGCCGTAACGGCGCGCCTTGGCCTCTTGCAGGCGCAACTGATGCTCGCGCGCCTCGGTCTGTGCAAGATACAATGAACCCGGCTGAAACACACCGCAGCTTTGACCAGTTTCTGCCTCAAGCTCAGCATACAGGTTCATCGTGTAGTGCTGCATTCGGCTGATATTGGTGCTGTCATGCAGCCCGTGGATATTGGCAGCCGCGTGCCAAGTTGATCCCGAAGTCAGCTCAGAGCGTTCCAGAAGGACCACCTCAGTCCATCCCAGTTTGGCCAAGTGATAAAGGATCGAACATCCGATAACGCCGCCACCTATGACGACAGCCTGAGCGTAGGTTCGCATAACGCAATGTCCTTTATAGCGAAGGTCGCACGACAACATGTGCGGTTTAGAATTTGGTTAGGTTATTTGAATGTCTGTCAGACGCGCTCGGCGGCAATCCTTGTTAGCCAATCAGGATCCATCTCTGGAACTGACGATAGCAGCAACTTTGTGTAGTCGGGATAGGGCGGCGACATGACTTGGTCCTTTGAGCCCTGCTCAACAACTTTGCCCTTATTCATCACGACGATCTCATCTGAAATCGCCGCGACGGTGGCAATATCGTGGGTAATAAACAAATAAGAGATGCCGTTCTCAGCCTGCAGGCGCATCAAAAGTTGCAAGATCCCCTCTTGCACGATCTGATCCAGCGCTGACGTCACCTCATCGCAGATGATCACCTCTGGGTCGGCAGCCAACGCCCGCGCAATGCAAACCCGTTGTTTCTGACCACCGGATAATTCACTGGGGCGGCGATCAAAGAATGCTTCTGACAAGTCGATCTGTTCCAGCAATTCGATCACGCGTTTTTCGTTCGCAGCGCCAGACAGGCCATGATAAAATTCCAGTGGTCTACCGATGATCTCACCAACACTTTGGCGGGGGTTCATCGCGGTATCAGCCATCTGATAGATCATCTGGATGCGGCGCAGTTGATCCTTGGTGCGGTTCTTTAGCTTGGCAGGAAGGTCCTCACCGTTGAACGAGACCCGCCCTGTCAACGGCGGCAATAGCCCGGTCACGACCCGCGCCGTTGTTGATTTTCCCGATCCAGACTCGCCCACAATTGAGACTGTCTTGCCCCGCGGCAGCCGGATGCTCACGTTTTCCAGAACATTCAACGTGCCATAAGCCGCGTCTACATTCTCGATATTCAGGACAATATCGTCTGAACTTTCGGGCTTTTTACCCAACATCCGCACCGACCAAAGTGACCTAGTATAATCTTCTTTCGGGTTGGTCAGCATTTCACGCGTTTCGGCTTGCTCAACCTCATCGCCGTAGCGCAGCACTTTGATGACATCTGCCATCTGGGCGACAACTGCCAGATCATGGGTAATGTAGATCGCGGCGGTGTTGAATTCCTTCACGGCCTTGCGCATTGCAAGCAAAACATCGACCTGCGTGGTGACGTCCAGTGCGGTCGTCGGCTCATCAAACACAATCAAATCGGGACGTGGTGACATGGCCATAGCCGTCATCACACGCTGCAACTGACCGCCTGAAACCTGATGCGGGTACCGATCCCCTATCGTGTCAGGGTTCGGCA
>JBLHOS010000126.1:0-3943 GCA_047623825.1 Paracoccaceae bacterium | reverse complement strand
GTCAGACCGCACTCATCTCTGGGCAACCAAACACCCGCTGAAGCGCGCCGAGCGCTTCAGCAATTTGAGGGCTCCGCGCACGCCGCGCTTGCCCAAACTGACGATGAAGAATATGAAAACCAGACCCGCGGACTCTCGTTATGAATGAGGGAGCCTCGGGGAGCAGGTCAAATTGTCTGCGATTGCCCAACAGTTAGTCGAACCAAAACTGTCTGACGCCGGTGGGTGACGGTGATAAAATCGTCTGGGCCAAATTTATCGTGCAGGCGTCTGTTGTAAGTTTTACGTCGATCATGCGGATGTCGCTTAGAGGGGGCTTTGCTTCTGAAAAGGCGACCGGGTTGCTGAGCAAGCTCTTGCGTCCTTCAGCAACGATCTTGCGCTGGTTTTTGAGCCGGTCCATTTGGTCGATTTTGAGGTGCTTTTTGCGCTACCCCAACCCATCCACGCTGTCTTTCGCAGAGACTCTCGATTGGCCAAAAAGCAAAGCCTCCGGCTGCGCGATTGTGTTGGCCAAAAGCTTGTCATGCCATCTAAGGCGTACGGCGTCAGGCACTTGCTGGACCTTGGTGCGAAACGAAAGGGTTACAGCCTGTTGCCCGATATCGAGACTGAATCGTTTGAGCTGATCCGCCATTACGTGACGCATGAAAATGCCATTGGGTTTCCGATACCCATAGGCCTTGATGCAGGTCGACCTGGTGAAATTGCCTATCGCCAGCTGTCTGAGTAGGACGTGTCACCGGGGCAGTTGTTATTGGGTCAAATGAAGGGGCGCGCCTTGCCTGTCGCCTCTGCGCGGTTCTCTCATCAGCTGATGTCGGCGTTGTCTGAGCGTGCCGCGAACTGAGGTCCGACACAGTTGGCCGATTGCACCGTCCAAGATGGGTATTGGGGTCGCCAGCCAAGGCAAAGCCACAAGGCGAACCAGCGACCGTTTTCTTTTCGCCCTGACAGCGGTAAGGTTGGGTATACTCCTGCCTCCGCCGCCGACGGAGAGCAAAAATCGGAAGACAAACACCATGAAGAAGATACCTAAACCCACCACTGACGAAGCCCTGATCCAGCAGTTTTTGGACAATGGTGGAAGTGTTAGTGTCGGAAAGACAAAACCTCTGCCTAGTGAGCTTGGCCTCAGCAACAACAGCTGGAACGTCAAACTGACAAAAGAAGAAAAGTCTGCAAAAAACGCGAAATAATGCGTCTCGGGTTTTGTTTGCCAGCGCCCGCGAAATGCGGAGGCGCTTGAGCTGCGACCGACGCGTTGACGCTCAGAGGAAAAACGCATGATCATCTATGCAATTAACACCTGTTCCGAAAGCCAAAGGGCCCGCAAGGCGCTGGAGGCGGTAGGCAAAAACGTCAGCTTTCGCGACATCCGGGGGGAGCCATTAAGCCCCGAAGAGTGGGCTGAATTGGTCATGGAATTTGGAGATCGTTTGGTCGACCGAAAGTCCACTGAATGGCGCGGCCTGAGCGACTGGTTGCGGCATTCGGAGGCCGAAGAGCAACTGGCTGCTAAGCCGAAGTTGATGGTCAGCCCAGTGATCCGAGATGGTGACGTGTATTATCTTGGATGGGATGAGGCCGTACAGGCCGCGTTGCTTTCAGATTAACCGTCCGAGTGATCCCCTGAAGTAAGGGTGACTAAAGCCAATCAGGTTTCGTGAACCTAATTGTGAATACCTATGCAGGCGCCTTTGTCGCAGATCAATGCAGACATATAGGATCCTTGAAAAGTGGTGCTAAACATAGCGCCACACAGCTTCGTCGGCCGTAATGCGGATCCGATCGCCCAAGGGAAACGACCACGAGTGTCGAATATTCAACGCGCGGCAAGTCGGCGTCGGAACGGGCCGATGATGACGCGAAAACCCGCGCTGTGGATGAGGCAATTTTGACCGATTTCGAGGCACGGGGCGCCGTCGCAGTCCGAGAGCTAAGCGAGAAGCTCGACAGCTATAGTCCGGTGAATTTCCGATTAAGCCAGCCTGACATCGATGGCCTGATTGCCCAGCTAACGCCGCGCGAACCGGTGGATATCAAGTTTGCCCAAGACCATGTGCGAACGTTTGCACAGGCACAGCGCGCATCGATGCTGGATATTGAGGTAGAGACATTGCCGGGCATCATTCTGGGGCAGGCGGAGCATGGCTATAACAGCCCAAGGATCCTAGTCACCAACTCTGGCAGCTTGGCCGAAGGGACGCTGGTTGAGATTGACCGACTGCATAAAATTTTGCCAACGGCTGATATCGCCAGCGTAAGTTGGGCTGACCACGGCGAAGTTATTCTGTGTGATACCTAAGATGAGATGTTGGCAGTCGCAGATGAAATTGCGTCGGAACATGTTCAGGTTATGACGGACCGCGATGATCGGTTTTTGAAGAGTATGACACGTTGCGGCGACCTTTTCCGGGGCCGCGCTCCAATGCTTCAAACGGCGATAAGGTGATCGGGACAAGCCACACTCTGCCAACCAAAAAGGTGGGGCGTTATACCGGTGGCTTATGGGTCGGCAAGTTTCTGAAGACGCACAGCTATCAGAGGATCTTGACGGATGAGGCTACCAACCTGATCGGCGAATACGGGTCGCGTTTGTGCATGCTGGAAGGGTTTGTCGGCCATACTGAGAACTGTAATGTTCGGGTCCGTCGTTATGGTGGGATCAACGCTCCATACGGGCAAGGTGCGCCCTATCGAGATATTTAGAGCACTCATATGACCCTGCCCCTGACCCCGCCTTTCCAGCCGAACGGATGGTTCTGGCCCATCCTCAGGGATTGACCTTGCCGCCGCCACACTTGCGCAAGCGGGCGTACATGTCGTTGTTGCGGCTGGATCACTAGACCTATTGGCGACCTTGGCTGAGCAATCGCGGCGCGACGGCCTGCGTGCTGAGGCGTTGGTAATGAACGTGAGTGATATTGTGGCGACGGCGGTATCCGTTACGGCAAACGGACGGTTCGATATTCTGGTCAACTCGGCCGGATTAGCGATCCATTCCCCTGCGCTGGAAACCGACGAAGATGACTATGATACCGTACAAACATCAACATCAAAGGTGCCTATTTCCTGACGCGCGCAGTGGCCAAACGGTTGGCTGGGGTCGGCAAACCACGATCCTAGATTAACATATCCAGCCAGATGGCGCATCTGGCTGGGATTGACCGTGCCCTCTATGCAGCCACCAAACACGCGGTCGAAGGGTTCGCTAAATCCAGGGTGATTGAATGGGGGCCAAAACAGACCCGTGTAAGCACAATTTTCCCCACCTTCATCCTGACGAAACTAGCGCAGAAAGTGTTTGATTGGCCAGATCGACGCCCCTGAATTGAGGAAAAGATCAAGCTTTGGCGCGCGGGTCAGGTCGAAGACATCATAGGTGCCGTCGTATTTCTGGCGTCGGATACGACGTCTTTGGTTATAGGATTTGCCTTCATGGTTGATGCAGGTTGGACCGCCGATTGTTGGTCGAAACGAACACGTCTCAACAAGTGGTGGAACGAACGGACTAGGCCCAAATTTCCAAGCTATGGTATAAATGATCAGGTCGAACCATCATCTAACAACGAATGCAGCAAAGGGACAAATATGACTCCATTAGTCTTTGATGGCCACAATGACGCGCTTGGTCGGCTCTGGTGTGGCAGTCACGACCCAGTGGCTGATTTTGCTCGCCCGATCGGGCATGTGAATGTGCCAATGGCGCAGGCCGGCGGATTGGGCGGCGGGTTCTTTGCTCTCTATTCGCCGCAAAAGCGCGAACCGTTTGATTTTACCAATTTTGATCCTGCTGACTTTGGTCAACCGCTTCCTACGCCTTTGGACGCCGGTCATGCGCTTGAAGCGGCAATCGGACAGGCGGGTCTGGCCCATCAGCTTCAGGCTGCGGGCCATCTGACGATCTGCACCAATGCTGAGACATTGGCGCGTAGTTTTG
>JBLHOS010000125.1:0-4373 GCA_047623825.1 Paracoccaceae bacterium | reverse complement strand
CGCCATCCTTCACGTCTGTGACGCTGACATGCCCGCCGTGGGCGGCAATCGCCGGGTTGGCTTGAAGATCCAGAACCTCTTGAACCGCCAGATGGATTTCGTTGTCGCTGCGGGCTTGGCCAAAGGCCTTTACGGCTTGACCCAAAGGCGCAGACGAATGCGCCAAACTGGCGCGAAGTGCATCGGCAACCGGGCGTTTCAGGTCGACCCAATTGCTGTCATCGGTCTTGACCACGGCCACAACCGCACCCGAGACATCAAACATTTTCACCCCGGAAATCGCAAATAGCGCTTTGGCCAAAGGGGCGCCCTGCGCCGCAGCTGCATCGGGAAAGCTCGCCAAAGCACCGTCCTGCACGTCCCTGTCCAATACAAAGCGCATGGAGTGAGGATCAGCGGGCGAGGATTCGGCACGGATACGCATCGACTCTGTTACTTCAGACATCTTCAACCTCGGCGGCCAGCATGCCGCGCAGGTGACCAAAGGTGTAAATGCCCGAACTGTGGCCATCACTGAAACTGACGCCGATGGCATAGTTTCCAAGGCTCCAGATCCGGGTTGGCACGATGTTCAGCGGCACAGTTGTCGGGTCCAGCACCGCGCGCCCGCTCATCTCATCGACACAGGCCGCACAGCGGCATGCGAGACGTAAATCGCGCACGTCGATCTGCTGGTCGTGGCCATCCTGCCAATGCAAGGCCAGAGTGCGCCCGTCGCGCCGATCCAGCGCTAACGGAACTTCAGTAGCACCACCTGAGTGGGCCGCATGGACTGCAGGCTTTGGTTTGCTGGCGTCATCGGCCCATTGCCAGTCAAACGGCGTTGGAATTCCTGCGACGGCTTGCGCGCGCCCTGACAGGATCGCGGCAATGTCGCGATAGACTCCCGAAGCGGGTGCGTCGCGATGGGCAATCACCAATGGACGCCCCTCATCGCCGCAATCCACGATTGCCGGATCAAGCGGAATGGCACCGAGAAACGGGACATCAAGGCTCTGCGCGATCTTGGCACCACCGCCTTGATGGAAGATATGCGTGACCTCATGGCAAGAGGGGCAGGTAAACCCGCTCATGTTCTCGACGATGCCGAGAATGGGCACCTTGACCTGCTCCATCATACGAATGCCGCGTCTGGCGATTTTCAGGCTGACATCTTGTGGCGTGCTGACGACGACTGCGCCGGTCAGCGGAAAGGCCTGCGCCAGCGTCAGTTGTGTGTCGCCCGTGCCGGGGGGCAGATCAAGGATCAGATAGTCGAGCTTGCCCCAATCCACTTCTAGGATGAACATGCGCAGGTATTTCGACACCATCGGGCCGCGCAGAATGGCGGGCTTGTCGTCATCGGTCAGCATGCCCATCGACATGACTTTGATCCCGTGCGCCTCAGCAGGGATTACCTTGCCCGCAGGCGACATCGTGGGGGCTTTTCCAGCCTCGATCCCCAACATTCCTGGCACAGAGGGGCCATAAAGATCAGCGTCCACCAGCCCGACTGCCGCACCTTGCGCCGCCAAGGCCAATGCCAGATTGGTGCTGACGGTACTTTTGCCTACACCACCCTTGCCGCTGGCGACCGCAATGATCTGCCCAAGATGCGACATGCCTAGGTCGCCTTCCGGGCTCGGTGTGGCTTGTGCCGTCGTCATGAGAGTTCCTTTGATTTGAGGCTTGGCATCGCGGCTTTTAGGCCTTCGCTTGCGGCGAAATTGACGCAAAGACAGCCGAGATCGGCCGGAGCCAGTTCAGCGTCGACGCACGCACAATAGCTGACCGCGTCACAGCACGAAAAATGTCGGCAGTCGCCGCAGGTGCCAAAGGCGACGGTGCCGCGAACTTTGGCCAGCTCTCCTGCCAATGCGGGTAAAGCCTGCCGCAACGCCGTGCGCAGCTTGCCTTCCAACTGATTAATGGCCTCCATCAGGTTGTTCAAAGGATCAAAATGCATGATCGCCTGCCCGCTGTGCGTCAGGTCTAACCGAACGCTGCGACGATCGTCGACTGCCTGATGTCGGACAAGATAGCCTTTTTGCATCAAAGACTTGATGATTTGCGATGCAGTGCCCCGCGTCGTGGCGTTAAAGCTGGCGAACGCCGACGGCGTCCGGGAAAGTTGATTGGCGCGCGCGAAAAACCGCATGGCCGTCCATTGCGCCGCCGTTAGGTTTGATCCTGCGTCGGTCCCGCGTGCCGCCCGCCCAAGATAGACGAGCAGTTCAGCGATCTCTTCCGTTGTGGCTGGATTGTCATTCATGGAAGATTGATAGCTGTTCGAAACTTTATTGACAAGCCAATCCTGTCAATATTAGTATCGAAACGAAATCAAATGTGTAGAAAATGAACAAACCCTTCCCTCCACCCCGACGCAGCCAAAAACAGGTGCCGCGCCCAGAATTTCTGGACGCGCACACCGAGACACGGCTTGCCAGATGCTGGCGCGACAAACGCGATGTTGCCGCCCGCAACCGTCTGGTCACGTCGCATCAGGCTCTCGCAATGGCGGCCGCCAGCCGAGCGGGAGTCAAAGGCCGTGAGCTAGATAGCGACCTTCTGCAACATGCAAATATCGGGTTGTTGAAGGCAGCAGATCGCTTCGATCCCGACAAGGGTTTTCGGTTTTCCACCTATGCCGCCTGGTGGATCAGGGCGGAAATCCAGGATTACAAGATCCGGAGCTGGTCTCTGGTGCGGCTGCCGAATTCGGCACCCAGCCGTAAGTTGTTCTACAACCTGAAGCGTACCGAAACCCGACTGGTCGCTGCGGGAGAGGTGCCACCCGAACACCTTGTTGACCGGATAGCGACTGATCTTGGGGTTACGCCCGAACAGGTTGTGTTGATGCAGCAAAGACTGGCCGCCCCAGATGGGTCCCTAAATCGTCCCGTCGGTGACGATGGTGGGACAACGCAATTGCAAGATCTGCTTGAGGACCCGGATGCAGATGTTGAGAAAGAAGTCAGCGCACGTTTGGATTCCCGTGCGTTTTGGACCGCAATGTCCACCTATCTGGACCGGCTTTCCAAGCGGGAACAGGAAATCATCATTGAAACCTATGTGTCTGATACACCAAAAACTCTGGATGCGTTAGGCCAACGGTTTGGCGTTTCCCGCGAGCGTATCCGCCAGATCCGCGAAGCCGCTCTGATCCGACTGCGTGCGTCGTTTGCGGATGCTGCGGCCTCCTGATGGAGGGATAAACTCAAACACCTGCAAATTCGGATTGCAAAAAAGCCATCTCGATCGCACAGCGCGTACAGCCCGGTCTTGTCACGCTTGGTTCCGATACAGGCGATCGTCACATTTTCCGGTGCTCGCGCAAAGTAAATGGCTTAACCAAAGGATGCTTTATATGATCCCGTATTTGCGCTCGCGCGGGCAGCTGTATTTCGGTGGTGTAATGCTGGTAGTGGTCATTGCAGCCGCTGCAACATTTTTGTCAGAGCACTATGGCGCGCCAGTCATGCTGTTTGCGTTGCTGATCGGAATGGCCTTTAATTTTCTGGCGCAGGACAATGCCTGCGAGCCCGGGGTGGAATTCTCTGCAAATACCTTGCTGCGTTTTGGTGTTGGTCTGCTGGGTTTGCGGCTGAGTATCGGAGATGTGGAAAGTATAGGTCTGGGCCCGGTCCTTGCGGTCATCGGGTTTGTCATGGCGACCCTGGCCTGCGGAGCGCTCATGTCGCGGCTTTTGGGGCGGGGCATGGCCTTTGGGCTATTGGCAGGAGGATCGGTGGCCATTTGCGGTGCATCTGCGGCTCTAGCAATCGCCTCGGTGCTGCCACCGCGCTCTGACCGCGAACAGGACACTCTGTTTGTGGTGATCGCCGTCACCGCTCTTTCCACAATCGCCATGGTCGCTTACCCGGTCTTTTTCCAGGCGATGGGTCTGAACGACATCGAAAGTGGATTTCTGATCGGTGCAACGATCCATGACGTCGCGCAGGTGGTTGGAGCAGGCTATTCGATCAATGACGAGGCCGGCGTGATTGCAACGTTCGTTAAAATGGTGAGGGTCGCGTTGCTGCCCGTGGTCATGCTCGTGGTGATGTTCAGCTTTCGTGGCGCGCAAACCCAGAAACTGGCGCTGCCATGGTTTCTTGTGATGTTTATTGCGCTCGCAGTTCTGGCGAATTCGGGCCTGGTTCCCCCGAAGGTTGTCGATGTTGTTGCAGACCTGTCGCGCTGGTGTCTTGTCATCGCAATCTCGGCGCTTGGGGTGAAGACCAGTCTGGCCAAGTTCAGGGAGGTCAAGCCAAGTTACGCAGCCATTCTGGTTATCGAGACGCTGTTCCTGCTTGGGATAGCCATCGTTTTCGTGACCTGGATTGGGATTTGATAGCTAACCAACTAATGATGAGAGACCTCCGCAGGTTTTG
>JBLHOS010000124.1:0-4591 GCA_047623825.1 Paracoccaceae bacterium | reverse complement strand
TGCATCACGTCTGCATAGCGTTATTGCGGCGTTGACAGGTCCAGCGACAGGGCGTGGATCTGACCCATCAGGTCCTTGCCCAGCGCGTCATGGACGGCACGGTGCCGCGCGATCCGGCTCAACCCCTCAAACGCGCTGGTTTCCAGCACCACGGCAAAATGGCTTTCGCCGCCTTCCTGAAATCCGGTATGGCCCCGATGGCTTTCGCTTTCGTCGTGAACTTCTAACAAACTGGGATCAAACACTTTTTCCAGCTGCGTTTTGATTTTTTCGGTCCGTGTCATCAATTCCTCCATTCGGCTCTTCAATCCCGCTTCAAATTCTCTAGACTGTCTGCTCCGAGTCGAAAAGGGACTGACATGGCACAGAACGATCCGTTCAAATTCGACCTACGGGTTTCGACCGATAAAAAGAAGCGCCGCGGCGGCCGAAGAGGCATGTCAGGAGCTATTGAGACATCGCAACGCATCTGCGAACACCCCACCTGCCAAGAGACCGGCCAGTACCGTGCGCCAAAATCGCCCGATACGCTGGACGAATATCTTTGGTTCTGCCGCGAACATATACGTGAATACAATCTCAGGTGGAACTTCTTTGACGGCACCACTGAGGCAGAAATGGAAGCGCAGCTTGACCGTGACCGCGTCTGGGATCGCGAAACTAAGCCGTTCAAACAAACCGCTGAGGAGCGTGCCTGGTCGCGCCTAGGGATCGATGACGCGCATCAGGTTCTGGGCGACAATGCTACGCGCAATCCGGGAAAATCCATCACGGGAACGCGCAAATTGCCCCCAACGGAGCGCCGCGCTGTCGAAATTTTGGAGTCAAAAGATCACTGGACCAAACCAGAAATTCGCAAGGCATATAAGGGGCTTATCAAGATATTACACCCCGACATGAATGGTGGAGACCGATCCGATGAAGAGCGCCTGCAAGAGGTTGTGTGGGCCTGGGATCAAATCAAGGAAAGCCGCAACTTTCGCGATTGATATCTTGAAGAACGGTCGGCGCATGTCAAAGAAAAGATCCGGTATGGGAATACCTTTTGAAGGCTCCATCAATCGCAACTTTCTGACACAACAGCCGGCTCAGGTCGCACATCAGGGCATCATGCCTCCAAATTTGAATAGCCATACTTTGGTTGCAGACAGCGTTTGGGATCGGCTAACAGCCGGTAGATGAACAACTCCAACACCTTCCAGACAGTGATCATCGGCGCGGGTGCCGCCGGCTTAATGTGTGCGGCACATTCGGGGCCTGGTACGTTGGTGATTGATCACGCCAAGGCCCCAGGCGAAAAAATTCGGATCTCTGGTGGGGGCCGGTGCAATTTTACAAACCTTGACACCAAGCCTGAAAATTTCCTGTCGGAGAACCCACATTTCGCTAAATCTGCTCTGTCGCGCTATACCCAGTGGGACTTTATCGCGCTGGTCGATCGCTACCAGATCCGGTGGCATGAAAAGACCCTTGGCCAATTGTTTTGTGACCACTCGGCCAAGGACATCATCGCGATGTTGCGCGCCGAGATGGCCCCGGCTCAACTGTGGTTGCACACCAGCGTTGACGCAATTCGCAGCACTGTCGACGGATTTGCGATTGGCTTGATCCGCGATGGACACCCCCTGACTGTGCATGCGAAAAACCTGGTGATTGCGTGTGGTGGCAAATCCATTCCCAAGATGGGGGCAACCGGGTTGGGCTATCAGATCGCCCAGCAATTTGGTCACCAACTTACCCAGACGCGGCCTGCCTTGGTGCCGTTAACCTTGAATGAGGCCACTTTGGAGGCGTTCAAACCGATGGCGGGCCTTTCAGCAGACGTCGCGGTGCAGTGCAACCATGCACAATTTGAGGAGGCGATGCTGATCACCCATCGCGGCCTTTCGGGACCAGCGATCTTGCAAATCTCATCGTATTGGCGCGAGGGAGAAGCACTGTCGATCCGACTCTGCCCGGAACTCAACCTATTTGATCAATTGCGCGCACGGCGCGACAAGGTCGGTGCAAAGGCACTGGGGACAATTTTGGCGGAGCTAATCCCAAAACGCCTGATCCAACATCTGCTGCCAGAGGCGACACTTGCAGGAAACCTTGCCGATTGTTCTGACGCGACGCTGCAGAGCGTTGTGGATGTCCTCTCAAACTGGCAGGTGGTCCCAACATCGTCTGAGGGGTACCGGACCGCCGAGGTCACACTTGGTGGTGTCGCAACAAACCAAATCAGCTCAAAGACCATGCAATCGCAATTGCAGCCCGGTCTTTATCTAATCGGTGAGGTGCTAGACGTCACCGGCTGGCTAGGCGGCTATAATTTCCAGTGGGCGTGGTCTTCGGGTTGGGCGGCCGGGCAGGCAATAGCCGCACAGCAGTAATCACATTTGCCGCCCGCCCTTCCCCTTGCAGCCCTGAGCAATATGTTGCACCACAACGAGGCAAATAAGATCGAGGATAATATGACTAACGGCAGCTTGAGCGCTAACGCAAAACCAACCGAAGAGATTTCCGTACGGGACGTCTTTGGCATTGATACCGATATGGTGGTAAAGGGCTTCGCAGAACCTTCTGACCGCGTGCCCGCGATTGACCCGACCTATAAATTTGATCCCGATACGTCACTGGCGGTCCTGGCTGGATTTTCCCACAATCGCCGGGTGATGATCCAAGGATACCACGGCACAGGCAAATCGACCCATATCGAACAGATTGCGGCCCGTTTGAACTGGCCAGCCGTTCGCGTAAATCTCGACAGCCACATCAGCCGGATCGATCTTATCGGCAAAGACGCAATCAAGTTGCGCGATGGCATGCAGGTCACTGAATTCCACGAGGGCATTTTGCCTTGGGCACTGCGCAACCCGGTTGCCATTGTTTTTGACGAATATGATGCGGGCCGGGCGGATGTTATGTTCGTGATCCAGCGGGTTTTGGAACATGACGGTAAACTGACATTGCTTGACCAAAATGAGATCATCACTCCAAACCCATATTTCCGGCTGTTTGCGACGGCCAATACGGTTGGTTTGGGTGACACGACGGGCCTGTATCATGGGACCCAGCAGATCAACCAAGCCCAAATGGACCGCTGGTCACTGGTCGCAACGCTCAACTACCTCAGCCATGACGCCGAGACCGCGATCGTTCTGTCCAAGAACTCGCGCTACAATACCGAAAAAGGCCGCAAACAAATCGCTCAGATGGTGACTGTTGCGGACCTAACCCGGACCGCATTCATGAACGGCGACCTCAGCACAGTGATGTCCCCACGCACGGTAATCAACTGGGCCCAGAACGCTGAGATCTTCCGCAATGTCGGCTACGCATTCCGGCTGAGCTTCCTGAACAAATGTGATGAGTTGGAGCGCCAGACAGTCGCCGAATTTTATCAGCGCTGTTTTGACGAAGAGCTGCCAGAGAGCGCTGCCAGCATGAGCATGGGATGATTACTCGCGCGGATATTGAAGCCGCTGCAGATCGTATCGCCGGACATATCCGGCATACTCCGGTTATGGATCTAGAGCCAGGCGCGCTTGGTCTTGATTTCCCGATCGAACTCAAGCTTGAGCACTTGCAGGTCACAGGCTCTTTCAAGGTGCGCGGCGCGTTCAATAACTTGCTGGCCGCAGATATCCCGGCCGCAGGCGTTGTCGCGGCATCGGGCGGCAATCACGGGGCTGCTGTGGCCTATGCAGCCACCAAGCTTGGCGTAAAATCCGTTATCTACGTGCCCGCGGCGATCGCCAAAGAAGAAAAGCTGGCGCGGATGCGCGGTTTTGGCGCTGAGGTCATATTGGCCGAAGGCAGCGTTGCTGATGTTATGACTGCCTATGCCGCCCATGCTGCCCGATCGGGCGCGTTGGCGGTACACCCCTACGACACGGCTCCGACCGTAATCGGTCAAGGCACGGTGGCGCGTGAGATCGAGGCCCAGATGCAGGGTATTGATACGGTGATGATCGCCGTTGGTGGTGGAGGCTTGATCGGTGGTGTTGCTGCGTGGTTTGGCGACCGGGTCAATGTCGTCTCGGTTGAGACAGAGGGCACCAACACGCTGGCCCTGTCGATGGCACAGGGACCCGATATTGAGGTCGCGGCAACCGGTATCTCTGCAGGGTCGCTTGGGGGGCCTGCGTTGGGCCATCTGCCCTATCAAATCGTCATGGAGCAAGTGAAAACAAGTATCGTTTTGACCGACGAAGACGTGTTTGAGGCGCAGCGCAGACTATGGGCTGGCGCACGTCTTGTGGTTGAACCTGGGGCTGCGACTGCGCTGGCTGCTTTGACCTCAGGTGCTTATGTCCCCGCCAAAGGAGAGCGCGTTGCAGTGCTGCTGTGTGGTGGCAACGCCGAGCCCAATTGGTTTGTGGCTTAGCAGCCGTCAGACTATCAAGACCGACATTTTCTATCCCCGTAGATTTGCCAATTGAGGGCGCCTTTGAGCCTGAATTGACCCTGCATCACGCAGCCGTTTTTGGTTCATTCGCGCAGAACTATCTTTTTTCATCAGACGTGAACGGCAGACGCAAAACGGCCGCCCCTTTTGCCTGTCCGCCCCAGCTGGTGGCCTCGGCCGGTGGCGTGAACCCGATGC
>JBLHOS010000123.1:0-4622 GCA_047623825.1 Paracoccaceae bacterium | reverse complement strand
ATGGAAAGCAACGGCAAGTCGGTGGCGATGGATGGCAGTGACCTTCCGTTCAACAGTGGCCCCGTGGTTTGGGGGGAACCGGGTACAAACGGCCAGCACGCGTTTTATCAGCTAATCCATCAGGGCACCCGCGTTGTGCCGTGTGAATTTCTGGTTGCCGCTGAAGGGCATGAACCGGATCTGACCCATCATCACCGCCTGTTGGTTGCCAATTGTTTCGCCCAATCCGAGGCCCTGATGCAAGGCCGCCCATTGGCTGTGGCGCAGGCGATGATGGCGGCCCAAGGCCTGCAAGGTGATGAGCTTGAGCGTCAGGCCCGGCACCGTGTTTTCCCCGGGAACCGCCCCTCAACTACATTGATTTACCCTAAACTAACGCCGTTTGTTCTGGGCCAGATCATAGCGCTTTATGAACATCGGGTGTTTGTCGAAGGCGTAATTTTGGGGATTAACAGTTATGATCAATGGGGGGTTGAGTTGGGCAAAGAACTTGCAGTCTCACTTGAGCCGATATTGGCGGGCGACGTGTCAGTTGCGGGCAAAGACAGCTCGACCCAACAATTGGTCAGATATTTCAAAGACCATCAAAGCTGAACGGCACCATCACGTTCAATCAAAGTTTTGCGCATCTGCTCTGGCAGGGCGCACTTAGTTTTGACGTCGTCTTCCAGCATCACGATTACCGCGAAACTGGTCATGCACAGCTCCGCCCCGCGATAGACCGCATATTCCATCGTCCAACTGGTGCGCCGCATCTGGGTTGAGCGGCCGACAACCACATAGCTTTCGTTTAGGTGCAGGGGCGCGCGGTAGTCGATACCAAGGTTGCGGATCACAAGCTTCGTCCGGTTTGGCTGATGATAGTCCGAAATGCCGTAATCTGTCAGATATGCGATCCGGAAGTTCTCAAACCAACTTAGATACGCTGCGTTGTTGACGTGGTTCAGGGCATCAAGTTCATGAAACCGGACGCGGTCGGCCAAGCCAAAGCCCCAAGGTGTGGGGATGCCGGCGGCGCGCAAATCATCGGTAAATATTGGTGTCAAAAACGGCAGGGTCATGGGGCAGGGCTTCTCAACTAGGGGTTAGCTGCCCTGCTGTCAGACAAACCCGTCAATATCAAGCTGACCGCGCGATCACACTCACCAATCACTTTCCTTTCGGATGATGCCTTGATAACCGTATTCGATCGTGTTGATCATCGTGTCGCCGTTTTTAGATACAATCACCGCGTAACTTTCCGGCAAATCCGCGGCCATTGATTTGTCGGCCACAAAATCAGGCCAACATGCGTGATTTGTGCCGCGCGGCGCGTAAAATGGAATGCCCTGAAACGTTCCGGCCAGCGGCAGATGGCAATGTCCGTGGAAAATATGTGCGATTTTATCTTTGTGGGGCGCCAGACATTCGCCAAGCCGGTCAGCGTCCAACAAGATGATGCGATCAAGCGCAGGCACCCCGGTTGGCACAATGTGATGGTGCAAAAAGATCCAGATCGGTCCGGGCAGATTTGCCAACTGTTCAGTCAACCAACTGGCGCGCGCCTGACAAAAATGCCCTGCGTGGCTGTCTTTGCCCCAGCTATCCAGCAAAATTGCATGGCCGTTGCTAAGCGGAACGAGCTTTTGCACAAACCCATTTTTGTCGGTGCAATCAGGAAATGTAGTGACCATCGCCTCTCGGTCGTCGTGATTTCCAATGCATAGATGGACCGGGATTGTGACCTGTTTCAGCATCGATTTTAGCCGAAAGTAATCCGCCTCTTCGCCCAGATCCGACAGATCACCACTAATGATCAGCGCTTCGGCGTCAGCATGGTGGACCATCACATGGCTAAGCGCTTTCTCAAAGTTAACGTCTGGATCGCGATCGCAAATTGTGACGCCTGAGCGGGTCAAGTGGATATCTGTTAGAAGAAGGAGTTTCACGAATATCCCTTTCGATTGGCCCACGTGGTTTTGCCGATCAAATCAGATATTGGGCCAGCTGTCTTGATGATTTGGATCAGGGCGGGGCAAACGGCACGGGTGCGCGACCTTCTATGATTTTTGTTGGTTGGTTTGATCGACACGGCGACTTTGACCGTGAGGTCTGACACGGATTTGGCCTCGCCGATTTTCTGTTTAGGACACATTCGTCTGCATAACGTTTTCAACGGCTTTGACAGCACAGTGGTGATGATCAATTTGTGCAGTTCTGGCTGGGTGTGTCGTTGGATCCAGTAGGCCTGACCCGACTTTGGAAATTTTCGGTTCGGATGCCTATTTTGTTAAGGTTTTTCTGTCAGCTATTGCGAAGATCCACCTGAGTTAGCGAACTGTCGATCATAGACATTGTGTTGGGCCAATGGATTGCAAAATAGACAGAAAAAAGTGCTGTTTTGATGTGAGTTCGGGGGCTGGTTTAAATAAATATTTGTTCGACCCTATTTTCCAAGTCGGGGTCCCTAACGGAATTTCTTAACAAGAGATCAAACCTTTACAACCGACTACCTCTTGGCCAACGACCGGAAACGCCTGGACAAACTCGTTAAGCCGCAGCGCGAAAAATGAACTCGCAAACGTTGGGATTAAGGTAAGATGAAACAGCTCATTACCCTTTGTATGATTGCCGCGCTCACCGGCTGTGGCACAGCTTATATATCGTCGTCGATCCGAAATGATGGTACCTCAAATGTCCGGGTGATCCTGATCACCGCCCAGTCGGTGCTGACGGCCAATCGATCAAATTATGTTCCCCAACAACTTCCTGCTGCGTTTTCAACAAATGCAGGTCTGGGAAATGGGTTGCGCGTTGCAGGCGCTTTGCCCGACCTTGTGTTTAGCCCTGAAAGCCGTCCGGCAGGGCTTGAAGTGCGATTGCCACCGGTCCTGTCACCGCGCCCCTACACGATCGGTGTCGGTGATGTCTTGCTGCTGGCGACGCCTCAGCCCCAAAATACCCAGGAGGCTCTGTCAGGTCTTTTGGCCGCGCAAAACCGGCGCCAAGGCTACACAGTTCAAGATGATGGTGGGATTGCGATCCCAGGCATCGGGCGCGTTCAACTTTTGGGCCTGACTTTGGAAGAGGCAGAGAACGAGGTTTTCCAACGCTTGGTGGAGAGACAGGTTGATCCGTCTTTCAGCTTGGAAGTGTCAGAGTTCAATTCTCGCCGCGTGTCGATCGGTGGGGCTGTGCAATCGCCGGGTGTGGTCCGAATTACGCTGACACCGCTGTACTTAGACGAGGCGTTAGCTCAGGCTGGCGGGGTAACTGTCTCGGCACGAGAGTTTGCGACTGTTCGGATTTACCGCGGTGGGACGCTCTACCAGATCCCGGTGTCTGAGCTGTTTTCGAACGACAGTCTGCGCCGTATTCGATTGGTTGAGGGCGATAGTATTTTTGTCGATACTGCCTTTGATCTGGAGCGTGCCCAAGGCTATTTCGAGCAGCAGATTATAGTTAGAGAATTGCAGCGTAATGAACGATTGCTGGCCCTGCGAGAGCTTGAGTCAGAGGTTTCCCTGCGACGGTCTGCGCTGACGGAAAGTCGTGAGAATTTTGAAAGCCGACTGCAGTATGGGGCTGTCGCTCGTGATTATGTCTATGTCGTAGGCGAGGTGAACAGTCAGGGTCGATTTGCGTTGCCGTTTGAACGCGTCGCGGTTTTGGCTGATCCGTTATTTGAGAATGGCGGCCTGTCTGAAGGCACTGGAAACCCATCACAGATCTACGTTCTGCGCGGTTCCGGGGACCCGATGGACCCAGCCTCGATCACGGCATTGCATCTAGACGCGCGTAATGCGGCTAATTTCTTGTTGGCGACCCGTTTGGAGTTGCGTCCCAATGACGTGATTTTTGTCGCTGAACAGCCAGTGACCCGTTGGAACCGCGTGATACAACAGATTGTACCGTCGGTGATCACCTCATCGATTGCGGCCGCCACCAGCGGATAAGCCAGATCGGATTGCTTGATGTGCCAGGCTTTGTTGCACAAATCGGCTTGAGGCTTCACTCCGCCTTACCCCAGCAAGGTTCAGCCTAAGGGCTTTGGATGCGGTATGCCAAGTGCCGTGAAGCCATTGCGTATCGCGGCATGGGTTTGTATCTCCGCAACCTGTCGATCGAGGTCGCACGCCGAGAAGCGCTGACTGAGACCTGTCGCATAGTGCGTCTGCTTACCGTCGACCACAAGGCTCCGCTTCCCACGTCATCTCAGGACCGAACCAGATTAGGAGCGATCGTCGTGCTTTAGTGAAAGGCTGTACTCTGCCCAACTCCGGATCGTGCACTTCATCAGTGGCCAACTTCTCAGAGCCGCCAGTTACCATTCTGCATATATAAAATGAATCCTTGCGCGGCAATTTGTGCAGCAAAGTCCAAACTAGCATGTTGGGCGTTGTCGCGGTGGCAACGACGTATGTGATGATCATAGGCGACTCTGACCTATCATTTGGGTTCATGGTCTTAATAGCTGTGGTTGTTGGGGCTATTTTGTTTGCACAGGGCCAATCGGTTTAGATCGGGATCAGTGTAGCACTGGCCGTTGGTCTGGTAGGCGGATTGTTCAATGGGATCTTGCTCAACCTGATCGGCATCTTGCCGTTTGTCGCCAAGCTGGCCACCCTGAGGTAATCCTCCCC
>JBLHOS010000122.1:0-4710 GCA_047623825.1 Paracoccaceae bacterium | reverse complement strand
AGCGATTTTTCAGAGGCTTTGAAACGCATTGAAGAGCAGGCCCATAAGATGTTGATTTTTGACCAGGTGATCGCGGTCGATGAAACGGTGTTGGCCCCCGCATTTCGAAAGGAGTTCTTTCAAAAGCTGACATTGGGGTCGCGCGGGTTTGGGTATTGATGCTGGAAGCCCCAGTTTATCAGGTAGGTCATGGATGATCTGGAGTACGGATCTAACATCCCTTACGCAGACGCGTGATGTCACCTAAACCCTAAGGGGGTTGTGCGGCTGAAAGAGTACTTCGCTATGCTGTCTGATGACACGCCTCTTGTGGCCTTTCAACAAGACCCAACCAACCGCATGTTTAATGAGCCGAATCGTGACATTCCTGACTGGCCGCTTCGCAACTGGACGAAGGGCGATCTGATTGACCATTTCGGCGCGCGCGACCGCGAAGATATTCTCTCGGCGCAAACCCATTATGCGACGGCCTTTCTAATCCGAAAAACACCGCAAGCCGAAGTATTTTTGGACAGCTGGATAGACACCTTTCGTAATAATTGGAGCTTGATTGACGACAGTCCGTCATTATCGCCCAATGAGCCAAGTTTCGTCGAGCACCGACATGATCAAGCTATTTTTTCACTATTGTGTCACCAATTCCCGGTCATTTCTCTCTCAGGCTGCGAACTCTGGTGTCCGCATGATTGGATGAAGCTGGAGGACTATCCAGTTCACGCGAAACGCGATCGGGGAAAGAAGGTGAAGTTTCAAAGAAGGAAGGCAAAATTTAAGAAACTGTTAAAGAAGCTAACTGGGCAGCCTACTTAACTTTTGGCAATGATTGCTCATAGCCCCCGAATACCTGTTGAAACGTTCGCATCAGCGCGGCATCCAGATCATCCATCGTGACTGGCAGGCCCAGATCTACAAGGCTGGTGACACCGTGATCGGTGATCCCGCAGGGTACGATGCCAGTGAAATGATCCAAATTCGGCTCTACATTGATTGATAGCCCGTGAAAGCTGATCCATTTGCGCAGACGCACGCCAATAGCCGCGATCTTATCTTCATGGGGGCTGCCATCAGGTAGGGCGGCCTTTTCGGGGCGCACGACCCAGACGCCGACACGGCCTGCGCGCTGTTCACCCTTGATGCTGAATTCGGCCAATGTCGCGATCACCCAGTCCTCCATCTGTTGGACAAACTTGCGTACGTCATGCCCACGCTTACCGACATCCAGCATGACATAGGCCACACGCTGACCGGGGCCGTGATAGGTGTATTGCCCGCCGCGCTGGCTTTTGAAGACCTCAAAGCGATCAGGATCGGTCAAATCCTCCAGCTTGGCAGAGGTTCCCGCAGTATAAAGCGGCGGATGCTCAAGTAACCAGATCGCTTCTGATGCGGTTCCCGCTGAGATCGCGGCGACGCGCGCCTCCATCAGGGCTACGGCCTCAAGATACGGGACCGGAGCGTCGGATCTAAGCCATTCGACCATGGGGCAGGCGCCTTTCATGCAAAGATTGGCCGATGCCCGCATGGGCATATATTCAACCTAGTCGCTCCTATGCTATCGTAGCACGATTGCCAAATTCAACTTTGGGGGAAGAGATGATTGCTAGGATTTTGATGTCGGGCTGTCTGGTTGGTGCGATAGCCGCCGGTCCGGTCCAGCAGGTCCATGCGGACGCAGGTGATTTCATTGGCGGCATAATTGTTGGTGGTCTAATCGGCAGTGCTATCCAACGTGAAAATATCCGTCGGAATGCGGCCGCCAATGCCGTGACCCAACCTACGACAACCGCCACCACGACACGGTCTTCATCCACAGGACTGCCGCGAACCCAATTCGGCCGCGACACGCAAACCGCGCTGAACTATTTTGGGTATGACGCGGGTGGGGTTGATGGCCAAATCGGCGCTGGAACACGTAGCGCGATCCAGCGGTATCAGGCCACAATGGGCTATCCGATCAACGGACGTGGGTTTGAGCAATATCAATACGACTACCTGATGCAGGCCTATTATTGGGGGGTCAATGACGGGGCGGCACAGACGCGCCTGTCGGGGCAGGCGTTATTGCTGGCCTATCAACAGCAATTGTATTCGCCCGCCGTCCTTTCAACATCTGAGGTGAGCATGCCGAAGGTCGGTAGTCCTGCTACCGAAGTCGCCGCCGAACAAAGCGCCAGCGCCAGCTTTCCTAGTTTTTTTACAAGCCAGACCCCAAGCCAGGCCCTAAGCCGGTCCCTTGCGGTGCATTGTAACGGTGTGATGCTGGAAACAAACGGTAATGGTGGCTACACCACCGCCGATCAGATCACGGATGTGGATTTCGCGCTGGGAGAGCAGTTTTGTCTTGGGCGCAGTCATGCCATGGCTGAGGGTGAGCAATTGGTCGGCGGTCTGGCCGGGGCCAACAGCACCGAAATTCAGACCGAATGCCAAGGCTTTGCTGAGCTATTGGGCCCACAGATTGATATGTTGACGCTTAATTCTCCAGATGAGGTTCAGGCCAGCATGCGCGAATTTGCGTTGGATACAGGCGTTGCCACTCCGGTGATGTCCTCAACTGCCAAGGTCTGCCTGTCGATCGGATACCGGACTGATAACATGCCGATGGCGATCGGATCTGTGATGATGTTGAGCGCGCTGGGTGAGCCTGCCTACGAAGAGCTGCTGGGCCACCATTTGAGCCAAGGCTTTGGCGTGCCTGAGCGCGCTGATCTGGCGGTGCAATGGTACCAGATGAGCCTGACGGCATTGGATAATGGCGCCCCCGACATCGTGCTGCCAGAGGCGCCAGAACGGCGCGAGGTGATCCGGGAGGCGACGGTGAAGTTGGCCAGTCGATAAGGCGTGCGGATCCAGCTGGGTTAATGATAAGTTTTGGCATGACCCCGGCTGCCAAGGCTGCGGCCGCGGATGTTCCTGTAGATGCCCGACGGGGGCTTGCGCCGAATGCGCGGGTGTCGCTGCATTCCCCCTTCACATCCATCAACGCCTCGGCTAAATACGCCAAACTTACCTAATCACGCGCGGTCGTGGCGGAATGGTAGACGCGCAGCGTTGAGGTCGCTGTGAGGTAACACTCGTGGGGGTTCGAGTCCCCCCGACCGCACCATTCTCTCAAGATCGAACGGCGTGGTCGTTTGTATTTCTGAGTTCGAACTGTGATCAGACGGGCGCGCAAAACCATCTTTCAACGATGTTTGCATTCCGCCCCTTACTAAATTGTCCGGTTTGTATGACATAGAATGTCCCCGATAGGGTCGTGGTCACCAAGTTCATTTGCATTGCCCTATTTGGATTTCGGTTTTGGCCGGGCCCATAAGTAGACTGCTTGCATTCGGCGTACTGCCTCGTCTTGATGGTGTTCGGGATTATGGAGACTGAGATTGATGAAAATACCGCCTTTAAACTTTGCGCAGATAATATGATTGGTGCCCCTGAGGATGCAGTTGCACGTCGCGCCGTGGCGCCGGTGATCTGTTATCCGAATGACAGCCTGCCGAGTGTTGATCTGACGTTGTATCGTCAAGCGCGCCAAGGTGCTGTTAAAACTGACGAGGTCTTGATCCCGGCGCGCGACGCGGCTTGTTTTGTGGCTCCTGCCAGGCATTTCTTTCGCATCTCATCGGTCGATGGGCCACAGGTGGGTGATCTGAACCTTTGGAGGCAGACTGATCTAACTGAGCGGTTTTATTCTGGAAAAACGCGTGCGTTGCATGGCACCCACGTTTCTATCGGAGAGCGGATGTGGAGCAGTTTTCCGCATTTGCGACCAATGGCGACCATCACTGCTGATACTTTGGGCTGGTATGGTATCGACCAATACGGCGGCTCTGTGCATGATGTGATTGGGACTCGCTGCGATCCCTATACCGGTAATCTGCTGGCGGGCAGTCAGTATCACCATTGCTGCCACTCTAACCTTACCCGCGCGTTGGCTGACCATCAAAACCTGTCGTTGGTAGAGGCTGAAGCGCATGTGCATGATGTCTTGAATGTTTTTATGTGTACCGGGTTCACGCGTGACACGGGTCAGTATTTCATGAAAGCATCGCCAGTCCGTCCGGGGGACTACCTAGAGTTTTTCGCCGAAATCGACTTGCTTGGCGCGCTGAGTGCTTGTCCGGGTGGCGACTGCAGTACGGAGCATTCCAGCGATACAGCCTCATGCCACCCATTGTTGGTAGAGGTGTTTGCCCCATCCGCCGGTGCGCTTCGGGGTTGGGTTAGTCCTCAGATCAATGGTTATGACGGGAGCCATGGACGCTAACCACTGTCGTCCATCGGCCTGAAAGTGGCGGCTCACTGTGCCTCGGCTTAGAGATGGAAGATGCGCTTGCCATCTGACGGCATACCGCGTCGCGGGCGTGTCTACGGTGGCGCCCTATTGGCACTTCAAATACAAAAAAGAAATTCTGACGGCAGTGACCATGAACGAGATGGATCGTAAATTTTCGATGATGAAGGCAGCGGTCGTCAGTTAGCCACCAAAGACGTTTGCGCAGATCGTGGCCATCGGGCGGGGCTATCTGGATTTTTTACAATTATCACTGGGCGTTTTCCAGCTAATGTTTGGGCTGACCCAAGACCCTGATTGCCATGCAGAGCTGATCAAAGAAGGACCCAAACCGTATTGTTTTGTTTAATCTCAATTTGCTGATTTTCTGGGAAAGGCCGAGATTGGTAATGATGTCCGCAAGTGTGCCTTTTTATTGT
>JBLHOS010000121.1:0-4873 GCA_047623825.1 Paracoccaceae bacterium | reverse complement strand
GCCGCGCGGTCACAAAATTCGGCGAGGGCGGCTGTCGTTGTAAGAGTTGTGGGCAAAGTGGGGATCTTTTCTTGGCTCAGGTCAAACGCATTCTTGACGGTGATAAGCGAGCCGGAGGGGAAAAGGAAGAGACCAGAGGCGTTAGTGCGCCACAGGCTGCATGTCCAACCAGACCGGGCGCAGGTCACCTGCCGCAAATCGCGCCAGAACCGCTGGGTAGAGCCGATGCTCTTGGCGCAAAACCCGTGCAGACAACAGATCAGACGTATCACCGGGCAAAACAGGCACCTTTGCCTGACCCAAGATCGGTCCATCGTCTAACAACGGCGTCACTTGGTGCACGCTGCAGCCATGCTCAGTCTCATGTGCCGCAAGCGCGCGGGCATGTGTGTGCAGCCCACGATATTTTGGCAAAAGCGATGGATGAATGTTCAGCATACGCCCGGTCCAATTGCTGACAAACCCTTCGGTCAGCACACGCATAAAGCCCGCAAGACAGATTATATCAGGATTTGCGGCTTGCACGACCTCATGTAATTCAGCCTCAAACGCTGCGCGGTCACCCTTATAGGGTCGGTGATCAACAACCGCGGTTGCAATGCCACGTTCCTGCGCGCGTGCCAAACCGCTGGCATCCACTGAATTTGCCAGCACCAGGCAGGGACGCGCGGGGTGATCGCCCATCATGCTGTCAACCAGCGACACCATGTTTGAGCCCCCCCCCGAGATCAGGATGGCGACCCGTTTGCTCAAAGAAGCTGGCCGGAATAGTGAACGCCGGGTGTGTCAGTGACGTGGCCCAATGTATAAACCGTCTCACCCAGATCACGCAGCAGATCAGTGATTTCAGCCGCTTTGGCTGGGTCTACGACCAACACCATGCCAATGCCCGAATTAAAGGTCTTGAGCAGTTCGGATTGCGCCATGCCGCCAGTTTCGGCCAACCAGCGAAACACCGGTGGCAGTTCCCACGCATCAAGGTTCACCGAGACGCCCATGCCATCGGGCAAAACGCGGGGCACGTTTTCGGTAACACCGCCACCAGTGATATGGGCCAGCGCGTGAACCCCACCTGCCCGGATTGCTGTCAGACATTGCGTTACATACAGCCGGGTCGGGGCCAAAAGGGCCTGACCCAACGGCGCGTCCGCAAACGGCGCTGTGTCTTGCCAGCCAAGGCCTGCCAGATCGACCACACGGCGCACCAGCGAGTATCCGTTGGAATGAACACCGTCCGACGCCAGCCCCAACAGCACATCGCCTATGACAACGCCGTCGGGCAACGCCTGTCCACGCTCCATTGCGCCGACCGCAAAACCCGCCAGATCAAAATCACCATCGTGATACATACCGGGCATTTCAGCCGTCTCGCCACCGATCAATGCACAGCCTGATCGCTTGCAGCCCTCAGCGATCCCCTCGATGATCACGGCCGCGGCCTCAATCTCAAGCTTACCGGTCGCAAAGTAATCCAGAAAGAACAGCGGCTCTGCGCCCTGACAGACCAAATCATTGACACACATCGCAACAAGATCGATGCCGATAGTGTCAAAATGGCCGGTGTCGATGGCGATCCGCAACTTGGTGCCAACGCCGTCTGTCGCACTCACAAGGATCGGATCGCTATAGCCCGCAGCCTTTAGATCGAACAGGGCACCAAAGCCACCAAGCCCAGACATGACGCCCGCACGTTTTGTCGCAGCAGCGGCAGGTTTGATGCGATCAACCAGCGCATTTCCTGCATCGATATCCACGCCTGCCTGCGCGTAGGTCAGGCCGTTTTTTGGGGTGCTCATAGCCGCTCTCCGTGTGTGTTGGGGCCTGCTATCAGGGCCCTGCCCGGCTGTCTATGTTGTGATCAAGTCTGCCGACCGGCTTCCTGGCGCGCGCCAAGCCACATGAAGAACAAGATCGACACCATTGTTGTCACCCAAACCGTTAGCATCGCGCGTCCGGCATCACTAAAACGAACGACCTCAGCAAATAGGCCCGGCGCCGCCAGTGCCATGACCGCGAATTCGACCACAATAAATGTTGCAAAAAGCGCGCCTGCTAGTCTGATCCAATCCTCACGTATCAAGGGTCTGCTTGATCGCCGCATGGCTTGCGCTGCGATATCCATCGCGGGTGCTGCGAACAAAATCACAACTGTCCCAGTCAGATTTGGCAACCCAAAATGCATGACCGCCACCACATAAAGAATGCGCAAACCTGCGATCCAGGCCAAATATCGTGACATAAGCGGTAAAAGCACGGGCATAACAGCCTCCGTAAATGATCTGCGCAGTGAGATAAGCCAGCTATAGCACGGCCGCAACCGGAACCATACTTGACGCTCTTTCGTCATATGCTAAGCGTGCTCTTCAGGCGGGCCTGTAGCTCAACTGGTTAGAGCAGAGCGCTCATAACGCTTTGGTTGCGGGTTCAAGTCCTGCCGGGCCTACCAAATTTCCGTCTGTCTGCATCAAAGCCCCCGCGCACATCAGTCGCCAAACGGTGATCCTAGCGCGCGATCATCATATCGACGCGTAGTCCACCCAAAGCTTCGCTTTTGGACAGGTGAAGCATGCCGCCGTGGCCCTTGGCAATGTCATTGGCAATCGCCAACCCCAAGCCAACCCCCCCACCCTTGTCCTGATTGCGCGACTTATCAAGGCGTATGAATGGACGCATCGCGTCCTCACGATCCTCAGGCGCGATACCTGGGCCATTATCCTCAACGCTCAGCCGCAAGGCGCGGTCCGTGACCGTGATGCTTACCTGGCATTTGGTCCCATAGCTCAGCGCGTTTGAGACCAGATTGGACAGCGCACGGTGGATCGCATTCGGTCGCAGATCGACCATCGGCACCTCATCGGGCGCGACAAGTGTCACATCGCCCCCCATCCGGCAGGCATCGTCAATCACGCGTTTTGCAAGGCTTAACGTGTCAGCGCGGACCGGATCATCCAGCGCATCGGACCGCGCGAAATCAAGAAACGTGTTAAGCAGGCTTTCCATCTCTGAGACATCGCGCAGTAAATCATCCCGCTCATCCGATTGCTCAAGCATATTCAGGCCCAGTTTCATCCGGGTCAGCGGCGTTCTAAGGTCATGACTGACCCCCGACAACATCATCGTACGCTGCTCAATCTGCCGCTCTATCCGCGATCGCATATCCAAAAATGCCCTCCCTGCCGAGCGAACTTCAAGCGAGCCAGTCACGCGGTAAGGCTCTGAGCGGCCTTTGCCAAACGCCTCTGCCACCTGGGCCAATCGCCGGATAGGTCGTAATTGGTTGCGCAAGAACAGATACGCGACCCCGGTCATCAGAATGCCAGTAAAGATCATCAGAACGAATAATTGATGCGGGTTTGAGGCCGAGACACGCCTGCGCGAAAACTGGAGGGTCTGTGGCCCCGCATCGGTTGCGATCTCCAGCAGGACAAATTTGTCATTGCTGGCCAGATCGATGATCCCAATGCCCGGAACCTGATCGCGCAATGTCTCAACCACGAAATTGCCGGACAGATCATAGAACAACCGGCTGTTCTGCGTGGGCATGCGCCCCTCTGGTTCAACCGCGATACCCAGATCTGCTGCCACGTTTGCCGCCGCTTCGGCGCCTGCGCGCGCAACCTCGGCCACGTAATACCGCAGATTAATCGACATGCTGGTCGTCAATTGCTGCGTGACACCCTCGAAATGGCGTTGCAGGAACATGATCGACACTGCAATCTGTAGGGAGATCACCGGGACCACAAGGATCAGCGCCGCCCGCCCATAAAGCCCCCGTGGTAAAAGCATCTTGATCCATTGAAAATTCATGGCTCCTCTATTCCACACAACGAGAAGCAAAAAAAGAGATATGGCAGCAATTGAACTGGAACCCGGGTTGCGGCGGATCACGGCCCCCAACCCCTCCCCCATGACGTTTCATGGCACCAACACCTATCTGCTGGGCACACGCGAGATTGCGGTGATTGATCCCGGCCCAGCCGATGGCGCGCATCTGGATGCGATTTTGGCGGCCTTGGAACCCGATCAACATATCACGCATATTCTGGTCACACATAGCCATCTCGACCACTCACCGCTTGCCGCCCCGCTGTCTGTTGCAACGGGCGCGCCTGTGTTGGCGGCAGGCCCGTCTGACTGGGGCCGCACACCGGTAATGCAAGCGCTGGCCGCCACAGGTGAACTGGGTGGCGGCGAAGGTGTCGACACCCAGTTCACCCCAAGCCAAATCCTGCGCCACGGCGATCTGGTCCAGGCCACCGACTGGCAACTGTCGGTTCTGCATACGCCCGGCCACATGGCCAACCACCTTAGTTTCGCGTGGAATGGAACGCTCTTTTCTGGGGATCTTGTGATGGGGTGGTCAACTTCGCTGGTCTCGCCGCCTGATGGTGATATGACCAGCTTTATGGCGTCGCTGCGTCAACTGCGCCAACGGAGCGACCGGATTTACTATCCGGGCCACGGGGCCCCCGTCGGTGACCCGGCAACGCGTCTCGATCAGCTTGTGACCCACCGTTTGGGTCGTGAGGTCGAAGTCCTGTCTGCCCTCTCGGCCGGCCCCGCTACGCCAAACGCCCTGACGCGGGCAATCTACACCGAAATCCCTGCGGCGTTGCACCCAATGGCTGAACGCAACGTTCTGGCTCATCTGATTGATCTAACAGAGCAATCCAAAGTGACCCCCCTCGGCACACTTCGCGCCACGGCGCAGTTTGCATTAAGTTAAGAGCGTAAGGTCGTTTTTGATCATTCCGCACTGGACGCCGCAAATCGCAGTTGCTATATCGCCCATCAGTTCCGGCGTAGCTCAGCGGTAGAGCAGTTGACTGTTAATCAATTGGTCGTAGGTTCGATCCCTACCGCCGGAGCCAAT
>JBLHOS010000120.1:0-4886 GCA_047623825.1 Paracoccaceae bacterium | reverse complement strand
CGCGCATCCAAGCGTGTCGGCCGCGAAGTGGCCAATGGCTATGATGTAATCGTGATTGTCTCAGCCATGTCGGGCAAGACAAATGAACTGGTCGGCTGGGTCAATGAAACCTCACCGATGTATGACGCGCGCGAATTTGATGCGGTCGTCTCATCGGGTGAAAACGTCACCGCCGGCTTGATGGCGTTGACCTTGCAGGAAATGGACGTGCCCGCACGCAGTTGGCAAGGTTGGCAGGTTCCGCTGAAAACCAACTCAGCGCACGCATCGGCGCGGATCGAAGAGATCCCAACAACAAACTTGATGGAAAAATTCGGCGAAGGCATGAAAGTGGCCGTTGTCGCGGGCTTTCAGGGCGTCAGCCCAGAGGGGCGGATCACCACCCTTGGGCGTGGCGGATCAGACACCACCGCCGTGGCCTTTGCGGCGGCCTTTGGCGCGGATCGCTGTGATATCTATACCGATGTCGACGGGGTCTATACAACCGACCCGCGGATCAGCCCCAAGGCCCGCAAACTGGACAGAATCGCGTATGAGGAGATGCTAGAGCTGGCGTCACTTGGCGCGAAAGTTCTACAAACAAGATCTGTTGAGCTTGCGATGCGCTACAAAGTGCGCCTGCGCGTGCTGTCCAGTTTTGAAGAATATGATGAAAATGCAGGCACTTTGGTCTGCGGTGAGGAGGAAATCGTGGAAAGCAATGTCGTCTCTGGCGTGGCCTACAGCCGCGATGAAGCCAAAATGACCCTGATCTCGGTGGCTGACCGCCCCGGTATCGCCGCTGCCATCTTTGGCCCGCTGGCGGATACTGGCGTGAATGTCGATATGATCGTGCAGAACATCTCAGAGGATGGGCGCACAGATATGACCTTTTCTTGCCCGGTAGATCACGTGACCCGTGCAGAACGGGCGATGAAAGATGCCCAAGATCGGGGCGAAATCAATTACCACGAACTGATCGCAGATACCGATGTCTGCAAGGTGTCTGTGGTCGGTATCGGGATGCGATCGCACGCAGGCGTGGCGGCCCAAATGTTCCAGTCTTTGCGCGATGAGGGGATCAATATAAAAGTGATCACAACCTCTGAGATCAAGATAAGTGTATTGATCGACCGAAAATATATGGAATTGGCGGTCCAAGCCTTGCATGATGCGTTCGGTCTGGAAACCGCCGCATAACCCTGAAAGGGCAAAATGCCCGAAGCTACAGAATCTGAAAGTCGCAAGCTGCTTGGCAGACTGCAAACCACGATGGCTGAGGCCGGCGCGGGGCAAGAGCGGCTTGACCGAATTACCCATCTGATTGCCGATAGTTTGGGCTCAGAAGTGTGCTCAATCTACCTAATGCGCGACGCCGATACCCTTGAATTATGCGCAACAGAGGGCCTTGAGCCTGAAGCGGTACACGTCACCCGCATGCGCATCGGTGAGGGTCTGGTCGGCCGCGTGGCCAAGCGTGCACGCGCCATCAACACGGCCAACGCGCCCGCCGAAAGAGGCTTCCGCTACATGCCTGAGACCGGTGAGGAACGATTCTCATCCTTTCTTGGCGTCCCGATCCAGCGGCTTGGTGACGTATTGGGCGTCTTGGTTCTGCAATCAAAAGAGGCTCGTGTCTTTTCTGATGACGCCGTTTATGCGCTCGAAGTCGTGGCAATGGTTCTGGCTGAGATGACAGAGCTTGGCGTATTTGTTGGTGAGGGAGAGGCCCTGTCAGCTCGCCACCAGCAACCTGTCATGTTTCAAGGCAGCACAGGCCAAGAAGGCGTGGCCGAAGGGTCAGTTTTTCTGCATGAACCCCGCGTTGTTGTCACCAACCTGTTTTCTGACGATCCAGACGCCGAATTGATCCGCCTGCGATCATCCGTTGATAATTTACGGATCTCAGTCGACGAAATGCTGACCAACGTGCCACAGGGCGACGGGGAACAGGTTGAGGTGCTACAAGCCTACCGTATGTTTGCCAATTCGCGCGGCTGGATGCGGCGGATGGAAGAAGACATCCTAAGTGGTCTGTCGGCTGAAGCTTCCGTTGAAAAAGAGCAGTCAACCGCACGTGCCCGAATGGAAACCGTCACCGACAGCTATCTGCGCGAACGGCTGCAGGATCTGGATGACCTATCGAACCGCCTGCTACGCCATCTAACCGGACAAGGTGGACAGGCCGGCGCACACATGCCCCACAATCCGGTTCTGGTGGCGCGCAACATCGGCCCGGCTGAGCTGTTGGATTACGGCCGTTCGCTGAAAGGTGTGGTGTTGGAGGAAGGCTCGGTCGGATCGCATGCAGCAATTGTCGCGCGCGCGCTGGCAATTCCATTGGTTATCAACGCCCGGCGCGTCACAACCGAGGCGCTAAACGGTGACGCAATTTTGGTCGATGGCGATCAGGGCATCGTACATTTGCGACCAGAGGAAACTGTGGCCTCTGCGTTTCGCGACAAGATCGCGATGCAAGCCGCAGCCCAAGAACGCTATGCCTCGATCCGCGAAAAACCCGCAGAAACTCTCTGTGGCACCGTTATATCCCTTCAGATGAACGCGGGCCTGATGGCCGATCTGCCGTCGTTGAGTTCATCGGGCGCCGATGGGGTTGGACTATTTAGAACTGAGCTGCAATTTTTGACCCGAAACAAGGTGCCCCGCCGTGGCGAGTTGGCAGCCCTTTATGCACGCGTCATGGATGCCGCAGACGGCAAGCGCGTTGTGTTTCGCACACTCGATATCGGGTCAGACAAAGTACTGCCATACATGAAGCGACAAGATGAGCCGAACCCGGCTTTGGGTTGGCGCGCGATCCGTGTGGGCCTTGATAAACCAGGTGTCATGCGGATGCAGCTTCAGGCGCTGATCCGGGCGGCCAACGGTCGACCATTGACCGTGATGTTCCCGTTTGTCGCACAATTTGAAGAATTTACTGAGGCCCGCGCCCATCTCGTCAGTGCACTGGACCGGGAACGCACATTGGGCCATGTGGTTCCAGATGAGGTCGAGGTCGGCGCGATGCTGGAAACCCCGTCGCTGGCCTTTGCCCCTCAGAAATTTTTTGAAACTGCGGATTTCATCTCAATCGGTGGCAATGACCTTAAACAATTTTTCTTTGCCGCGGACCGAGAGAATGAGCGTGTTCGCCGCCGCTATGACACGCTGAATGTCAGCTTTCTGAGTTTTCTCGAACTGATCGTGAACCGCTGCGCAGAGACCGATACACCCCTCAGCTTTTGTGGCGAAGATGCCGGTCGCCCGATTGAGGCGCTGTGCTTTGCTGCAATGGGCTTGCGGACATTGTCGATGCGCCCTGCCTCAATTGGTCCAGTCAAAAACTTGCTGAGACGCTCAAGCCTCGACGACGTGCGCAGGGTCATTCATGAGGCGCGCGATTGCGGTGCCCAATCGGTGCGCCCCGCCGTGATGGACTTGCTGCGTCAGCGCGGTTAGTTCAGCGCGCGCCGCACCATTCCCGAAACTCCGGCCCAATCACCCCATCCCAAGACCCGATCCGGGTTGGTCGGTGGCGGCATATCGACAGCATCAAGACGGGTGAACCCAAAGCGTCCGTAATAAGGTGCGTCACCAACCAGCAAGACCCGGTGCCAACCAGCTTGTTCAGCGGCAGAAATGCTATCATGCATCAACAGCCGCCCCAGCCCCTCACCCTGCCGCGTTGGGTGGACCGCAATCGGGCCCAGCAACAATGCAGCGTGCGCGCCAACCTGAACCGGCCAAAACCGGATCGCGCCGGCCAGAATGTCGTCGTTATCGCGCGCAACACGGCACAGCTGAAATACCGGGTCAACATCGTCGCGCAACCGGTAAGAACTCAACGCCTCACGCCCTGGCGCAAAGCACAAATCATAGAGTGCTTCGACCTCCCAACGGTCCTGTGCTGTTTCTTGCGCTAACTGAAACACGTCATGTCTTTCACATTGCCTCTGGAAACGCCCCTAGCACGGGGATAACCCTTTGCCAAACCAGCGAAAGGAAGCTTGATGTTTTATAAACCCGAAGATGGCCATGGCCTGCCCCACAACCCGTTTAATGCGATCGTTTCACCGCGTCCGATCGGCTGGATATCGACACGGGGCGCCGACGGTTCCGAAAACCTTGCACCTTATTCGTTTTTCAATGCTGTCGCCTATGAACCACCTCAGGTCATGTTCGCGTCAACATCTTCCAAGCCTGACCGAGGCGACACCAAAGACAGCGTTGCCAACATTCGCGACACCGGTGTTTTCTGCGTCAATGTCGTGGAATACGCAATGCGCGACGTGATGAACCAAAGCTCTGGCCCTTGGAATAAAGAAGTTGATGAGTTTGCACTGGCGGGCATCACCCGCGCTGATTGCGCGACAATTGCGTGTTCGCGCGTCGCCGCCGCCCCTGCCAATCTGGAATGCAAATTGACCCAGATCGTACAATTACCCGGGGCGGCGAATTTTGCCGTCTTTGGCGAAGTCGTGGGAATTCATATGCGCGACGACTGTCTGGTTGAGGGTGAATTTGATGTCACAACCTTCAGCCCGCTGGCCCGTATGGGATACCGCGATTACACGCGCGTGACCGAAACCTTCTCGCTGATCCGCCCGACATAAATCGCAGCAGCTCAAATCGACGCAGAATCGGGGTAGCCTTGGGGCCTGTTTCAGGCTGATAAGGCCTCCGGATCATGGCCCGCAAGAACCGCCGCAATCTTGGTTTTGCAAGTTTCAATCTGCTCAATCGCCAGGGTCCAATGCAATTGAACTATACACCCGACCCGGGTGGCCTCAACAGGTGAACGCAACACTTTAATCTTTTGGAAGAGATGGAGTGTAGGCAATGAAGTATCGTACCAGGATTTATTATTCGGCTGAGCAACGCGCTGAGATTTGGGATCCCTCTCAGCG
>JBLHOS010000119.1:0-5105 GCA_047623825.1 Paracoccaceae bacterium | reverse complement strand
GTCCAGCATCCTTTTTGCCCAATTTTACTGTCAACAAGGCACATTTGAGGGCGACCACAACCGCCTTTCCATCTACCAGACCCGGTCGATCAGGCGGTCAGAGTTTGACGCCTCTGGCTATGCCGATATGGTTGACGATACCGTCGAATTGCGAATTTTGGCCCGGATAAACCGGGACGGCACGCAATAGCGCCGAACAGAGCGCCTAGCCCTCCTCTGGGTGTTAGGTTAGATGGGGGTCGAACTGACCTAAGGCACACCATGGCACGCATTCTGATCACCTCTGCTATTCCGTACATCAACGGGATTAAGCATCTTGGAAACCTCATTGGCTCTCAGCTTCCCGCGGACCTGTATGCGCGCTACATGCGGGCGCTCGGCAACGAAGTTCTCTTTTTGTGTGCAACAGATGAACATGGCACGCCCGCAGAGCTGGCCGCAGCTAAGGCCGGTAAGCCGGTTGCCGAGTTTTGTGCCGAAATGCATACCGTTCAGGCAGGTATAGCCAAAGGCTTTGATCTGTCGTTCGATCATTTTGGACGCTCCTCCTCACCCGAAAATCACAAGCTAACCCAGCATTTTGCCGGGCGGCTTGCCGAGGCAGGCCTGATAGAGGAAGTTACCGAGAGCCAAGTTTATTCAAACACCGACGGGCGGTTCTTGCCGGACCGCTATATTGAGGGCACTTGCCCCAATTGCGGCTACGATAAAGCGCGCGGCGATCAATGCGAGAATTGCACCAAGCAACTGGATCCGACTGACCTGATTGATCCGCGCAGTGCTATATCAGGCTCAACCGATTTGGAGGTGCGTGAGACCAAGCACCTTTATCTGCAGCAATCCAAGTTGCGCGAAGACCTAAGCGCTTGGATCGACAGCAAATCAGACTGGCCGATCCTGACAACCTCCATTGCCAAGAAGTGGCTGAATGACGGGGACGGGCTGCAAGACCGCGGGATCACCCGGGATCTTGATTGGGGTATCCCTGTCAAAAATGGCGATGCAGACTGGCCGGGCATGGAAGGCAAAGTGTTCTATGTCTGGTTTGACGCACCGATCGAATACATCGCTTGCGCGGCCGAATGGGCGCACGCCCACGGAAAACCCGACGCCGAGTGGGAACGCTGGTGGCGCACAGACAAAGGTGCCGATGACGTCCGTTATGTCCAGTTCATGGGCAAAGACAACGTGCCGTTCCATACCCTCAGCTTCCCCGCGACGCTGATGGGATCGGGTGAGCCATGGAAGCGCGTCGATTACATCAAAAGCTTTAATTACCTGAACTATGATGGTGGTCAGTTCTCTACCAGCCAGGGCCGTGGCGTATTCCAAGATCAGGCATTGGAAATCTTACCTGCGGACTACTGGCGTTGGTGGCTGCTAAGCCATGTGCCCGAAGGGTCTGATAGTGAATTTACGTGGGAAAACTTTCAAGCGGGCGTAAACAAGGATCTGGCAGATGTTCTGGGCAACTTTGTCAGCCGCGTCACCAAGTTCTGCCGCTCAAAGTTTGGCGAAGTGGTTCCGGCGGCCGGCGAATATGGCCCACGTGAAGCCACCCTGATCGCTGAGCTGACCACGCGACTCGCGGCCTATGAGACACACATGGAGGCAATGGAGATTCGAAAAGCCGCAGCCGAACTGCGCGCAATCTGGGTTTCGGGCAATGAATATCTGCAAAACGCCGCGCCATGGACGACATTCAAGACAGATCCGGATGCCGCAGCGGCCGTCATTCGGATGTCGCTGAACCTGATCCGGCTTTATGCCGTCCTCTCCGCGCCGTTCATTCCAGCTGCATCACACCGCATGCTGACAGCCCTTTATGGCGATCAGGCCGCGACACCAGCGGCCACAGCATGGCCCAGCAATATTGCTGAGGCATTGCAGGCCGTGCCCGTAGAGCACCCGTTCAGCGTGCCAGATGTCCTGTTTGCAAAGATCAGCGATGAGGACCGCGAAGATTGGGCAACCAGATTCTCTGGCGTGCGCACGTGATTGGGCGTTTTGTGGTTTTCGTCGGCGTGATCCAACGCTAGATTGCACCCCAGTGCCCGCGTGGTGGAATGGTAGACACAGGAGACTTAAAATCCTTGAGTCTGTGCGGTAAAACGCATACGGAACAGGGCGTTGCGGCGAGAAGACTGTTTTCGGGCCCGATATAGGCCCGAAACTGAAAATTGAAGACAACGCCAGATGCGGGCGTGATGGAATGGTAGACATACCAGACTTAAAATCTGTTGGGCGTATGCCCGTGTGGGTTCGACTCCCACCGCCCGCACCAAAACACCGTACAATTTGTAATCAGTAGGTCCGCGGTTCGAGTCCGTGTGGGGGCACCATTTTTTTTAAATTACCACATTAAATCAGTAACTTAAGTCTCGTTGTTGATTTATAGACCACCTTTCGGACCACCGCCACGAATGCGAAACAGCGTGTTGCCATGTTCTGCCTTGGTCAGATCAGAATCAACCGCTAACCTGACCCTGCCTAGGTATGTCTAACCCTAGGGCATCGCGATGCTCTTCAATCATGGAGAACATTGTGATGAGGATACTTTCAAAACGTCAGGTCAAAGAGTTGGTTCTATATTCACCGCAACACATCGCACGTCTGGAGAAGGCCGGTTCATTCCCTTTGCGGGTACGGCTAGGCCCAAACCGGGTAGGCTGGGTTGAGGCTGAAGTGTTGGACTGGCTCAATGAACGCCTTGTGCTTCGAGAAGAACCCCACCGACACTCCTGATTTCAGGAGCTGGCTGGCTGGCTTTGCAAGGCTGGCCACCCGACCTAAACGGCCCAGAGCTGCCACTGGTTGAGCTTCAATACGCTGCAGTGCAGCTTCCCCAAACGGGATATTCATGCACCGTGCAGCATTTTGCCAACTGAAACGTCGGTGTGCGGGCAAACCGTGAATTCGCTGCAGCCTCACCAATGGCAACAGTCAGCGCATCGCGACATACTCTAATCTCAATTGGCGGGCGTAATGCAGACAACGTCATTGATGTCGGCTTTACTACCGCCTTAGTGGTGAGAAATATCGGTGACCCCGAAAGCTTTCAGATTTAGCCCGACGTAATCACATAGAGTTTCCGGGTCGTTTCAAGCAGCACCCATTCGCCCTTCCAGCCCAGCGGCAGCATAAGGACGTCCCCTGGTCCCAAATCCTCTTCGCGGCCGTCTTCGTGGCGCATGCGGATTTTGCCGCTGATAAAATGACAAAACTCAGAGGCAGCACTACGGTCGGCAGTGAACCGGCCCGGCGTACATTCCCAAATGCCAATCTCGACGCGGCCATCAGGTGACGAGTACAGGGCGCGGCTGGCTTCCATTTGGTTGCCCTCAAGCGAAGTGGGTTTGGGTGCCGCCGGATTAAGCGGAATATCCGCAAGTGTCAGAAATGTGGATAGGTCAGTCATCATACTTCTCTCTGTTCAACGCCCCGACAGATAGTTGGCAACACGCGCCAAGCGTGAGGTCTGCGCAGTATCGCGCCGGGCTTCGCGACGATCCGCCATATGATAGAGCTGGTACATGCCATGCACGCCCAGCCAACGCAGTGGTTCTGGTTCCCATTTGCGCACAGGCCGGTTCACCCATGGCAGCAAGGTCAACTCTGTGTCGCGCTCTAGCACGAGATCGGCAAGCGTCTGACCCGCGAGGTTCGATGTGGAGACCCCCAGACCGACATAGCCGCCCGCAGAACCTATGCCCGAGGCAGGGTCATAATCGACACGGGCGCACCAGTCTCGGGGCACACCCAAGACCCCGCACCACGCATGGTCCAGCTTGATATCTGCCACTTGTGGCACCAATCGGTGTATGATGGCCTGAAGCATCGCGATAGTCTTCTGTTGGGTCTGTCCGCGATCATCCATCCCGTTGCCAAACCGATATGGCACACCCCGACCGCCCATCGCAATCCGGTTGCCCGCTGTGCGCTGCGCATAGCAATAGCCGTGCGATGCGTCGCCAAGTAGTTCACCACCCTGCCAGCCAATCTGCTCCCAAAGCGCATCCGGCAAAGGCTCCGTCACGACGATAGAGCTGTTCATCGCCAGCATATCCCGGCCCTGCCCAGGCAGGCTGGCGGTATAACCTTCTGTTGCACGAATGATTTTTGCGGCGCGGATGGTACCGTGATCCGTCGTGACCTGCCCTTTGGACATCCCCGTCACTGTTGTTTGTTCATAAATGGACACGCCCGCCCGTTCCACGGCCTGCGCCAACCCGCGTACCAGTTTGGCCGGTTGGACCCGCGCCACACCATGTAAAACAAGCGCCCCAACGGCATTTTGAACGCGGATCCGATCCGTCATTTCAATGGCGCTGATCAGCTGCATACGGTCCTGCGGGACTTCCCATGACATTGCGGACGCGTATTCGTCGCGCAATCTGCCCATTTGCGCCGGCGAGCAGGCGGCGACAAGTTCGTCAGTCCGGTGAATATCGGCGTCGATGCCTTCGGATTGTGTTACGCGGATGATCTCATCCACCGTGCCGCGCAAGGCTCTCTCAAGGGCGATCACGCCTTCGCGCGAGCCCGACTTTGCATACCGATCCCGGTTCCAGTAAAATGCGCCGCTCAGCCAACCGCCATTTCGGCCCGACGCCCCAAAACCTGCAAATTCTCGTTCGACGATGGCGATTGACAGATCGGGGGCCGCTTGTTTCAAATACCACGCCGTCCACAGGCCAGTGTACCCTGCGCCAATGATACACACATCAACGTCACGATCGCCGGGCAAAGCGGGGCGGTATGGCGGCAGGCCGCCCATATCAGTGTGCCAAAAAGAAATATCACCATTGCGCGTCATGTCATCTTTCTCCTCACCAGTTGCAGCCACCTTCGCTATGCCGACCAGCTCATGTGCTTCCCGGAATGGCTGTAGTTCGACTAGAGCCGCTCCACTTTACAAGCCGTAAAGTAGAGCTCCATAATTTACGAGTAATGAGGAGCCCCTAGATTTGTAGATGCTTTGCTTGGTAATTTTGGACCCGAGGAGAGACGGAATTGAGTAAGGGAATTCGGTTTACGGATGAGTTTAAGCAGGACGCTGTGGCGTAGGTCGTTGAGCGTGGCTAAGCAAATGGCGCAAAGAGATA
>JBLHOS010000118.1:0-5437 GCA_047623825.1 Paracoccaceae bacterium | reverse complement strand
ATCAGAACGCAGCTGCGTGGCAAGTCTTGCAGTAGGGTCTCGATGTGAGAAACGGCGTCTTTGGTGCCATTCGCACGCGCCCTCTGCGCCGCTGTCCAGCCTGCGTTCAAACGATCAGCCGACGTCACGGCGAGGACACCGACATCGCGTCGACCTTGGCTGATCATGCCTGCTGCTTTGATCGCTTCAGGAGCCACAACGCCTTGGTATGCGATTATAACCTCACAGTTTGGTCCCGGTTCGCGTAGCCAGTATGCTCCGTCTATTGCGCCCTGGCGGAAGGCGTCGTCGACGCGTCTTCCGGGTTGCTCGATCGGGTTGGTCGTGAGACGCAAATAGACAGATCCGCCGGTTTCATCGCGCAACCAAGTTCGCTCGTCGGGGTCGCTTTCGCCGTCTTTTTGCAGGTGATTGAACGACCATTCCATAATGACGGCCAACTCGTCGGCAAAGGCGGGTTCGAACGCGGCAAGCCCGTCCTGTGACATGCCAATCAGCGGGGAAGCGATGGATTGGTGAGCGCCGCCTTCATATGCCAACGTAACGCCCGACGGTGTGCCGACGATTATAAAACGGGCGTCTTGATAGCAGGCGTAATTCAACGCATCCAAACCACGCGACACAAATGGATCATAGACTGTGCCGATGGGGATCAGACGTTTGCCGAATACCGAATGGGACAGGCCAGCGGCGGCCAGAAGCAGGAACAAGTTCATCTCTGCGATTCCCAGTTCGATGTGCTGGCCGTCTGGTGTGAACTCCCATTTCGCAGTGGATGGGATGTTTTCGGCCTTGAACGTGTCCTCTTGGTGATCGCGCGCGAACAGTTTGCGGCGGTTCACCCACGGGCCAAGGTTGGTTGTGCCCGTCACGTCAGGCGAAGTGGTCACGATGCGTTCGGCAAGTGGGCTGTCGCCTTTGGACAGATTATCGAGGATTTTACCAAACGCCATCTGCGTCGAGATTTCGCGATCAGTGGCCAACTCGATGGTCGGCACATCAATAATTTCGTCGGTATACCGCCGCGGGCCCTTAGCGAAAAACGGCGCCTTTGCCAGCTCGACCTCGAACGCGGCAGGGTCAGAAATAGTTGCAAACTTGTTCCATTCTTGGCCCTTCGCCACGCCCATATAATCTTGCCATTCACCCATCTGGGTCTTGTTCATCAACCCGCCGTGGTTGTCTTTGTGGCCTGCAATCGGCGTACCCCAACCTTTGATCGTATAGGCCAAAAAGCAAACGGGCCGGTCGTGATCGATCGCGGCAAAAGTGTCGGCCATAGTTTGCACGCAGTTGCCGCCAAGGTTTTCCATCAACTCGGCAAGCTCTGCATCGCTGCGCCGTTCAATCAACGCCGAGACATCGCCCTGATCCCCAAGCGCATCCATCAGGCGTTCGCGCCAAACGGCTCCGCCCATAAACGTCAACGCGGAATACAACTGGTTCGGACAATTATCGATCCATTGGCGTAGTCTGTCACCACCCGATTCCTCAAACGCTGCGCGTTGAAGATGGCCGTATTTAACTCGCACAACATCCCACCCGAAGGCATCGAAAATCTGCTCAACACGCTTGAACAAGCCCTCGCGGACAACGCCGTCAAGCGATTGACGGTTATAGTCAATGATCCACCAGCAATTGCGCAGGCCGTTTTTCCAGCCCTCTTGCAGGGCCTCGTAGATATTGCCTTCGTCCAGTTCCGCATCCCCAACAAGCGCGATCATCCGGCCCATTTTTTGGTCAGCACCCCATGACTTGGCCTGAATGTAATCCTGCACAATTGACGCAAACGACGTCACCGCAACCCCAAGCCCAACCGAGCCTGTCGAAAAGTCCACATCGTCAATGTCCTTGGTCCGCGTTGGATAGCTCTGTACGCCACCGTAGCCCCGAAAGTTCTCCATCTTCTCGCGCGTCTGATTGCCCATCAGATATTGAATCGCATGGAAAACCGGCGAAGCATGCGGCTTGACCGCGACGCGATCCTCGGGTCGCAACGTCTGGAAGTACAGCGCCGTCATAATCGACACCATCGACGCGGATGACGCCTGATGCCCACCGACCTTGATGCCATCCGCCTTGGGCCGAATGTGGTTGGCATTGTGGATCATCCAGTGGGACAGCCACAAAAGACGTTGCTCAATGGTCTTGAGATGCGAGGACATAGCGATGTTCCTTTAGGCTGCGTTCTTTATATAAGACTTAGGCAATGCCTGCGCGAGATCGGCAAGTACATCGTCCAAGCCTTCAAGGCCAATCGACAGGCGCACGAGCCCTTCGCTGATACCATGTTCAGCCAGTTCTTCTGTGGAATAAGTTGAATGCGTCATACTGGCAGGATGCTGCACCAAACTCTCGGCATCGCCCAAGGAGACCGCGCGTGAAATCAATTCCAGCCTGTTCATCATCTCGATGCCAGCCTGTTTGCCGCCCTTCAGTTCAAAAGCAATCATCCCACCAAATTGAGACATCTGATGTTGCGCCAGATCGTGTTGCTCGAAACTTTCCAGCCCCGGATACCAGACCTTTTTCACGGAAGAAGAGGCTTCAAGCATCTGTGCAACCGTTGCCGCACTGCTGCAATGACGATCCATGCGCAGCGCAAGCGTTTTGAGTCCGCGCAAAATCAACATCGCATTGAACGGAGCCATAACCGCGCCAGTCATATCCTTCATCCCCTGAAGTCGAATATCCGCAACCAACTCCGCAGACCCCACCAAAAGACCTGCCACGACATCGCCGTGCCCGCCAAGATATTTCGTCGCAGAATGCAGGACGATATCGGCGCCATGTTTGATCGGCTGCGTCAAATATGGAGTGGCATAGGTGTTGTCGACGACAACATGCGCGCCGCCTGCGTGGGCAATTTCGGCAACGGCGGCAATATCAACCAAGCGCATGTTCGGGTTGGCAGGTGTTTCAAAATAAACAACTTTTGTATTGTTAGAAATCGCCGTTTTAAGATTTTCAGGCTGTGTCAGATCCACATGAGTGACTGTGACGCCAAACTTGGCCAAGCCGTGATGCATGAACGAAAACGTGCAGCCGTACAGTGTTTTATCCAAGATTATTTCATCACCTGGCGCGAGGAGTGTCCACAAAGTTGCCGTGATCGCGCCCATGCCTGAGGCCAGCGCAAGACCGGCTTCGGCACCTTCTAAGATTGCGATACGACGCTCAAGCAAATCGTTCGTTGGGTTCGAGATGCGCGAATAGATGTGCCCAGCCTGTTCACCCGCAAACATGTTCCCGCCCGCTTCTGCCGTCTCAAACACAAAAGTCGATGTCAGATGCAAAGGTGGGGTCAGTGCACCTTCGTTGTCCATCGGGTCGTACCCATGATGAATTGCCATCGTTGAAAAGCTGTTGGGTTGATTGCGCATGTCATGGCTCCGTGACTATTTCCTGGGTAATTTAGGACAGGCTTCCAGCATGCGGATTGCTAATTATGCCCAGGTTTGGTACCAAATTAGTATATTATGCCAGTGAGGTCCGAAATGGACGACAAAGATCGCCAAATCATCCGCGCATTACAGCGTAACAGCCGTATGACGAATCAAGATCTCGCCGCCGAAGTAAGCCTGTCGCCGTCACCGTGCTTGCGTCGCGTGAAACTGCTTGAACAAAGCGGCGCTCTCAAAGGCTACACGGCAGACATCGATGCCGAAGCCTACGGCCTGCCCGTGACCGTTTTTGTGCGGGTCAGCCTGACTGGCCATAACGAGAAGGTCGTCCAGCAGTTTGAGAAGCAGATCAGCCGCGTGGATCAAGTTCTTGAATGCTTCGTAATGACCGGCACGTCTGATTATCTTTTGCGCGTGGTCGTCGCGGACCTCCCCGATTACGAAAACTTCGTGCGTAAACGCCTGCATCCGATTGGCGGTATCGGGTCAATCGACAGCAGCTTTGTTTACGGAGTAGTCAAGAAAACCGGTGTCTTCCCACTGCTTGGTTGATACGAAATTCGGCCTTTTGCGAAATGCGTAAAATGGAAAGCGGTCATTGGCAAAACAGAAGGCAGCGGCAGCGTAGTTTAAGATTTCTCGATGCGGGCCTGCCCTCATCAACATGGATCAGCATGCGGTCTCTGTCGATATCACTAACCTTGAGACTGCAAACCTCTGACGCTCTCAAACCCGCTCCATACGAAATGCTGAGCGCCGCGCGATATTTGAGCCCCGGCCCGGGGGGGCGCAGCAATCACCTCTGACACCTCTTCGATACTCAGCACTGTCGGCAGCCTACGTGGCTGCGTCCGAAACTGCATGTAGCGCTTCATCTCCTCACGGTCGCAGGTGGTGCCGAACAGAAACCGCTGCGCCATGATCCGCGCATTATATGTCGGAGGCGTGACCTCGGCATCGATCATATGCGGCTGATAGGCGCGCAAATCGTCTGACGTCGCCGGATCAGGGGATCGCTTCAGGAAACCAGCAAAGTGCTTGACTGCTCTAATATGAACATTCGTGGCCTAGGGGATAAGATCCAAAAGGCGCATATCCGCAACGTTAAGCATTTTTCGGCCTTTCTCGGACGCTCGCCGGACACGGCGACACCGGAGGAGCTACGGTCGTATCAGCTCAAGATGACGCAGGACGGGGTATCGGTCAGCACGTACAACATACGGATCATTTCGCTGCGGTTTTTCTTCAGCGTCACGTGTGGGCGCGAAGAGATGAAGCGCTTCATGCAGTTCCATCGCAAGCCCCGCAAATTGCCGATCGTGCTCAGTGTCCAGGAGGTGGCCGATGTGCTGGCTGCCGTCCCTGGGCCCGGTCTCAAGTATCGAGCTGCCCTCGGCATCAGCTATGGTGCAGGATTACGCGCCTCCGAGGTGTGCCACCTCAAGGTCACGGACATCGTGCCGGAGGCGCGTCTTCGACACGACAGCGGCCGCATGTTGATCCACGTCGATGAGGGCAAAGGCGGGCGAGACCGCAAAGTAATGCTGTCACCCAACCTGCTCGCAGTGTTGCGCGAGTATTGGCTTGAGTCCCGCCCCGAGGGGGGGCTGTTTCCGGGCAAACCCAAGATCAACCCGCTATCGCCGCGACAATTGAACCGAGCGTTCACCTCGGCCAAACACATGGCGGGCATCAAGAAGGCGGCAACGCTGCACACGCTCCGCCACAGCTTCGCGACCCATCTGTTGGAGGCCAATACCCCCTCTCGGCGGAGTACTACTGCACAATCGCCTGTCCCGTTGCCCGGCAGGGCATGTTTACAGGCCCGAGAGGGGGCAATGGATGTCAGGGTCATCCAAGTGCTGCGGGGGTTCCCCGCCAAGCGGACCACAACTGCCCGTTATACGCAGGTTTTAGCCAAGACGATCCAAAGCACTGTCAGTCCCTATGAGCGGATCAAGCTGCTGCAAGACGAGACCCTACGACGAGGGATGCAGTAGCGCCCGGGGCTAGTGCCCCGGCCCACGCTGGAG
>JBLHOS010000117.1:0-5481 GCA_047623825.1 Paracoccaceae bacterium | reverse complement strand
GCGATCTGATCGAGGGCGGCTTGTAACCGGCGCGCCACAGAGGCTTTGAGATCCTCTTTGGCCTGTTCAGCAGCAGCTGCTGCATCTTCGCGCGCGGCGGCCACGATGCGGGCAGATTGCTCTGCCACTTCTTTTTGTTTGCGCTCGTAAGACGCTAGAATTATCTGGGCCTCTTCACGCAACGCCCGGGCTTCGTCCAAATCGGATTTGATCTGTGCGGCCCGATTGTCCAGCTTCTCCATCAGCATGCCGGGTATTTTGAAATAAACCAGCACACCGACGAATACGAGGAAACCAAGTATAGTCACGAAGTCAGTGTTGTATAACGAGAAGAACGGGCCGGTAGCCGCCAATGCAGGCGACGCGATCAAGGCGAAAAGAACACTCAGACGGGTCATGTTGTTCATCCTTTCAAGCGCGCTGTAACGGCGGCCGCTACGCCAGAAAGATCTGCCTTGCCGGGGGCAAGTACAATTACCAATTCTGCAGCAGTCGCACTGGCAACCTCTTCAACACTTTTCATAGCACCTGCACGGATTTCAGAAATCCGGGCCTCAGACTCAACCACTTGGGCAGAAATTTCCGCGTCCGCATGTGCAGTTGCATCCGCAAGCTCTGCCTGAATGTCTACTTTTGCCGCAGCCACGATTGCGTTGGCTTCGACGCGGGCGTCTGCCAGTGCTTGATTATAGGCTGCCTCGGCGCCTGATGCCTGACGCTTCAGATCCTCGGCTGCCGAAATATCATTCGTAATGATGCCCTGACGCTCTGCCAAAACCGCACCGATGCGGGGCAAGGAAATCCGGGACAGCAGAAGATAGATCACGACCAGCGTGACCACCAACCAGAAGATCTGGTTGGGAAATGTCGCAATTTCTAACTGTGGCATTCCGGGCGCGGAAGCTACAGCCTCATGGGCTTCGTCGGCCATCTTGTCCTCCGTGGAACCTGGATTACCCCGGATTGTCTGCCACGAAAGCAGACAATCCGGTCGTAAGGGTTGGTTCGCGAAAGGTTTAAACGGCGAACATCAGCAGAAGGGCGACGAGGAACGCGAAGATCCCCAAAGCTTCTGCAAATGCGATGCCGATGAACAGGGTTGCTGTCTGACCGGCAGCAGCCGATGGGTTCCGCAGCGCGCCGGACAGGAAGTTCCCTGCCACATGGCCCACACCGATTGCGGCAGCGCCGGAACCGATTGCGGCCAAACCTGCGCCGATGAATTGACCCATTTGTGCGATATCGCCTTCCATAATCGTCTCTCCTAAAGTTGGAATTGGCTAAGATTTCTTATCCCGGCAGCAGCAACTAGTGTTGCGGATGCAGCGCGTCTTTCAAGTACACGCAGGTCAGGATGGTGAAGACATATGCCTGGATAGCGGCCACAAGGACCTCCAGGCCGTAAACGGCTGTGATGGCAACAATGGGGGCTACGGCCCCGACGCCCAATACACCGGCAAATCCGGCAAACACCTTGATCACGGCATGACCTGCCATGACGTTGCCAGCCAAACGAATAGAATGACTAACCGGGCGCACAAAGTATGAGATTAATTCTATGATCGCCAAAACGGGACGCAACGCCAATGGCGCGGATGATACCCAGAACAGACCTAGGAAACTGACCCCGTTCTTGACGAAACCCAAAATAGTGACTGTCAAGAATACTGCCATCGCAAGAACCGCTGTCACCGCGATGTGCGATGTTGTGGTAAAGCTCATGGGGACAAGGCCAAGAAAGTTAGCGAACAGAATGAACAAGAACAATGTCAGGATGTAGGGAAAATACGGCAGCGCTTCTTTGCCTGCCACGTCCTCAACCATCTTGCGAACAAAACCATATGTCAGCTCTGCGACCGACTGGGCGCGGCTAGGGACGATGGCGCGGCCGCGGGTGCCAACAATCATCATCAGCACGACACACACGATCGCCAGCATCATCCACAGTGTGACGTTGGTTGGCGTGTACCAATGGATTGGGCCGTCCCCAAACAGGGACTTAACAATAAACTGATCCATTGGATGGATCTGCAAACCGCTTTGAATAGGCGCCTCTTCAGCCACGTCTTAGTCCCTTTCGTCTTCGCGCGCGGCTACAGCCGCGATTGTCTTTTCTTGGATCTCTTTGGCAGAGCGGATCATCGTCTTCACCCCAGCCACAAAACCCAGCAATATAAATAGCACCATCAAAAAAGGTTTTGTTCCTAACAGGAAGTCCAACCCAAAGCCGATGCCAAAACCGATAACCATGCCGGCCACCAGCTCAATCACCATTCGCCAAGCCAGATGTGCCTGCGCATGATGCTGTTCCATGTGAGGAGTAGGCTGTTTACCCTTTTTCATCTGCGACAGCCGCTGTTCCAGCGCCTTGAGGCGCGCAGCATCTTGCGGGTCGGTCATCAAATGAAGCTCCTTTGGAACGTCGTGGGGAACCTAGGCAGCGCGGCGATGTGAGTCAATGCAATTAACTGCGCTTCAATTTAGATCTAACCTAATGTTATAACTACATTAAATTTGGGTGCGGCAAAGCGATCAACCAGCGCAAACAGTGATTTCAGGGGTCAGCATCGCCGAAAGCTATATTCAACCATTTGGTTGATTGTCGCCTGGATCTTGCACATCAGCGTCTTGGCCTTGCGCAATCAGCCAGTCGCGGAACACACATACTGCCTTGTGTCGCATCACCCCTTCGACATGCACCACATAATAGCCACCCTCCCGAGGCCCGATATCGAAACAGCGCAGCAGATGTCCCGCCTCAACGTCATGGGCCACCCGGCTAAAGCGGGCGATACATTTAATGCGGGCAATTTTCCAAGCATACTCGTGGTGTGACTTTTGGGAACATTCCCTATCAGGAAGTGGCTTTTGAACGGTCGCGCCAGATATGGCAATATCTGCGTCGATCAACAACTTATCTTGGGAAAGATCCAGTATCGGATGACCAAACAGCGCCGTGGCGCCCAAAAAGGCTACGATCAACGAGATCAGCGGCACGGCCATCTGCTGGACCAACCAAAAATCAAGGGCCACCCAAGGATCAGAGATCTTCCCCTGCCCGGTGTTCGGCGTTATGACCCTGCCCCATGTCGTTGAAACTGGACGCCGCCTTCGCCGCATTGGCCGATCCCACCCGCCGCCGCATTCTGGCGATGCTGCTGGAGGATGATATGGCTGTCACAGATGTGGCTGAACCGTTTGAGATGTCGCTGGCTGCGATCTCAAAACACCTGAGTATCCTGATGCGCGCGGGCCTGATCGCGCAAGAAAAACGCGGTCGCGTCAAGTGGTGCAAGCTGGAACCGGACGCCCTGAAAGAGGCCAGCGTTTGGATGCAGGGATTTGGTCAGTTTGAGCCGGTGAACCTTGATGCGTTTGAGGCCTTCCTTGCGCAACAGCTGGACCAGCCACACGATGCGGACGCAGACGACCTAGACCCCTGACGTGTTAAACTTCTTGCTTTAACAGCATCCACAGCGCCATCATCGTCAGCCCAACACCTACCAGCACCAGCAGCGCAGGCGCGGGATTGCCCATCGCGATCTCCCACAAAATCACCCAGGACGGCGTCAGATAGGTGTAGGCCATGACCTTGGAGGATGGTAATCGCAGCGTCGCATATTGCACCAAGGTAAAAGTCGCGGCACTCGCGACGATTGAGACATAAGCCAGTGTGATCCACACAATCGCGGGTAACGCGGCCCAATCTGTCGCGCGCAGATCGCTCCAGCCATAGGCAACCAACAACAGTCCCCCACCCACCAGCGTGCCGAATGTAAAGACAACCGGATGCTCACCCCGGTTCAAGAACCGCACGGCGGGCGTATAGGCGGCATGCGCCACACAGCCCCAGAAATAGATCATCTCACCCGGACCAATGCGAAAGGCCAAAAGGAACGCCGGATCTGCGCGAAAGATCACCCAAAGTGCGCCAGCCCCGCCAACCAATAGCGCCAGCACCATCCGCCGCGTCAGGGCCTGCCGCATCAGCAACCATCCAAAACCGGCCGCGATGATCGGGGTCAACGTAAAGACCGCCGCGGCTGAAACCGGTGGCGCGGTCTTTAGACCCTCAAACATCAGCACGAAATAAATTGCGTATAGGCCGCCCAAGATCAGATAGCGCCAAGGTGCGCGCCATGCGGCGCGCGGCAGGCCGGTTGTCGCCAAGGCCACAGCCCCCATCACGCAGGCCGCAACCACAAAACGCAACGCATTTAAAGTACTCGGCGCAATCTGATTGGCCGCAAGGCTACCCAACGAGAAGGACCCAGCGACCAGCGCAGAGAACAGCAGCATCGCAAGATGCCCTCGGGTTGAGGGGCTTAGGCGGGCAAACATCTCAGCCCCGGCTTAGCCGAGGTCCCAGGTTTTGACCTGTTCTTTAAGAAACTGCAGAAAGGTCTGCACCTTGGCCGTGCGGTGCAAATCCATATGCGTGACCAACCAAAGCGGAAATGCCCATTCCTCTAGCGAGGGCAGCATTTCGACCAGATCTTCAGTGCCAAACCGGTCCCAGCTGGCAACAATTCCGATCCCAATTCCGGCCAGAACCGCATCCTTCATCCCGCGCAGATCCGACGTGCGATACACGATCGAGCCTTCAGGGACCATTTCTGACATCCAGCGGAAAAACGGTTCCCGGCTGCGATCCTGCGCCGAGCCGATAAAGCGGTGGTGATCCAGATTTTTTTCATCCAGCAACCCGTATTCGGCCACGTAATCGGCATGTGCGACCAGCCTAATATTTTGGGTAAAGAACGGCTGCACAATGTTGTCAGGGTTGTCACCGGCTTTGCCAGCACGGATCGCCACATGCGCCTCACCATATTCCAGTCGAAACAGACGTTCATCGGTCAGCAGCCGTATCGTCAGATCAGGATGTTCTTTTTGGAACGCCGCCATTGCAGGCACAAACAACGGTGAGATTGCACCAAGCGAAGTCACAACCAAATCACCCGTCACCTCATTGCCCCGACCCTTGATCCGGCCTGCCAATTGGGTGAACTGGTCATCCGTGCTGGCGGCGACGATCAGCAGATCTTGGCCCGCCTCGGTCGGGGTATAGCCACGTGCGTGACGTTGAAACAACTTGGCCCCCAGCCGTCCTTCCAGTGCATCAATATGGCGAATGACCGTGGCATGGTGGACGCCTAGAACCTCTGCCGCGCCACTTACGGTTCCAATTCTGGCAACCTGATAAGCCGTTCGAACTTCGTCCCAATGCTCAAATGACATTCTGTGCGCTCCTACACATAAGTTGCATTAATTGTGCATGTTGCGTTCGAATTCGCAAGGGATAAGTCAATGAGGATGAATCGTCCTGCGGCATGAAAAGCGGAATGCGTCGGTAGCTGTTCCATCCCGGACCATCACATTGACCCGCGGCGCTATGCCTTTTTTATGGCAAGATCGGTTCTGAGGGACATTCGGAACGGGGTGCTGCCATGCTGATCCATCTTCACAAGCAAGCGACGACCA
>JBLHOS010000116.1:0-5530 GCA_047623825.1 Paracoccaceae bacterium | reverse complement strand
CGGTTTTTCCATTGCTGTGTCAGCGTTTGCAGCCTATGTGTTAATTAATGGTGACGGTCAGGCCAAAGTACCATGGACCGATTGGTCAGCAACCATGGCCACCACCCACCGGACCATATCGAAGGGGAGTTTCTTGTAAGCCAAGAAACGCGGGCCAATCTAGAGGCTTATAACGCCACCAGTATGTCTCGCTGATCAGACGGCAGGTTTGGCGCGCGAAAAGGTCATCTTTTGACTAGCCAATGCGTCGGCACTCCCAACCCAAGCATAAGCCAGCAGCGCAGGTTCGTGATCGCTGACGGTGATCCGGTGTGTCTGCTTGGGTGGGTTAAAGATCATGGATCCGGGCGCATAAACGCCGTAATGGTTCTCAGACACCGCGCCGGACAGGCAAATATAGCTTTCCGTGATGCCATCATGGGAATGGGCGGGATAGGTGCAGCTTGGGGCGAACAACACGATACCCAGAATAATCTCGGTCGTGACCACCGGCCCGTTTGGTCCACAAAGCTCAGCATATGCATAGTTTCGGCTCAGCCCGCGCGGAACTTTGTCATAGCCATATTGCCACGACAAGACATTTTGCACCGACTCCAACGCACGCACAACAGGGGCCAAACGTTCCATCCGCCCTTCGTCCAATGCGCGCTTTAGATGTGCTGTCACCGGTTTTTGCGCAGGCGGCTGAACGCGTAATTCCGGATTGGCCTTCAAGACCCGACCGATTGCCTCGCGCACTGTCCGCTGATGCGTCCGGATTTGGGTGCTGCCACCCGAGGAGAGGTGGCGATAAAGCTCATAGTATTCGCGCAGCAAATAGCGCCAATCCGGGATATCTTTGAGATGTAATTCAGGCTCGGTCATGGCAAATTAAACACTCTGATTGGCATCGGCCAATTGATGGGTTCTCGTGGGATGTTCAAGGCCTAAACGCGCAGAATTTATGTCATGCATGACCCCAATCCTCTGGATCGGCCGAATTTCCCGGCGACAGGCCCAATATATCGCCAGTTGTGGAACATCCCAGCCCCAAAACCGTTCTGTTAGCATAGGCGAAATAGGCACAAACTTGGTTTATCTCAAGGATCTGGCCGTCATCATGCCCGACACCTCGCAGCGCCTCAATATCGGCCTCAATCAGACTGGCCGGATTTTCGGTCAACTTGCGGGCATAGCGCATCGCCTCATGCTGGGCTGCATCCAGCGGTGCAGCCTCAATAGCGCGCACCTCAATAGCAGCCCGAATTGCCTGCGATCTTGGCGCGTCATCCAGCAGCCGCACCAGACCAGAAAAGTGATGCTCAACACAGTAACCGCATGCATTGAGGGAGCTGACCCAAACACCCAAAACCTCCAAAAACCATTTCGGAATCTTGTTGCCGCTGTGATGCAGCACTGCTTTATAAAGCGCCATGTGCCCCTCCATGGAATGGGGCCGCAGGCTGTGGGACATCATGATATTGTCGACGTTTCCGCCCGGCCCAGTGACGCGATCATAAAGGCGCCGCAGTTTGCCGGTCGCTTGGGCGAACGGTACGGTTGTGATCCAGACCATCGATGGCTCCTTGTGTCATAAAAGGGGTCTTTTGCATCAGGAATTGCCTTGGACCGGCTGGTCAGAGCGATTCCGTACGGGAAAAACCCTTGGTCCGGCTAAATACCATATGATGGACAAAGCTGTTCAAACTCTGCGATGGATCCAGACGACTTAGGTTCAGGTTTTCAAAAGTCTCTCGCACATATCTTACCGACAAAATTGGCGTTTCTTCCATGTGTCCGTTCTCAGGGTTCAGCATCTCGACTGCGCAGGTGACATAAACCTCAGCAATAGGGACGAACTGGAAGACATCGCCGGCAACTCTTAAACTCGCGCTCGCGACACAGTCATGATAGATCTCGTTGAATTCACCTATCGGCATCTTGGTTTGCGACAGTTTTCCACTGGCCAGCTGTTTGCGCCTGAAATTAGGGACGATCTCATCGCGATGAACGCTGACAGCGGCATGAACAGCCCCTTGTTTGATAGAAAACCCAATGCCCTTCCCGATCAGGTCCTCGGATGTCAGCGACTGCATTTCTTCGAGAACTTCCAGGATTGCGTCTTCTTCTCCAACCACCAGCCTTTTCAGCCAGCGCGCGGTCGTTCTCCCAGTCTAGGAATCGGCTTGATGGTCCTTTTGGCTTTTTTTATGGTTGCTCGCATCGTCGATTTTACCCTGCTCAAGTCGATGCCTGTTTCGCTCACTAGTGCCTAGCAGACGGCTTAGCAAACTGGGTCGAAACGCCTGAAGTTCGTGAGCCGCCCGTGTCGTCATCCTGTCCGTGGGCAAGGGGGCCTTGGGCGGCGGCGCAATTCGTAACGCGTGCCAATCGATCCTGTCAGCAACGTGGGCATGTGTCATCATGATCTTGGAAAGATAGTCTTGCCAATTTCCAACGTCGCGGGCAGCATCATCGGCGACCTATGCTTTCAGGTTGGCCTTTTGGCGTCGATCGGTATCCTTTGCAGCCGCGTTAACCGCGGCATTTATTGACAAAACTGTCCCTTTCCACCCCATCGTTTCGTCCTCAAATTGTTTAAAAATCTATTACATCAATAGCGCTTTTGGCGCACTGAGACGCAAGGCAATTTCCAGGTTAGCCCCTTTCCCCCTTTGCGCGGCTCTGCCATACTCAACAAAACCAAAAATATGAGCAGCTGACATGACCGATCTTCTTTCCGGTGCACCTGATCCGCAAATCTACGACGCCTCCTCCATCGAAGTGTTGGAGGGGCTTGAGCCTGTTCGCAAACGTCCCGGTATGTATATCGGCGGCACAGATGAGCGTGCATTGCACCATCTGGTGGCCGAAGTCCTCGACAACTCGATGGATGAGGCCGTTGCCGGCCACGCCACAAGGATCGAGGTTGAACTGAATGTGGATTATTCGGTGACGATCCGTGACAATGGCCGCGGCATTCCTATCGATCCCCATCCGAAATTCCCCGGAAAATCCGCACTAGAGGTGATCATGTGCACCCTGCATGCCGGCGGCAAATTCTCAGGAAAGGCTTACGAAACATCAGGCGGCCTGCACGGCGTTGGTATTTCGGTTGTGAACGCCCTGTCGGATCACGTGCGCGTCGAAGTTGCCCGCAACCGGGAGCTTTATGCGCAAGAGTTTTCGCGCGGCATTCCGCAAGGACCAGTTGAGTTGGTCGGCCAAGCGCCCAACCGGCGCGGCACGTCCGTAACGTTCCATGCCGACAACCAGATTTTTGGCAGTTTGAAATTCAAGCCAGCCCGTATGCTGAAAATGGTCCGCTCCAAGGCGTATCTGTTTTCAGGCGTCGAGATCCGCTGGAAATCCGCAATCAGTGACGGCGAAACTCCAACCGAGGCCGTTTTCCACTTCCCCGGCGGTCTTGCTGACTACCTAAAAGAAACGCTTGGCACCGCCGCTACATATTCCAACGCTCCGTTTGCGGGAAAAGTTTCCTTTCAGGAAAAATACAGCGTCCCCGGCTCAGTCGAATGGGCGATTAATTGGACGCCCGCAATGGACGGCTTTATCGGGTCATATTGCAACACGGTTCCCACACCCGAAGGCGGCACCCATGAGGCCGGTTTTTGGGCTGCCATCCTAAAGGGCATCCGCGCCTATGGCGAGTTGGTCGGCAATCGCAAAGCCGCCCAGATTACCCGCGACGACCTTGTGACCGGCGGCTGCGCATTAGTGAGCTGTTTCATTCGCGACCCCGAATTCGTTGGTCAAACCAAGGACCGTCTGGCCACGACTGAGGCCCACCGTTTGGTTGAGGGCGCAGTCCGTGACCATTTTGACAATTGGCTGGCCGCTGATACAAAATCTGCGGGCGCTATCCTTGATTTTCTGGTGTTGCGCGCCGAGGAGCGTCTGCACCGGCGCCAAGAGAAAGAAACCGCCCGTAAATCGGCCACCAAACGGCTGCGGCTGCCCGGAAAACTGGTAGATTGCTCACAGCAGGCCCGTGATGGAACCGAACTGTTCTTAGTAGAGGGTGACAGCGCTGGCGGCTCGGCCAAGATGGCACGGGACCGCAAAATTCAAGCACTGTTGCCATTGCGCGGCAAGATCCTGAACGTCTTGGGTGCCGCATCCAACAAGATGTCCCAAAATACTGAAATCTCAGATCTGTGTCAGGCGCTTGGCGTGCAAATCGGTCCTAAATTCAACGTCGAAGATCTTCGCTATGATAAGATTATCATCATGACCGATGCAGATGTTGACGGCGCCCATATTGCGGCCCTTCTGATGACGTTCTTTTTCACCCAGATGCGTCCGATGATCGATGCGGGCCATCTGTATCTGGCCTGCCCACCACTGTTTCGTCTGACCCAAGGCGCGCGCCGCGTTTATTGCCTTGATGAGCAAGAGCGTGACGATTGGCTGGCTAAGGGATTGGGTGGGAAAGGCAAAATTGACATCTCTCGGTTCAAGGGCTTGGGTGAGATGGACGCCAAGGACCTTAAAGACACCACAATGAACGTCGCTACCCGCAAGCTGATCCGCGTCAATATCGATGAGGATGAACCAGGCGAAACCGGTGATCTGGTTGAGCGTCTGATGGGTAAAAAGCCTGAGATGCGGTTCCAATATATCCAAGAAAATGCCCGCTTCGTAGAAGAATTGGACGTTTGACAGCAAAGCCGAATTAGGCGATGCGAAAGCAATCTCAAATCTAGGACAGAATAATGCCTTCGCATTTTCTCGTGCCTTGCCGCAAAAACCAACTTTACCGTCACGCATCGGGATCAGTTGCAGAGTCTCAAGGCTCAAAGCCATGCTTTTTTTGATCTGGCTTTCGTCAAAGCGATGCCCCCTGAAAAGCAAAGCGAATGTCTGTCTATGCTATCTGCCTCGAGCTCGCAACTGCGCCAAGATCTGTTCGCTTTCGTAATGTTGGACTTCAAGAAAGACGGGTTTTTCGTTGAATTTGGAGCCACAGACGGCGTCTCGCTCAGCAATTCTTACGTGATGGAAACCGGCTTTGGCTGGTCTGGTATCTTGGCTGAACCCGCGCGCGATTGGCACGATGACCTTAAGGCCAACCGTAAGGCCACTATTGAAACCCGTTGTGTTTGGCGCAAAAGCGCAGAAAAGATCTCTTTCACCGAGGCACCACGGGGTGAACATTCCTCGGTCACCTCGTATGTCTCAAACTCCCGCCGGCGACGCGGCAAATCCTATGATGTTGAGACCATATCCCTCAACGATCTCCTGACGCAGCACAACGCACCTCACGTCATCGATTATCTCTCGGTTGACACCGAAGGGTCCGAATATGAGATTATGAAAACGGTTGATTTCGATGAACATCAGTTCAACGTGATGACTATTGAGCATAATGACGCGCCAGAACGTACTGAGATGCAGGCGCTTTTGGCGGTGGCCTCAACAGGTGAACGCAACACTTTAATCTTTTGGAAGAGATGGAGTGTAGGCAATGAAGTATCGTACCAGGATTTATTATTCGGCTGAGCAACGCGCTGAGATTTGGGATCCCTCT
>JBLHOS010000115.1:0-5626 GCA_047623825.1 Paracoccaceae bacterium | reverse complement strand
TACAATTCCACGTGCTTCAATCCCGCCCTCCGTCAAAACGAAGAGCCTAACAGGACAGGCCAATCAGCCCATCTGCAGCCGGATAATCCAGCCGCTACGTGGTGCAGTATTCCACTGGCGTTCTCACTAGAGCTTTGTCGTACCCCTGACTGAGTTGCGCATGGGTAAAGACCCCTCGCTTGAAGCTGTCTTCTCCCTCACCTTGGATCATCAATCGTTTGAAAGGGTTTCTCTTGTCTAGGTCCAGCTCCGAGTAGGCAAAGTTGAGTATGGCTGAGAGGCTGTTGACCCTGCGCCTGATCGTCGCGGTCTTGTTTCCCTTCTTGGTCAGATGTCGAACAAACACCTTTGTATCTTCACGAGAATACTGCCTGACATCTCTGTCTCCAGCCACCGCAATAAACGTGGTTAGGGCGACCCTGAGTGGGGTTTGCTCAATGCTCCTGAGGGACAGGTATTCCTCTGCCATCTCTGACAACAAGGCTGATCTTGGCTTGAAGCTTTCGATGACTGAGGCGACATCCACTGGGTGAATCACTTCTCGAGCACTCCAGGAGCTCTCAAGAACCTCATTGAGTCGCCTAGAATATAGCTCTGCTTCTACAGGGTCTTGCGATAAGGATTGCCGAATGAATGATCCGTAGGCGTTAACCGCATGTTTTGGGACACGACGGTTGTAGTAATAGCTGCCAGAACGACAAATTGTGTACGGGATGTGTGACACGGTGATAGCCTCCGATGGTTAATCTCGAAGGAATATCAATAAGTTATCAGAAAATAGTGGTGCCCAGAAGAGGCAATCATCAACACAATTTATCCATGCAATTATAGATACTTACGCTATGCCGCTTGATCAAGAATGGTCCTAAAAGCGGTCCCGATTTATGGGTCTGATCAGAGTGACCATTCGCGGCTTGCTCTCACAGCTGGACGGGTTCGCAGGTCTGCTTTCGGCCCTTACCGGACATTGGCCGTGCCATCCGATGCTGCGGCGCAGCTTCCACAAAGCCGACATTCATGCACAGCGCAGTATTTCTAGCCCTTCAATGTCGCAGAAGCGGGACTTTGCTGCCGTTTGAAGTGGCGAGTAGGATGTTCGCTTTAGGTATTTGGCTGTCGATCAAGGAGCGCTACGATCTCGGTGCAGTTTTCTATTTTTCCGCCACAACAGTCAGCTATCAGGAATTGGACGAGCGCGTTCACAGTTCCAAGGTTGGCTGCGTAGTGAATTTCGCGCTGATGACGCGTGGCAGTAAGGACGCCAGCGCGTTTTAGGATAGATAAATGCCCTGATAACGTGGAAGGCTTTGTGCCTAATTGCCTAGAAATTTCCAAGGCTGGTAATCCCGCTGGGCCAACCCTGACTAACAAGCGGAACGCCGCAATTCGGGTTGGTTGCGCGAGGGCTGCAAAGGCTTCGATGGCGTTGGGTTGCTCCATATTTCGGTATTGCCCGAAATAACGAAACTTGACAAGCCATTATGGCTGAATTAGCCCTGAATCAATTCGGCGTTTACCGAAATGTTAGGTGGGGGGACTCCTATGACCGGAACTTTGATTACGTCCGAGGTGGACTTTGAGGCAAGTGGAAAACACGCCGGATTTCTGCGGGTGCCAAATTCTGTTCACCGATCAGCATATGGCTGGATTCCAGTGCCCATCGTTTCAATCAAGAACGGCGCGGGGCCAACGCTTATGATCATGGCGGGCACTCATGGGGATGAATACGAAGGCCAGATTGCGGTATCTAACCTTGCACGCGAATTGGACCCTGCCGATGTTCGCGGTCGTTTAATCTTGGTGCCGATGGTGAATTATCCCGCCGCGCAGGCTGGTTTGCGGACATCGCCCATAGATGAAGGCAACCTCAATCGCCTGTTTCCCGGCAATGCGGCGGGCAGTCCAACTGAAATGATTGCGCATTATATCGAGGACATACTCATGCCCTTGGCCGACTATGCGATTGACCTTCATTCGGGGGGCAGTTCGCTTTTTTACCCCCCGACATTGCTGCGAGGACAAGGACATAGCCTAGCGGAGGCTGAGGCGCTGGTCCGCATTCAAGACGCATTTGATTTGCCTTATGCTTGGGTTTTCACAGGTGGTGGCGGGCGCAACAGCACCGCAAGAACCGCGATGGGTGCAGCCAATCGCAATGGCGTGATTAATGTTATGGCCGAACTTGGCGGTGGCGGTGAAGTCACGCCTGACGTTCTGCAGCGAACCGAACGCGGATTGCGCCGCATCCTGCACTCGCTTGATATGTTGCCCGACTATAAGCTGGATGCAGTGCAGGGCACGCGTGAACTGAACGCGCAGGGGTCAGTTTTCTCTTATGCAGCAGGCCTTTTCGAATCTCTTAAATCCATCGGGGAAGATGTGTCAGTTGGCGAAGTTGTTGGACGCATTCACCACCCAGACACGCCTATGTCAGAACCGGACATGATCGTCTCGCCTTACGGAGGCATTGTCTTGTGCAAGCGGGCGATGGCGCAGGTCGTGCGCGGCGATGCGGTGTTTCAGATTGCGTCTGATGCTGCCCAACGTGGCGCAAAAACATGACCATACATCCTTTTATGCTTGAGGACATTCGTGGTGCAGCCACGGCTCTTGTCGGTATCGTTGTACGCACACCCGTGTTTGAGAGCATGGATGTAGGGGACGCAAAATGACACTTGAAAGACGGTTGATGGCCGAATGGCTGGGAACTTTTTCACTGCTCGCGACGGTCATTGGCTCTGGGATCATGGCTGAACGATTGGCCGACGGGAACGTGGCGATTGCGTTGTTGGGCAATACGATACCAACTGGCGCGATCCTTGTGGTTTTGATTACTATCTTTGGGCCAATTTCGGGCGCGCATTTCAATCCGGCGGTGACCCTTAGCTTTGCCATGCGGTGCGAAATCGAAAAGCGTGATGCTGGGCTCTATGTGATAGCGCAGGTGTTTGGTGGCATCATGGGTGTGCTGGCAGCGCATGTAATGTTTGAACACCCACTGATCGACCCTTCAACCACGATCCGTAGTGGTATCGGTCAATGGGCCGGAGAGTTTGTGGCAACCTTTGGTTTGGTGGGTACGATCCACGCCTGCATCAAGGCGCGACCTACCGCTGTGCCGATGGCGGTCGGGCTATACATTACGGCCGCCTACTGGTTCACCTCTTCAACGTCATTTGCGAACCCAGCCGTGACAATCGCACGCGGGTTTTCCGACACGTTCGCAGGGATCGCGCCCACTGATGTAGTGGCCTTCATTGCCATCCAACTAGTTGCGGCGGTTTTGGCGACTTGGTTCTTTGGTTGGTTTTTGGAGGACACCGAAAATGACTGAAAGCTTTGATTTTGACGAGGTAATCAACCGCCGCGAGGTTCCTGCGCTCAAAGTGCACCGGATGGTTCTTGGCGCGGATGGGATGGACCTGTTTGCTGCTGGTGTGGCCGACATGGATTTTCGCGCGCCACCTGTTGTGTTGGACGCGTTGGCAGGGCGCTTGGCCCACGGTATTTTTGGGTATGAAGCAGTGCCGGATGGTTTGATGCCCGCGCTCACGAATTGGCTGCAGATGCGGCACGGCTGGACTACGGACCCTGAGCATATTCTGCGTGCGCCCAATGTGCTCAATAGCCTTTCCATGGCAGCAAATCTGTTTACGGATCTCGGTGACGGTATCATTGTCCAGCCACCCGTCTTTTTCGACTTCGCCGACATCATCGCAGAAAACGGCCGCCATATGGTGACTAACCCGTTGATCCTATTGAGTGGTCGCTATGAAATGGATTTTGACGGACTTGAAACCTGCGCGGCAAATTCGCGCACAAAAATGTTGTTTCTGTGCAACCCACACAATCCTGTTGGCCGTGTCTGGTCCAAAGCGGAATTGGCCCAACTTGGTGCGATCTGTCGAAAGCACGGCGTTGTGGTTGTATCGGATGAAATCCACGGCGACATCACATTTGCAGGCCATGAATATACCCCGTTTTCTTCAATCTCGCATGAGGATGCACTCAATAGCATCACCTGCCTATCACCCGCCAAAAGCTTTAATATCGCGGCGTGTTGCAGCGCATTCACGGTGGTGCCTGACCCGGCGCGCCGCGATGCGTTTAAGGTCGAAAACAGCCGCCTGACCGTGAATAAAAACAATGCCTTCGCGAGCGTCGCAATGGAGGCCGCGTATCAGAATGGCAGTGGATGGCTGGATGCTGTCACGGCGTATATCGCGGACAACCTTGCCTTGGTACGTGACCGGATTGGCGATGTGCCGGATGTCACCTTTATCGAGCCAGAAGGCACCTTTTTGCTTTGGCTGGATTTTCGCGCATTGGGCCTCGAGCAAGATGAATTGACGCAGTTTCTAAGGCGGGACGCTTCATGGGCCATTACCCGTGGTGTCGCGTTTGGCGATGGCGGTGCAGGGTTCGGGCGACTGAATATTGCATGTCCCCGTGCGCAACTGGATCACGCGCTGGATGCCCTGATTGACGCTATCTCAAATACCCGAAAGGCTACGAAATGACCGACACGCCCAACATTGCAGACGACCATTTCCACACCATTGACCCTGCTCGATTGCATTCCAACGATGAACCAGACCACGCACCGCGTATCTTGTTGCTTTACGGGTCGCTTCGGGACCGATCTTTCAGCCGTTTGATGACCCAAGAAGCCGCGCGTGTTCTGACGCGCCTCGGGGCAGACACCAAGACGTTTGATCCAAGTGGCTTGCCAATGCCAGACGATACAGACGCGTCTCACCCTAAGGTGCAGGAGTTGCGCGATCTGGTAACTTGGAGTGAAGGCATGGTTTGGTGCTCCCCCGAACGCCACGGGGCCATGACAGGTATCATGAAGTCGCAAATCGACTGGATACCGCTTTCTTTAGGGGCTGTGCGCCCGACTCAGGGTAAGACGCTTGCGGTGATGCAGGTCAACGGCGGGTCGCAAAGTTTCAACACCGTTAATCAACTGCGGATACTTGGTCGCTGGATGCGGCTCATAACAATTCCCAATCAATCTTCGACACCCAAAGCGTTTCTTGAATTTGACGATAACGAACGGATGAAGCCATCGCCAAACTATGACCGCATGGTCGATGTCATGGAGGAATTGGTTAAGTTCACACTTCTGACGCGCGGTCGCTCTGATTATCTTGTCGAGCGCTACACCGAACGTAAAGAAACTGGTGAGGCCTTGATGAAGCGCGTCAACCAAACGGCAATGTGACACCCAATTTTCTATTTCTTTCGCAATTGCTTTGATAAATGGTCGCCTCAAAAACTTCACCAAACGTCAGGCATAAGCCGCTATTGGCAAATTGGGTTCAAAGCCGTCGTCACGTCAGCATCAACGCACTAGGATAGCGGCCATTCGCGGCGACTCCAAAAACTGACAGTTTGGGCTCGTTGCTGACCTTCGCTGCGTATGCACATCGTAAAAAGCTGGGTCGTAACCCCTGAGCGTCCGCTTTCTTCAAGTTCCCCATTTAGTTCACGATTGCAGCGAAGGTCGGCAATCCGCCCTTCATGTAGAAATGTACATGCCGCAGCATCGATCACTTCAGGGTCTTTGCCGCCGTTCGGTGCGATTGGCACCGATGTCCGCACCAGCTAGATTCCTCCTCCC
>JBLHOS010000114.1:0-5722 GCA_047623825.1 Paracoccaceae bacterium | reverse complement strand
ATCTAGCTCAAGAAATGCACCCAAATTTTACCGAGAAATATAGAGTATTCGTGTCTGGTGACGGCTTCGCTAAAACTCAAAAAGACTGATACACCGTGGTGGACCTGTCGCGGTTTTATGCCGCGCCTTTGATAGCATTTATTGCAACAAAGGAGATTAACTATGGGAACGAAACGGACGGACGAATTCTGCAAGGATGCGGTGCGTATCGCACTGACCAACGAGCTTACACGCAAGCAAGTGGTGGATGATCTAGGCCTCGCCCAAGAGAATGACCGAAGAACTTGCAGCCTTCAGATCAAACATTGCACTTGAAACTTGATGCCGCTCAGTGGCAGCTAGCACAAAAAGGCATTCCACTTGGGGAATGTCGGCTTACGGAGCTTATAGATGTTTGGCACAATCAAGACCTTGGCGACAGGCGTCGGCATTCTGGCGCTCGGAACCTTCGGGGCCCACGCGGATGGCATCAACCCGATATTCTATGCTGACGGCGGCTATATCGACGATATTGAAATCATGGGCGACGTGGTCATGTCGAATGGCATCGAATACGCCGTGCTGGAGATGCGCGAACAGCATTTGCGGTTCTATGTTGATCCAGACGCAATCTACGTGACGATGCTCGTCGACAATCCGATCCTGACAAGGCAGCTACCGTTTAACGGATTCTGGGTCAGCACCGCATCCGTAGATTACACCGGTTTGACCGTATGTTCAGCCGAGATCCGAGATGAAAGCGGCGAGAGTTACCCCGCTCATGGGTCCGTCATATGGACCAATTCTGGTATTGCTGCCAACGGATATGAGCTCGCGTTCACTATCGATCTGGGCACCTGCGACAGGCCTGTGCAGCCTTGGGGCTATAGTGCTGCAGCACTTGACATGACACGCCAATCAGCTGTGCCGCACGACGATATCACACCGCAAGATGCGCTGACAATCATCGACGCTAACGGAGAGGCCTGGGTGGCTGAAAGAGACCAGGCATTTACGACGCTGATCTCACAAGAGGCGCGCAAAATCGTGGTCCCGACGGCTGTGGCGAGCAGCGAAACCTTCTACGAGCAGGATGTCATCGTGATGCAACCTGACTGCCTCGCATCCAGCTTACGACGGGGATACGGGACTTGGTCGTGGGCCAACGGTGGCTTTATTGTTGAATTTGATACGCTCAGATTGGCATTCCCGCGCACGGATGCCCCGATCGACAACAACGGTGGATGCCGGATGTGAGATAGTAGTACCGAGCGCGCTCGACGCAGGCCCAAAAAGGAACCGTTTGCCATAAATGTACTAAGCTATGCAGTTGTGTGAACCGCGCCGGATTTGCTGGAGACTCGAAAACTGACAAGGATGAGAGTCATCGCAAAGAGCAATATGGCAAATCGATATTCGCCAGAGGTTCGCGCCCGCGCGGTGCAGATGGTGATGGTGGTGAAACATCGCGGTTCCTAACTGCGCCGTTGACGAAGGTCAGCAATGGGCCGGTTGTGTTGTTCGACAGACGCAGCCAATTTCGACACAAGCAATGTACTCAAAGTTATCTTGTACTTGCTGCGGCGAGATTTGCAGATATTTGAAGAGTCCAAGCCATCTGAACCACCGCACTTCAGTAGTTGGCGCTGACACTCAAAGGAACTTTGCTATGCAAACTCCTATCCCAAGCTATACCCATGCTCTGCGCAGTCTTGCCGCTATCTTGGCAAAAGCGGAAACCCTGTCTGAAATCCTTGCCCTTGAATGTTTCGCCAAAGAAGCCATGGCAGAAAGCAGATTCAAGGGAGCGGAGTTCTCGGTCGAAAAATTCACCATGGCTGCTGAGCGTGCCGCTGCTGATACATCGCGCCATGGTGTCTTGATCGCAGCCCGATCTGACAGTCCCATTGGGTTTGCTTATTGCAATGTCGGTGAGCCACTGGTGGAAACTGGGCTTCTGATTACGACCGTGCAGGTTTTGTACGTTGGAAAATCAACCCGTGATACCCTGCTGGGAGGCAAAGCAGCGAATGCGCTTCTGAATGGCGTATTGAGTTGGAGTAAATCTCGACGAACCGAAGAGCTGTTGATACATACAACTTCGGGTATCAAGGCCGACGTTAATGATCGTTTTCTGCGCAGACGGGGCTTTCAGGTTGTTGGAGGTAGTTATGTTTATACACGATAGGCGGCTCCTTTCTGTTGCCGCGGTCTTTGTCATTTCGGCGGTGGCCTACCTTGGCATCGGTTCATTCCCCTGGGTTCTCGACCAATTTAACCTGGTTCATGAGCCGCCTGTGGAGTGCGAAACCCCACCCGAGGGGAGCGTATTTTGCAGGGAGTCTTTCGCTGATGATGGCCGCATCCAAGAAGCCTCATTTCCCGACAAGACGGGGAATTGCTGCGTCATACGCAGATTGAATCTTTCACAGCAAACGCTCAGCACCACAGAACGATACTGCGCCCCGCAAGGCGCAGAACCCGTTCAGTGCGCGCAAGCTTGGCATCATCAAGCCCCGGCATCCGCTGTGTTTGGTGACATAATTTTAACGATCGATTTGCCCTAAATTCGGTGCTGATCTAAGCAGCCTTGCATCTGTCTTGGTGTCTGCGCCACTAATATTTTTCGGGCTTCTTAGTCTTGCAATTTTGAAATCTTGGAGCCGAAAAGGTGTAGTGTTTGCTTCAGTAGCAATATTTTTGCTCTTAACAGTAACAATTTTTACCTTTCAATTCGCATGGGTCAAGTTCGCTGGAGTTGGGCAAGTTGGGTATGGATCGACACTAAGAATTTCTGGATCGATAATCACAGCAGATGGATATTGGTTCTTATTTTCCATGGCATCGAAGACGGCACTATTTGTCACTGTCATAGCAGTCATATCAAATTATCTAAAATTCACTGGGAGTGCGAAAAATGACAATACTTGAAGGGAGTATCGCGCGCGCCATACATTGGACAGGCCAGCGGCGGCTGATTTGACATGCTCTGCCAAGCCTCCGACCTCAGATTGCCCTCCGAAATTTCAAACCAAACCGGTTTTTGGGTTTTGCTTTGCAGCACGGATGCCCGTTCCTTGATCTGCACCGATGCCATTACATTCACGACTTTCATCCGGGCGAGGTCGCGATGGTTCTCGGCCAACTCGAGCTGCACGCGGATTGCCCAGACGTGTTTAGGTTTCAGGGGAAGCTTCTGACCGACGATGCAACCTTTGTTCCAAGCGGGCCGAAGCACGCGGATGGCAGGTAAATTTAGTGTTTGCATGATGGATCCTCAGATCCGCCATACCCTCCCAAAGCGTCAACCAGACGTTGACAGCGTTGTCTATCACAAGTTGTGCAAAAGCAGCTAAGGTTCGGAAAGAGCCCTTCTGATATTATTGAAGTAAAGCAGAAAATGTCTGCTCCGCGTTATGAATGCACCAAGTCGATGCGCATTATGTCTTTGCTCGGTGCCAGTCCGAACTTGCGGGTATAATCGCGACTGAAGTGTGTTGGGCTTTCATACCCGAGCTCAAATCCTACCGCAGAAACCGTGTTTTGCCCGCTTTGCAGCAGTTCGCGCGCGGCGATCATCCGCAAGTCCTTTTGAAATTGCAGCGGCGTGGTTCCCGTTACGGATTTGAAGTGTTCATGAAAGGATGACGGACTCATCCCGGCAGTCTTGGCCAGATTTGCAACAGCGATCGGCTCACGAAAGTTTGCTCTGATCATCAAGATTGCTTTGCCGACGCGACTGGCGTGACTATCCACTGAAAGCAGGTTGCGCAACATCCCACCAATGGGCGACATCAACAGGCGAAAATGAACTTCGCGTAAAATCGCAGGACCAAGCACCTTCGCCTCCAGCGGCTTATCCGCTAACGATAGATAGCGACCGAGGGGTTCTAGCCATAAAGGGTCGGCAGGCCCTGCGGACAAGGATCGCGCGTTTGGAACCTCGACTACGATTTCGCCAACCTGTTCATACAGGCTGCGGATCACACCCAAATCAATTGAGAGGATCAGGGCAAGATAAGGGATACTAGGACTGGCCAGCGTGATCTTGGATACAACGGGAAGATCATGGCTGACCAGCAGCGCATCCCCGGCCTGGAGCTTGACAGATTGCCTTCCAATTGTCGTTTCTTTGGCGCCTTGTAGGATAAGGCAGATGACAGGGTTGTAGACAACCGCCTCTAGCGCGCTGACGTCTTCCTTGCGCATCACAAAGAGGTTTGGCAACGTTATGTCCGGCTTGCTGCCAATATTGGCCAAATATGTTGCAGCGTGATTTGCTATTTCATTGAGTTGCAAGTCAATCTCCTCGAGCCAATCCATAGCACTCACTGACTTCTGGCGCACCTATAACAATAATTTTTTGGAGGAATAGGCATACTCAATAGAGGATATGGCAGGCATCGGCCCATTGTCGCGGTTAGAATATCATTAACATTATGCCACGACTGGAGACGATCATGACCACCATGCCGCAAACTTTTCGCCTGAACGATGATACAGCAATCCCCGCAGTGGGCTTTGGCACGTATTTAGTGTCAACTGATGACGCTCCGAAAGCTGTGAGTTCCGCTATTTCATGCGGGTATCGTCATATCGATACCGCCGCAGCTTATCAGAACGAAGAGGCTGTCGGCGCTGGCATCCGCGCTGGCCTGCAAGCAACAGGCCTGGCACGCGAAGCGATTTTTGTGACCGCGAAACTTTGGCCGGGCAATCCGGCATGGGGCGACACGCCGAAGTCACACGACGAGACAATTGCCGAATGTGATGCAAGTCTTACAAAACTTGGACTGGATTACGCAGACCTATACCTCATCCACGCTCCTTATGGCGGGCCGGAACGTATCGCCCAATGGCGCGCACTGATTGAGCTAAAGCAGATGGGCAAAGCCCGTTCTATTGGCGTGAGCAACTTCAACCAAGGCCACCTCGAAGAGATCAAACAGGCCGGTCTGCCGATGCCCGATGCGAACCAGATTGAACTGCACCCATGGTCCCAAAAGCCAGATTTGATCTCCTACATGGCCGAAAATGGGATCGCTCCAATTGCCTACAGCAGCCTTGTCCCACTTTCGACATGGCGCACGCAGGAGGGGCAAGGCAGTGCCAAGACTGATGCGATGAAGACTGATGGATCGGTGTTCACTCAGATGGCCGCTAAATATGGCGTATCCGAAGCGCAGCTCCTTTTGCGGTGGGGCGTGCAAAACGGCTATGCCGTCCTTCCTAAGAGCCTGAACCCTGATCGGATGCGGCAAAACCTCGACCTCACAGGGTTTCAAATTGATGACGCAGACATAGCGTCCATCAAAGAAATGGATCGCGGAGAGGGTGTCGCTTGGGCGACGGGCGATCCAAGCACGGCCGCGTGACGCGGCGATTGCGTTATCAACGTCCACTTTGGTTTGCAGAGTGGAAGATAGGCATCAAAATCTCAAAGCTCACTTTGTCCGGCGATTTCAACTGGTCGACGCAACACTTTAATCTAAAGGGCACCTCGATTTTTCTGACTTTTTGTTGCCGCAGTTCGGTTCGGCCGTTTGAAGTTGTCACGGGACTGCTGATTTTTGGGCCGGTGCGTGGTTTTGTGTCTGTCGCCTGGCTCTTTGCGCCGGGGCCACGCTGCCGTGCTGCCTGATCCGCACTCCCGGTCGCCGGTTTTTCATGCCGGGCATGGGTTCAGGCGGCCCAGTTGACCCAGACGGCGCATGTTGTAGGCGAGGTTCTTCATGCCGATCTT
>JBLHOS010000113.1:0-5741 GCA_047623825.1 Paracoccaceae bacterium | reverse complement strand
GCCACGAACCGCTCAAACAGATAATAGCTATCCATTGGACCGGGGCTTGCCTCGGGGTGGTACTGCACAGAAAAGACTGGGCGATCAGCCATGCGGATCCCACAATTTGACCCATCAAACAAAGACACATGCGTCTCAACGACCCCTTCGGGCAGGGTCTGGCTATCAACGGTAAAGCCGTGATTCATCGATGTGATCTCAACCTTACCAGTTTCCAGATCCTTGACCGGGTGATTGGCGCCGTGATGCCCGTGATTCATCTTGATCGTGCGGGCGCCAAGGGCCAGTGCCAACATCTGATGGCCCAGACAAATGCCGAATATCGGTAGATCCGCAGCCAACACGCCCTTGATCATCGGCACGGCGTAGACCCCTGTTGCAGCAGGATCTCCCGGACCGTTGGACAAGAAAACGCCATCGGGATTATGGGCCAAAACTTCCGCCGTGGTGGCGGTGGCTGGCAGAACGGTCACATCGCAACCCGCTGACGCCAGCGAGCGCAGGATGTTGCGCTTGGCCCCGAAATCAAGGGCGACAACTTTGAAACCGGGTTCGGTGCGACGGGTGTATCCATCGGGCCAAGCCCACCGCATCTCATCCCATTGGTAGGATTGCGTGCAGGTGACATCTTTGGCCAGATCCAACCCCTCAAGCCCAGCAAACGCACGGGCCGCGGCAACCAGTGCCTCAAGATCAAACTTACCCTCTGGATCATGGGCTAGGGCTACATGCGGCGCGCCCTGTTGGCGGATCGCGCGGGTCAGGCGGCGGGTGTCGATCCCACCAATGCAAATGCGCCCTCGTGCGGCCAACCAATCAATCAGCGGACCATTTGAACGCCAGCTTGACGGTGTGGTCGGATCCCATTTCACGACCATGCCAGCTGCGACTGGATCGCCAGATTCGTCATCTTCAGGAGTGACACCTGTGTTGCCGATATGGGGAAAGGTAAAGGTCACAATCTGGCCCGCATAAGAAGGGTCGGTCATGATCTCTTGGTAGCCAGTCATGGCGGTGTTGAAACACAACTCAGCCACCGTTTGGCCCGTGGCCCCAAAACCGCGTCCGTAAAAGACGCTGCCATCAGCAAGTACAAGACAGGCGGTGGGATGGGATGACATGGCAACACTCCGAACGGCAGACGGGGTTTCAAATTCGCGGCAACTTATGTCGCTGCGGCCATCGGGTCAAGGCAACGATCGGTCCTTGTTCCATTGCGCTGCATCCCCTATTCAACTGCCCTGTTAGTTCGGAAAGGACGACCCCATCATGAACTTGAGAGAGCGGCTGACGTCTGACTTGAAAACGGCAATGCGTGAACGCAACGCGCTGCGGCTGTCGACTTTGCGGTTGATCAACGCTGCGATCAAAGATCAGGATATTGAGGCCCGCGCCAAGGGTAATGCCGACGGTGTTGACGAAGATGCGGTGCTGGCGATTTTGGGTAAGATGGTGAAACAACGCCAAGAAAGTGCGCGGGCCTATGAAGAAGGTGCCCGTTTGGAGCTGGCTGAAAAAGAGTTGGCAGAAATCGTGATTATCGAAGATTTTCTGCCGCGCCAGCTGAACGAGGCTGAGACTGAGGCCGCAATCACCGCAGCCATCGCCGACACAGGGGCCGCGACGATTCGTGATATGGGTAAAGCGATGGCTGAGCTGAAGGGCAAATACACCGGTCAGATGGATTTCGGGTCCGTCGGCGCAAAGCTAAAGGCACGGCTGGGCTGATCCATCCCTTTGTAGAATTTATGCGTGAATATGCATCGCCCACGCCAAACGACTACGCCATACGAGCGGGTCGATTGCGCATGATACTTAAGTATATTTTTAAAATTGGAGTGGGGTCCCGACCTGCTTGGTCCGATCCCGCATTGCCTGTCCTTAGGTGATGCAGGCGGGCTACTGATCGCAAATAGAGCGGCGCCTCCTCAGTGAGCTGTTGGCATTCTCAGGGCGGCATCGAGACAAAAAATTCGCCCCAGAATCTATGCGGTTTGGCGGGTCTGCCTTTGCCATTCTGGGGCTGTCTTCATCAAGACCAACCGAACCAGTGTCGTGTGATGCAAACGCTGTGAAGGGTTACACGCTACCTTGTCACCATTGCGGTCCTGACCTCCTCGGTGGCAGACTGCACTGCAGTTTAGGATCAATGTTTCCGGTGCGCTAAAAGCGGGCTTTATCTGGACCGAGATTGCAGAGGAGATCTGGCGAATGTCGCTCTACGATGGCTTTCTCGCATTCATAAACGCTTTCAATCTGGCGCTTGCTGTCTTTGGTTAAGAAGATGGATCTTGGGTGGGCAATGCCGCCCCGTCTGGACGTTGCAACTCTGCCTGTCTTGGTGGGCAGGTTTCTGGGGTTATGCTTTGGCCGTCGCGCCCATTCAAATACCATAACATCTGGGCAGATTGCACCAACAAGGACTGTAATCTTGCGCGCTGTGGCACAGTAAAATTCTTAGGGTCGCGTTGCCTCGCTCTAATTATGGGGCTGCATAGTTGATGCGCGATCCGGTGAAATTTTTTTACTGGCCCAAGTTGCGCGCTAGGGCCCTAGATTGGGCGCAGCGCGCTGTCCAAAAGACTCTTTAACTCCACCCGCTCAATAGGGGTCAGGAAAGCGCCAAGCTCAACCTCTCGGTCGGCGCCCGCAAGCGTCAGGTAATTTGGCACTGGCCCGCTGTTGGGATGCAGCACGACGCGGATCCAATAAGGGTTGGCTTGCCAGTTACGCGGCGTGTGGCCGGGATCTATCCGGTACAACTCAATATGATCGGACCACAGGCGCAGATCCTCACGGATCGTGCGGTCGCGCCATGAGCGTTTTAGCGCGATCCAGATCCCCAAAAGAACAAGCACGATGAAAGGCAGTAATGCCCACACAACCACGGTGCCAATCATTGCCAAAAGTGGAAGACACAACAGCCCGGCAGTCAGCCCGATGAACCAGACGAACCCTTGTGGCGTCAGTGACCGGTAAGGCGTCATCACCACATGCAGATGAGGTGCGCCGCGATCAGACACGCACAGGGCCCGGGAATTATCCGAGGCCCTGTTGTGATTTTGTTCAATTTGGAAAGGCATGTGAAATCGGCAGGCTAGTGGCCACGCTGATGATCCCACATGTCTTGCGTCGGTAGTTCCTCAAACGTGTGCTCTGGCGGTGGGTTTGGAAGTGTCCACTCCAGCGTGTCTGCATACGGACCCCAATAGGCAGGATCGGTAACTTTCTGACCATAGCGCAGCGTGTAAAACACAATGCCTAAGAAGAAGACGAACGAGGCGAAAGAAGCGAACGCGCCCCAGCTGGATACTGCGTTCCAATAGGCAAACGCCTCTGGGTAGTCGATATAGCGACGCGGCATGCCCTGACGGCCCAGGAAGTGCTGTGGGAAGAAGGTCACGTTGGTACCGATGAAGAAGGTCCAGAAGTGCAGTTTGCCCGCCCATTCAGGGTACTGACGGCCCGACATCTTGCCGATCCAGTAATAGACTGCGGCAAAGATCCCAAAGACAGCACCCAAGCTCATCACGTAGTGGAAGTGCGCCACGACGTAATAGGTATCGTGATAGGCCCGGTCGACGCCTGCTTGTGACAGAACGATGCCCGTGACACCCCCGAAGGTGAACAAGAAGATAAATCCGATGGCAAACAACATCGGTGTCTTAAAGCTGATAGAGCCCTGCCACATCGTGGCAATCCAACTAAAGATCTTGATGCCTGTCGGGACCGCGATCACCATTGTGGCCACCATGAAATAGGCCTGCTGCGTCAACGTCATGCCTGAGGTGTACATGTGGTGCGCCCAGACGACGAAGCCTAGACCACCAATTGCCACCAGCGCATAAACCATCGGAAGATAGCCAAAGATCGGTTTCTTGGAGAAGGTTGAGACTATGTGGGAGATCACGCCAAAGGCGGGCAGAACCACGATGTAGACCTCTGGGTGACCGAAGAACCAGAATATGTGCTGGTACAAAACCGGGTCGCCACCAAGTGCCGGGTCAAAGAAACCCATGCCAAAGTTGCGATCCATCAGCAACATGGTGATGGCGCCGGCCAGAACGGGCAAAGCCAGCAGCAGCAACCATGCGGTCACGAAAATAGACCATGCAAACAGCGGTACTTTGTGCATCGTCATGCCCGGTGCGCGCATGTTTAAAAATGTGGTGATGACGTTAATTGAGCCTAGGATCGACGACGCACCTGAGACGTGGATCGCAAAGATCGCAAAGTCGACAGCCATGCTTGGCGAGGCCGCTCCGCCTGACAGTGGCGGGTAGAACACCCAACCGTTACCGGCGCCACCATCAGCAAAGACTGAGCAGAACGCTAGCGCTGTACCCGCAACATACATCCAGTAGCTAAGGTTATTGAGGCGCGGGAACGCCATATCAGGCGCGCCGATCATCAACGGCATGAAATAGTTACCAAATCCACCAAAAAGCGCCGGAATCACAACGAAGAACATCATCAGGACACCGTGGCCTGTGATCATCACATTCCACAAATGACCGTTTGGCGTACATTCCTCGGCAACGGTGGCTGCAATCAGGCGGGCGCCCTCGTCGCACATGAACTGAACGCCGGGATTCATCAGCTCCATCCGCATGTAGACGGTAAAGGCGACTGATATCAGTCCGACGATACCGGCGGTGAAGAGATAAAGGATCCCGATGTCTTTGTGGTTCGTGGACATAAACCAACGCGAAAAGAAACTGCGTTGATCTTGGCCATATCCCGAGATGGCAGCGTCAGCCATGTCCGTCTCCTGTTTAACGTAAAAATATGCTGACGGTATCTGACCGTTCAGCGTTCTTTGTCTAGGTTGTTTTACGGGGGCACGGGCGGGCGCGCAATGCACAAGGCGTCGCGCAAGTGGGTAAAAATGCCGCTGCCTAGAAGTGGTGTCCGTACACCAGCCCCAGAATTGATTGATCACTCAGATGGCTGCTGAAATCAGTTCCAATGTGTTTAATTCTAAGACGCCATCGCGGGTAATCATCGACAAACCCAATAGAAAGATCACGGCACCTGGCAGTTAGGAGGGAAAAAGGCAGGAGTTCAGAAAAGGGTATAGCGATTCCGCAAAGTGCGCAGGCCAGCTGTAGGATTACGATCAGCGGTCGGATCGACAGCCAAGACCAGCGGCCGCGGCTATGCGGATCTAGCCAAACCGCACCTGGCCGCAGCCACGCGAGGCCGGTGCTGACCGGCTGTATCGCAAGTTGGCGGCGCACCAGCAAACCGGGTAGCCGCAGGTGCTTGCGACGGATCACAAGTTGGATCGAGATCAGTGGACTGTCGCCAATCGTTCCGAAGGCCTTCACCAAATCGCCCGGGCTGACAATTGGGGCCTTACAAATCGACAAGACGTCGTCGATGATCTCTGTCAGTGAGGACGGTGCCGGAAAACTGACATCTGTCGGCATGACGCGTCCTGCTCAGGCAATGTGACTAGTTGATCGCAGGTCGCACTGTTACTCAAGCTTGCATGAAGCGCCTAGAAACGAAGTGGTCTTCGCTTTTTAATTATGGGACCTTTCTTCAAATATTGCCAACCGGACAAAAGGACCTGAGCATGACAAAAAATGTATTTGCAACATTTGCCAGCAGCGATTTTTCAGAGGCTTTGAAACGCATTGAAGAGCAGGCCCATAAGATGTTGATTTTTGACCAGGTGATCGCGGTCGATGAAACGGTGTTGGCCCCCGCATTTCGAAAGGAGTTCTTTCAAAAGC
>JBLHOS010000112.1:0-7021 GCA_047623825.1 Paracoccaceae bacterium | reverse complement strand
TTTTTTTTTGATCCTGCTATCGTTAGCGAATGACCGAAACACCGTCCGATCAGCTGCTAAGGAAAATCTTAAAGGAAAGCAAAAGCTTTGCTTGTGTGGGCGTATCGTCAAACCCGACCCGGCCCAGTCATTTTGTTGCCCGGTATCTTAGCATGCGCACCTATCGCATTATCCCGGTCAACCCGCATGAGGTTGGGAAAGTTCTGTTTGGTCAGCCGGTTGTCAGCTCTTTGTCTGAGATATCTGAGCCGGTTGACGTGCTCGACATCTTCCGCAGGCCTGAAGCGGTAGCCGAGATCGTTGATGAGGCGTTGGCCCATCTTCCGGGCCTCAAAACCATCTGGATGCAAATCGGGGTCATTCATCCAGAGGCCGCCGCCAAAGCAGAGGCCGCGGGGATCCAAGTGATCCAGAACCGCTGCCCCAAGATCGAATATCAGCGCTTGTTCGGTGAGTTGCGCATGGGCGGGTTCAATACCGGGATCATCAGCTCAAAACTATAAAACCCGAGGCCGGTCGCCTTTGTGGATCAAAACCAGCGGCGTGATCAGGTAATCCTACCGGTTTTCACGGGACATAATTTTCGGATTGATAGTGGGCTGACGGCCTCGGTCTAAGATGTCAGTCTCAGCGCGCAGCCTTCTCGGCGATACCGGAAAGACCCTCGCGCCGGTCCAGTTCAGCCAGAACATCGGCCAGTGCCACGTCGCGCGACGCCAGCATTACCAGCAGATGATATAGGACATCGGCAGCCTCAGATGTCAGGGCAGATCGATCGCCTTTTACGGCTTCAATGATTGCCTCTATCGCTTCTTCACCAAATTTGGCGGCGCATTTTTCCGGGCCTTTTGACAGCAGCTTGGCCGTCCAAGAGGCTTCGGGATCCGCGCCTATGCGGGTGGCAATAGTGGCGGCAAGCGTGGCAAGCGTATCGGTCATGACATCCTCACAGGAATACCGGCGGCGGCCATGTGGACCTTGGCCTCTGCAATCGTAAAATCGCCAAAGTGAAAGATTGAGGCGGCCAGAACCGCTGAGGCACCGCCCAAGGTCACGCCCTCAACCAAGTGATCCAGCGTACCAACACCACCCGATGCGATGACCGGAACACTGACGGCATCAGAAATTGCGCGGGTGAGTGGGAGGTTGAAACCTGCCCGCGTCCCGTCGCGATCCATGCTGGTCAGAAGTATCTCTCCGGCACCTTTTGCAACAACTGTCCGGGCAAATTCCACAGCGTCGATACCGGTGGCTTTGCGACCGCCATGTGTAAAAATCTCCCACTTGCCCGGCGCGACGGTCTTGGCATCGATCGCCACGACAATGCACTGACTGCCAAAGCGGTCGGCACTGCGCGCAATGACATCGGGATCTGCCACAGCAGCAGAGTTGAAGCTGACCTTATCAGCCCCTGCCAGCAGTAGGTCGCGGACGTCTTCGGGCGTGCGCACGCCACCACCGATGGTTAGCGGCATAAAACACTGCTCAGCCGTACGAGTGGCCAGCTCATACATCGTGCGGCGGTTCTCATGGGTTGCTTTGATATCGAGAAAACACAACTCATCCGCGCCGGCCGCGTCATACGCCTTGGCCGATAGGACAGGGTCACCCGCGTCGATCAAATCAACGAAGTTGACGCCTTTGACGACACGGCCGTCGGCGACATCAAGGCAGGGGATGATGCGAGTTTTAAGCATGGTGCGGTGATAGGCAGGATCGTGGCGGCTGCCAAGTGCGGATTTTTGAGTATTTGGGCCAAGAAAAAGGCCAAGACGCGTTTTGGCTTGGGCGGGCGCGCGGGCGTCGCTCAGCAATCAGGTGCTCTGCATAGATCCGGCAAAAACCCAAACTGCGCCTCCCGTTGCGCTGTGTTGAGGGCAAAATGGGGCGTTTCACTTGGATTTTGATGTCCATTTATGAGACCCTTGGCCGCAATAAGCCGCGTCCGTTCGCCCGGATTTGCGGCAACTGCCAACGCAGGTGCGATCTTAGCCCGCCTCTGTGGCAATATAGCCGATAGCTTGGTTGCCATGTCAGCTGTTTCAGCCTCTACCGCTTGGATGCGGACATCGAACCTGCTGGTGGCACGCGCGTGGTGGAGATCTTTCTATTCCTTAAAGATGAAAGTGAATGTGTCGCTGTCGATTAACAGGATGTGCACCGTGATTGGACGCAACCATCATGCGCCGCAAACAAGGCACTGACTGAGTTTTTTGACCCCAATTTCCACACAACGGTTATGTGTTTAGTCGTTCATGATCAGCATGATATGTCTTATTTTTGATGCAACGCCGCCAATGCCTCGGCCAGATCAAGCGCCCCGTCATAAAGTGCCCGACCAGAGATCGCCCCTGAGATTACCCCGGTATCGCGTAACGCGATCAGATCTGCCAATGAGGACACCCCGCCGGAGGCGATCACTGGGATCGATGTTGCCCGTGCTAGATCTTCTGTCGCAGGGATGTTGGGGCCCTGCATTGCACCGTCACGATTGATATCGGTGTAGATGATAGCCGCCACGCCTGCGTCTTCAAATGAGCGCGCAAGGTCAGTGACCATGATATCGGTCTCTTCGGCCCATCCGCGCGTTGCAACGCGGCCTTCACGCGCATCCAGACCAACCGCGATCTGGCCGGGAAACGCACGCGCGGCCTGGCGCACAAGATCGGGGTCCTCAACGGCAACGGTGCCAAGGATAACGCGGGCAATCCCTTTGCGCAGCCACGCCTCGATTGTAGCCATGTCACGAATACCACCGCCCAGTTGCGTGGGGACTTTGGTCTCAGCCAAAATCGCCTCAACTGCGGCGCCATTGACCGGTTCTCCCGCGAACGCCCCGTTCAGGTCGACCAAGTGCAGCCATTCGCATCCGGCATCTTGAAAGCTGCGGGCCTGCGCCGCAGGGCTATCGGAAAAGACGGTGGCTTGGTCCATGTCGCCCTTATAGAGGCGCACGGCCTGACCGTCCTTCAAATCAATGGCTGGGTAGAGGATCATGCTGGTGGCCCTTCCAAAACGGCATTTGCGCCCTTTTGCCTAATGCGGTGAGCCTTGCCAAGGGACCCCACGTCAGGCTTGCTAAAATGGGCGGCAATGGGTCACGGTTTTGCTAGTTAGATGGGAGGATTTAACCAATGAGAGCAGTTTTAGGGGCAGTTGCCTTGGTAATTGGCATCGCAGGTATGGCCTCGGCAGACGATATCGAGGGTCGTTGGCGGACAGCTGCCGATGATAACGGCAACACTGGCACCATCAATGTTGTGGCCTGTGATGCGGCGTTTTGCGGTACCTTAATAGAGGCGTTCAATACGACCGGCGCCACAATGATCAGCGAAAATATCGGCCGTCAGATCATCTGGGATACGGTAAATCGGGGCAACGGAACTTATCGCGGACGGCTGTATTCGCCAGATCGGGATCGTGAATATCGCTCTTCGCTTGAGCTTGTCGGCGATGAGCTGATCGTCTCGGGCTGCGTCATGGGGGGCGCAATCTGTCGTGAAGGAGGTCGCTGGCAGCGCGAAAACTAAGACCAAACTGGGCGAGAGGACTTCGTAGGCATTAGGGGCGCCAGCCAAGAAAGTTTGAGATCAGCCGCAGACCAGCGGCCTGACTTTTCTCTGGATGGAACTGTGTTCCCAGAACCGTTCCCTTGCCAATGATGGCGGTGACATCTCCGGCATAATCGACATGCGCCAAACGGTGCGACGGGTCAGTCACCTGCATATGATAGGAATGAACGAAATAGGCGTGATCGCCGGTTTCGATCCCGGCCAGAACTGGGTGCGGGCTATCAATGACAAGGTCATTCCATCCCATATGCGGCACCTTTAATGTGGGATCCTGAGGGGCGATTTCGACAACATCTCCGGGGATCCAGTCAAACCCTGCAACATCTTCATACTCGCGGCCCCAGCTGGTCATCATTTGCATGCCGACGCAGATGCCCAAAAACGGCACGCCGCGGGTTTCAACCGCGCTCACAATAGCTTCTTCTAGGCCTGAGATCGCTTGCAGGCCGCGCCGACACGACGGAAACGCGCCATCACCCGGAAGCACAATACGGTCTGCCTTGGCCACAACATCAGGATCGGCGGTTACGATAATCGGACCATATCCGCCCTCAACCGACATACGCTGAAACGCTTTTTCGGCTGAGTGCAGATTGCCACTGTCGTAGTCAATCAGGGCTGTGGTCACAGTGAACCTTTGGTCGATGGAACTGCGTCCAGACGACGTGGATCAAGATCTAGCGCCATTCGCAGGGCCCGCGCGACAGACTTGAACGTCGCCTCGGCGATGTGGTGGCTGTTGATGCCGTGCTGCTGATCGACATGCAGGGTAATACCGCCATGGGTCGACAGCGCCTGGAAAAACTCACGCACCAATTCAGTGTCAAAGACACCAATTTTATCGGTTGGCATGCTGACATTCCAGATCAAATACGGGCGCCCCGATAGATCAAGTGCTGTTTGCACCAACGCATCATCCATCGCCAGCAGGCATGAGCCATAGCGCGTGATCCCGCGCTTATCGCCCATTGCCTCGCTCAGGGCCTGACCGATCGCAATGCCGGTATCCTCAACGGTGTGGTGATCATCGATGTGTAAATCACCTGTCGCGCGAACCGTCAGGTCAATCAGCGCGTGGCGCGCCAATTGGTCCAGCATATGGTCAAAAAAGCCGATACCGGTTTGATTGTCATAGCGTCCGGTCCCGTCCAGCGTCAGCTCAACGGTGATATCGGTTTCCGCAGTCTTGCGGGTGATCTGGGCAGTGCGCATGAAAGACCCTTTCTTCGTCACGCGATGCTATAGCGGCCTGACCGGGTTGATCCAAGGCACAAGAATGCAATTGCTGTGCAGGTGTGGCTGCGATGTTTGCGCGATTTGCCCCTTGCACCGCCTAGTGGCAGCCTTCGTAATACACGCAATCAGTTTGGCAGGGATCTTTGGGACCGCCGCCACAAACGAAAGAGGCAATGAATGTGCGATGCTGCGATACGGGTGGCCTGTGTGGGTGAGGCGATGGTTGAGATGTCACTGGCGAACGACAAACAGTCTGCCGCAATTGGCATTGCCGGTGATACGCTAAACACCGCGATCTATCTGCGGCGATCACTGCCGGCCAATGCCGAGGTGTCTTATGTGACCGCAATCGGCACCGATGCCCTGTCGGATCACGCGATCGGTTTCATCAAAGCCACAGGTGTCTGCACTAATTTGATCAAGCGGGACCCAAGCAGAACTCTGGGGCTTTATTCGATCACGGTCAGCCCGGACGGAGAGCGTAGTTTCACCTATTGGCGAGACAACTCTGCGGCCAAGACCATGTTTGACGGCCCCGGCCTATCGTTTGCAGATCTGGCGTCGTTTGATGTGATATACCTGTCTGGCATCACACTGGCGATCTTGTCAGATCACGATCGCATGGCCCTGTTGGATTGGATGGCTGAATTTCGCACGCAAGGCGGGCGCGTCGCGTTTGACTCGAATTATCGTCCACAGCTGTGGACCTCTCCGGACAGCGCCCGCACAGCGATGACACGCGCCTGGAGCCTTGCCGATATCGCCCTGCCATCGGTCGACGATGAGATGGCACTATTTGGGGAATCCGATGAGGCGCAGATTGTCGCGAGGTTGACTGCGACCGGCCATAGAGATGGGGCGCTGAAACGCGGTATTCTTGGCCCGCGTGCGTTGGCCGATCTGAACCATACGCCAGAATTTGCCCCAGCAGAGCGGGTGATTGACACAACTGCAGCTGGCGACAGCTTTAACGGTGGATTTTTGGGGGCATTCTTGTCTGGTCAGGGCCTTTTGGCCGCGATGCAGGCAGGGCACACACTGGCCAGCAGGGTCATCGGGCACAAAGGGGCAATCTTGCCCCCAGACGACGCCCACTAGGCCCCACAAACGAAAAAAGCAGCGCTATTGCGCTGCTCTTTTTTCGTCTTCTTACAGAGTGCGCCCCAAATAAACCAAATCTGATTTATTGGAGCGGGCGAAGAGATTCGAACTCTCGACCCTAACCTTGGCAAGGTTATGCTCTACCCCTGAGCTACGCCCGCTCTGTGACGCGGTGTTTAGTCAGCGATGCTTGACGCTGCAAGAGGAAAATTCAACTCTCGGCCGGGAAATGCAGACAGGCCGCTCAATGCCAATCTACGCGCCTGTTCTTGCTTGGCTCAGTAGCCCAGATTTGTGTGATCTGCAGAAACTGAGACGTTGTCGACGGCGTAAAACTCATCTTCAGGACCTTGGTTGGTCCCCGAATAGACCTCAACTGACAGACCGGGTCCGGGATTCTCAACTGACACTCGCACGGTTGTGACCGAATCCATCCAATTGGTGTTGCCGGAGCCGCCGATATCGCTGCCTTGGGAAACTGTTGTGGTTTCAAAGGTCATGCCCTCGACCGAATTGGACGTGAAATTCATGGTGCCATTGCTATGTTGGCCATTGGCCACTGCCACTTGCTGTCCGTTGATCACGAAATATGCTGGCTCACCGTCCAGACTATCGCCACCGATCAGATCAAATTCAAGATAGGCCATGGTCGTGTCTTCTGGCAGTTCAAAATAGGAGCTGACAACGCCGCCATCTTGGATTTGCAGGATCTCGCCAAAGCCATCGACATAAGTTGCGACCCCGCCCAGCCAGCTGCCCGCGCCATCAAAAAAGCCGGTCCCGCCAAGGTTGGTATTTTCGGTGGTCTCTGTAAAGGCGGTGACGATCTCATATCCTGAGATTATGCCAGCCGTATCGCCGGATACATTTGCAATGCCGCTGCTGACGATCGCTGTGGTTGCCAGACCCAGACCAACCAACCCTGCGGTCAGCACGACCCAGTCAACGGTCACCGCGCCAGCTTCAGATGTGACAAAATTAGGAAACATGGTTACCCTCCGACTTAGATTGGAAACAAACTATCGACGGATCGGGGCAAAAAGGGGGCAGGTAAGTGTCCTAGAAAGACCCATTTTGTGTAATATTTGCTGAGAATTAATTATTTATGCCTA
>JBLHOS010000111.1:0-7121 GCA_047623825.1 Paracoccaceae bacterium | reverse complement strand
ACCTCTTCACCAGCCAGCATCCGCTTCAACGCCTCAACACCTTTGCCACTCAACTGTACGCCGCCCATTCGGTAATCCTCAAATGCGCCGTACGCCGCGGGAACCCAATCCTTGACCATCTCACAAATCGCATCAGCATAGACGCGGATCTCATATTGCGCATGGGAGTCGGCGCGCAGGCGCAAGAAGTGGAACAGATTGTGCAAATCCACCTTCCAATACCATTGCGTATAGATATTGGCGGGCAGGTTCATGCGGGCCAGCTCTCGTGCCAATCCTTGCTGACCATCTTGGCCGATCATTTCCTCATAATGGTCATAGGCGCGCATGCTGTCGGCCTTTAGGTAGTCTAGCACACGGGCGGCCTCAGGACCCTCCAGCACCTCACCCCGGCCCTGATTGTTGATCACCGATTGCGCATTCAGATGCTCAGGTGCCGGGATATAGAATTCCCGATCCAGGATCGAATAGCGCGCCGAGTATTCGTTCACATTGGCGGTGCGGTGTCGGATCCATTGGCGCGCCACAAAGACCGGCAATTTCACGTGCAGCTTGATCTCGCACATCTCGAACGGGGTCGAGTGCCAGTGCCGCATCAGATAGCGGATCAGCCCTTCATCGTTTTGCACCGATTTGGTGCCTTTGCCATAACTGACGCGGGCGGCTTGTGTGATCGCGTTATCATCGCCCATATAATCGATGACGCGCACAAATCCGTGGTCCAGCACAGGGCGAACCTTGTACAAATGCGCCTCCATCCCTGGGGACACGGCCCGCAACGTGGGTTGGGAGTGGGAGCGCTGCTCCTCGATCTCGGCCAATTGCTCAGGCGTCAGCGGCATGGAACGTCTTTCTCTTAGAGGAATCGTATGACCTACATATTGCCTGAGACGGGGCACCGACCGCAAGATAAAGGGACCATTGCGTGAAAAATCAAGCAACAGCGCGGCTGGAACGTCGCCTTGGGGACTGGGCGCGCGCCCGCTTGCCCGCAGGTCTGGCCGAATTTGTGATGTTTGTGCTCAAACAGGCATGGGCCGCTTTATTTGGCGGATTGTTCGTGATCGCCATCATCGCCAGCCGCCTGATCTGGCAAGATGCCTGGGCGCTGACCCGGTATGACGGGCTGTTTTTGTTCGCAATCTCGACGCAAGTGATGTTTTTGTGGTTCGGACTGGAAAGCTGGCAGGAGGCCAAGGTCATCGCCCTGTTCCATCTGACCGGCACAGTGATGGAGGTCTTCAAGCTGAACCAAGGCAGTTGGGACTATCCCGATACCGGATGGATGGAAATCGCCGGTGTACCGCTGTTCTCAGGCTTCATGTATGCCGCGATCGGCAGTTATATGGCGCGTGTGATCCGAATTTTTGACATGCAATTTGCGCCTTATCCGCCGTTTTGGCAGACCCTTGTGCTGGCAGGCGCGATTTATCTGAATTTCTTCACCCATCACTTCGGACCCGATATTCGGGTGATCCTATTTACGGCCACTGTCGGGGTCTTTTGGCGCACCCGGATCTGGTTTCATCCCGGTGAGACGCCACGCTGGATGCCGTTGCCGGTGGCTGCGTTCTTATCGGCCATGTTTATCTGGGTGGCTGAGAATGTCGGCACCTTCACCCAAACATGGGCCTATCCCGGCCAAGGCCAGTTTGATCTGGTGTCTTTGGGCAAATTGGGCTCTTGGTATTTGCTGCTATATGTCAGTTTTGTCACCGTCACACTGGTGACCCGCTCAGCCCTGTCTCGGGACGCAGTCATGCCAATTTCCGGCATATCCCGGCCCAAATCTGCCGACGCACGACAAGTTGACCGCCGATAGAGGGTGTACGCGGCACCGCGCCGCGTTAGTCTGAGCTAAATGACAGACAGGAGAGCGGACATGTCGATCAAATACCTCCACACAATGGTGCGCGTTGCAAACCTTGAAAAATCCAAAGCGTTCTTTGCGCTTTTGGGTCTGGTTGAGACCCGTCGCTGGGACAACGAAAAGGGCCGGTTCACGTTACTGTTCATGGCAGCCCCCGGCCAAGAAGAATGCCCAGTTGAGCTGACCTATAATTGGGACGGCGATGAGGATTTGCCCTCAGACGGGCGGCACTTCGGGCATTTGGCCTACCGCGTGTCAAATATATATGAGACCTGCCAAATTTTGATGGATGCGGGTGTCACGATCAACCGCCCCCCACGTGATGGGCATATGGCCTTTGTACGCTCCCCCGATAACATCTCGATAGAGCTGTTGCAGGAGGGGGATCATCTGGCCCCGGCTGAGCCTTGGGCGAGCATGGAAAATACTGGGCATTGGTAAGATCGCTCCGCCCCGTTCTATACGCTTTTGCGGCCTGCGCGGGTCTGACAGCCCCCGCAGCGGCACAAGATTGCCGACTGGCGCTGCTAATAGCGTTGGATGTGTCGGCCTCGGTGGATGGGGCAGAGTATAATCTACAACGCGACGGGCTGATCTCGGCGTTTCTGTCGCCAGAGGTACAGGCAGGGTTCTTGAACGGGCCCGGTGATGTGGCTTTGGGTGTGTTTGAATGGAGCGGTCGGTTCCAGCAAAACACACTTGTCGACTGGATCATGATCCGCAGTCAGGCGGACTTGTTGGACGTGACCGCGCGATTGTCCCGGACAACGCGCGGATCGGCTGATTTCCCGACCGCTATCGGATATGCGCTTGGCTATGCGTCAAGCTTGTTTGACCGCGCCCCGCCCTGTCTGTTCAACACGCTCGATGTCTCAGGCGACGGACAAAACAACGATGGCTTCCCGCCTGACGCTGCCTATCAGCACTTTGATTTCGACGGGATTACCGTGAATGGTCTCGCGATCGGCGGTGCATCGCGAGAGATCGCGGATTATTTTGCGGCCGAAGTCATTCGCGGCCCCGGTGCCTTTGTCGAATATGCCCAAACCCATTTTGATTTTGAGACCGCGATGCGGCGAAAGTTGGAGCGTGAGTTGCTGGTGATGATCTTGGGATCAATGGCACCCTGAGCACGGTTTGATCGCCAGTCAGGCCGGCGAGCGTGAGTATTTCTACCAAGCGAAAAGGCCAGCGCATCGGCCTTAATACAAGGTTAAACCTTGGCGACGGGAAGCAGGGCCGCGCCAATCCGGCGCCCCTCTGACAGCAAAACATTGTAAGTGCGGCATGCGGTGGGCGTGGCCATCAGTTCAACCCCCAAACCAGCCTCATCAAACGCCACACGGGCTGCCACTGGCAGATGCGCGATCTCGTCACCGGTTCCCATCAATAGCACGTCAATCGCTGATAATGCGTTCAACAGCGGTGTCAGGTCGTCGTACCCACCCCAGTGGGTCACCCCTGAGGGCAGCAACAAAACAGCCCCAGTATGGACCGCCCCACCAATGCGAAAAAATCCAGGCCCGTACCCCTCAACCGGCTTACTGTCATCATAGATAACTTCATTCATGCGCATGTCAGAATACTCCTATTCCCAGATCGGCAGGCCAACAATCGCGGCAAACGCAATGATAGCATAAGCCGTTCGCCGGTACACCAGCTCGAACTCTGGATTGAACAATCGGCGCCCAACCAATGTGCCCAACCCATAGGGGAACAGCATGATCAGGCCCAGCCAAACCGCTGGCAAGCTTAGCGCACCTTGCAACGCCATCTGCGGCAACATTAGTAACGAAATCAGGGTCAAAAACACCAGCGTATTAGCCCGTGTTATGCTAATACTGGCGCCCGATCCAAAGTTGAACAGAATGACGATCGGACCCATCAGGCCGGTGGCGCCGCCGACGATTCCGGTCGCGGCCCCCACCGCGATGCGGGTGCGTGTGCTGGGAACAGTGTGATATCGCCAGCCCAGCATCAACGCACCCAATGTGATAAAAACCACCATTGAAACCATCAGCTGGATCACCATCACATCCCAGCTTCGCAAAACGAAAATGCCCAGTGGCATCGTCACAAATGCGGCGAGAAGCAAGGTCACGACGGCGGATCGGTCAGCTATCTTCCAAGCTGCCGGCACAACCGTGATCAGCGAGGACAGCGCCGAGATTGCAAAGGCCACAACTGCCAGCGTCGGCTCTAGGATCAGCGTGGCAAGCGGCATAAAAATCAACGCGGACCCAAAACCTGCAAACCCGTAAACCACCCCCGCCAGCAGTGTCACAGCCAAGAGCCACTCCAACCCCGGCAAAGTTAAAACCGCAATCAGACCCTCAGGCATCAATGTTGGAAAATTGGGTTCCCGCAGCCTTTGGATCAGGCTTGGACCAATCGCGTTTAACGCCGAAATACAACAATACGGTTGAGGCCACGAAGACCGACGAATAAGTCCCAACGACAACGCCCCAGATCATCGCAAACACGAATCCACGGATCACGTCACCACCCAAAACATATAGCGAAATCAGCGCCAAAAGCGTGGTGACAGAGGTCATCACTGTCCGGCTCAACGTTTCATTAATTGACAGGTTCAGCAGTTCCTTAAGGCTTTTTTGCTTATATTTGCGAAGATTTTCCCGGACCCGGTCAAACACCACAACCGTATCATTCAGCGAGTATCCCACAATTGTCAGAAGGGCCGCGATGATCGCCAGATCAAACTGGATTTGCAGCAGGCTGAATATACCAATGGTCAGCACGATGTCATGTACTAACGCCGCCACGGCACCGATTGAGAACTGCCATTCGAACCGCATCCAGATGTAGATCAAGACCGCCGCGATCGCCAGAACGACCGCCAGAACTGCGGTTTGGACCAACTCACCTGAGACAGTCGGGCCCACTGACTCAACCGAGGGAAATGTGATCGTGGGGGCGACCGCCGCTAGCGCCGCCTCGACCGCGATGATCATTTCAACGGACACGCTTTCCTGGCCTTCTTGCGCCTGAATAGAGATCGAAGCCACGTTGCGATCTGGTCCGAATGTCGGATCGAACACCTCTGTGATTGAAACATCGCCAAGGTTGAGGGCCGCCAGCGCATCACGGTAGGCCCCGACATCCACAAGCTCAACCGCCTCAGTGCGGATCGTCGTGCCACCGCGAAAGTCGATGCCGAAATTTAGACCGACCACAAAGAACATGACGATCGACAGCAACATCGCCAGAACCGATGCTCCGAATGTAATCTTCCAGGTCCGGAAGAAATCCCAAGATGTATATGCTGGAACAAGCGTTAGGCGCATCTTAGACCTCGATCGTTTTGGGGCGACGATGTTCAAACCAAATCACCAGGATCAGGCGCGTCACATAGATCGCCGTGAAGACCGAGGTCAAAATTCCAAGTGCCAGAGTGATCGCAAACCCGCGCACCGGGCCAGAGCCCATGACAAACAGAATCGTGGCAGTAATGAACGTTGTTATATTGGCGTCAATGATCGCGGACAGGGCTTTTTCGTACCCCAACTCAATCGCGCGGGCTGGGCCCTTTGCGGTCTTCAGCTCTTCCTTAATCCGCTCAAAAATCAGCACATTGGCGTCGACCGCCATACCAATGGTCAGAACGATACCCGCAATACCCGGCAAGGTCAGGGTTGCCCCGATCAAGCTTAGAAAGCCAAAGATCATCGCGACGTTCAGGATCAGCGCAATATTCGCGAAAATCCCAAACAGGCCATAGCTGAGCGCCATGAACACCAGCACCAGTGTAAAGGCGACCATTGCAGCAACGCGGCCCGCCTCGATACTGTCGGCGCCCAATTCAGGGCCTACGGTGCGTTCCTCAAGGAATGTCATCTCAGCGGGCAAGGCCCCTGCACGCAACAAAACTGCCAGCTCGGTCGATTGCTCAATATTGAAATTACCGGTGATCTGGCCAGAGCCGCCGGTGATCGCGGACCGGATTGTGGGCGCTGAGACGACCTCATCATCCAGCACAATCGCAAACGGCGCGCCGATATTTTGCGAAGTGAAGTCTCCGAACGCGCGCGCGCCCGTCGGGTTGAACCGGAATGTCACGGCAGGCTGGCCACTTTGCCCGTCAAACGCGGGTTGGCTGTCAACCAGATCTTCGCCCGTAACCACTGGGGTTTCCTCCAGAACGTAAAACACGCCCGGCTCATCCAATGACGGCAGCACGATCTGGCGGCCTGTCGTTTCGGAACTGGCGCTGTCGGTACGTCCAACAACCGCGTGGAATGTCAAACGCGCCGTTGTCCCGATCAGGCTTTTCAGCTCCTCGGCCGATCCGATGCCCGGCACTTGGATCAAGATCCGACGCTCACCCTGGCGCTGAATAGTGGGCTCACGCGTGCCAACCTCATCCACCCGACGGCGCACAATTTCGATCGATTGCTGCATGGTGCGGTCGTCTGTCGCCGCACGCTCGGCGCCACTTAGCTCCACGGTGATCATATCATTCGCGCCGCTGACCTCCAGTGTCGACGACCCCACACCGGTCAGGCTGACCACAGGCTGCGCAAGGTCGCGCACTGCCTGCACAGCATCCCCCAGCGCCTCCGCGTTAGAGATCTGGATCCGCAATTGACCAATCGGCGCGTCTTGTCGGCGCACGCTGCCCACTTGATCGCGCAGATCGCGGAATGCATCACGCACCTCTGGCCACAGCGCGTCCATCCGCGCCGCATACACATCCTCAACCTGCACCTCGGCCAGCAAATGTGCCCCGCCGCGCAGATCAAGCCCAAGGTTCACCAGCGTAGAGGGCAACACCCCCGGCCAGCCAGCCACATCCAACTCCAGCTCTGACGTGGAGAGGCCCGTGGTCTCAATCGCCGCCAGCGCATCATTGTGCCGCTCAACCCGTGGATACCACAGATTGGGCAGTGCAAACGCCAGGCCAAACATGACCACGCCCCAGATCAAAACCCGGTTCCATACAGGAATGTTGAGCATGACTGCCCCTTACATTGTCGCTTAGCTTGCGGGTTCGGTTTTCGATGTGACCTGCGCGATGGTATGACGCACGACCCGCACCTTCACACCTTCAGACAATTCAACTTCGACTTCATGGTCATCTTTGACCTTGATCACTTTGCCGATCAGCCCACCAGAGGTGATGATCTGATCACCGCGCCGCAATGCAGCAACCATCGCCTTGTGATCTTTGGCTTTCTTTTGCTGAGGGCGGATCAGCAGGAAATACATGATCACGAAGATCAGGATAAGAGGG
>JBLHOS010000110.1:0-7248 GCA_047623825.1 Paracoccaceae bacterium | reverse complement strand
TGGTCGTCGCTTGCTTGTGAAGATGGATCAGCATGGCAGCACCCCGTTCCGAATGTCCCTCAGAACCGATCTTGCCATAAAAAAGGCATAGCGCCGCGGGTCAATGTGATGGTCCGGGATGGAACAGATAGTAACCAAATGCAGTGGATAGCATTCCACTGCAATAAAGGGCGGTTCTTCTTTGATGCCTTAGTCAGATCGGCAACCCAGTCAGAGTTTTCCCATCGCGAATTCCTATCGTCGGTTGATCCGCCGGCGACGGGCGAGACGCATTTATGTATCTCTGCCTCGGGTCGAGATGGCGGGGTTCGCAAGAAAGAGATCACGTTCGTGCAAGAGCGATGGGTGTTTTTGCCGGTGCTATGGGCACAAGATGACAGCATCGATATGCTGGAACGCGAACTGGGCAAACGCTATGATCTGTACGGCTTGATCTTCAGCCAATTTCTGAATTTTCGTCGGCACCGCGAAGATCGGTGGTTCTGCTCTGAGATTTGCGCACATGCCCTGGAACTAAAGATGCCCCAAGCCTATGCGCCGGGTGATCTGCACCGAATTGTGGCGGGGCATAATCGGACATTCCAGATGGCACAGACAACACTGAACACTGCACTTAATGTTACTGCGCAGCCGTCCGCCTAACAACCGCTCCCAGAACCTCTTCTCGGATAATCGTGGCGATCAACGCGCAATCCTCAACAGTGAATGTCAGTGGCAAGCGCATATCGATCAAACCCGCTAAAACGGCATCAGTTTGCGGTAGTTTCTGCGCACCGGCAAAACGCCAGCTGTCATAGCGCGACGTAAAGGCGATAGGATCTGGCGCGCCGAACCATTTTAGCTCAACCCCGCGCGACCGGCACGATCCAAGAATGTCTGTGATCTCAGAGGGGTCGCAATCGGGCAACAGGAACTGGATTGAAGAACCGACGATCCGCTCTTGCGGGGTCCGCTCAATCACCTTCAGGCCCGGTGTGTTGCGCAGACCGTCCTCAACACTTGCATAAAGCGCGTTCCAACGGGCAACTTGCGCCGGCAGATCGGCCAATTGCGGGCGTAAGATCGCGGCGCGCAGATTATCCATTCGACCAGACACATTCGGGGTCACCCATTTCAGGTCCTCAAACGCCTCTGGCGGGGGGGCTGCGCGGTGGCGCGCATACAGCATGTAGCTACCAGACAACAGAATTGCAGTCGCCATCAGTGCCGGATCGTCACAGGTTAAAAACCCACCCTCGCCAGAATTGATGTGTTTGTAGGTTTGTGTTGAATAACACGCGATGCGGCCATGCTGGCCCGACGGCACATCGCCCCAAAAAGCCCCCATGGTATGGGCGCAATCCTCAACCACCTGAACATCCGCCGCGTCGCAGATCGCCATCAGCATATCCATGTCACACATGTGACCACGCATGTGACTAAGCAGCAGGGTTTTCGCGCCTGAGCTGGCTATTTTTGCAGCAAGATCATCCAAATCGATCATCAGGCTGGTCGTTGCCTCAACAAAGACCGGTGTGGCGCCAACGCTGGCAATCGCACCCGGCACAGGCGCCAAAGTAAAGCCGTTCGACAAAACCAAATCACCGGTTCCAACGCCAAGCGCGCGCAACGCGCACCCCATCGCATACCCACCTGACGCCACAGCCAACGCATAACGCGCACCGGTAAAGGCGGCAAATTCCTCTTCCAGCAGGGCCACTTCGGCAACCTCATCTGGTGTGACGTTATAGCGGTGCAGTCGGCCATGGCCCATAACGCGCAATGCCGCCGCAACCCCCGAAGGTGGGATAGGCTCTTGTTGTGTGAAACTTCCGGTGAATTTTACAGCCATAGTGATCTCAATATTTCCTTTCGCCATAGGTTGAGCTGTCAAGCCAGACAGGTCAATCCCACAGCAGCAACGCTGCCGACACGTCGCCCAATGTTCAGCGACTAACCGTAGCGCAGTAACCACACAGTTTTTCGACAGAATTATCAAGGCAGTGGATGTCGCACCAGCTTATCCGGGCAGCAACGCGTCAACCACGATATCAAGCGTGTCGTAATGATGCAGCAACGCCTCAGGCTCCAATGCTTCTACGCCGTGCCCATTGGGCCCAAATGTCACCAGAACGCTTGGCACGCCTGCAGCCTTGGCGGTGTTGCGATCAGTTGCGGTGTCACCGATCAACAAGGATTGCGTGACATGACCACCTGCCCGCTCAACCGCCAAAATATAAGGCGCCGGATTTGGCTTGCGGACCGCCAGCGTATCGGCCCCGATGAGTGAGCCAAACAGATCGCGCACGCCCAACCGTTGCATCAGGGTTTCGGCCAATCCCGCAGGTTTATTAGTGCAAATACCGACACGGATGTCACGGGCCAGCAACCGCTCAACTGCATCAATAGCGCCGGGATAAAGCGTGGTATGGGTGTCGATGTCCTGCGCATACGCTTCCAGCAAAATCGAATAACCCGCGTCGATTGCCGCCTCATCTGCAACCACACCCAGCCGCTGAAAACTGAGCCGTAGCATCGCGCGCCCACCCAGAAACGCGGTTGCGTCATCAGCAACAATCTGTAATTGCGGCGCATGTCCAAGGGCGATTACAGCTGCATTTCCCGCCGCGATCAAGTCGCCACTTGTATCAGCCAAAGTCCCATCAAGATCAAAGATAACAGTGCGCATCGGCACCCCCTGCTCGGCAGGATTCCGCCTGCAATTGAAATGATGCGTAAGGCGAATTGTTGTCTGCCTGCCTTGCGCGGGTTGGCGTACTGGATAATACCAAGTTCAAACGAACGAAAGTGAGCATCTCTATGCCAACAGCCTTAGTTATCTTAGCCGCCGGGCTTGGCAGCCGTATGAATTCAGATACGCCCAAAATACTGCACCCCATTGGCGGAGCGCCGATGGTGGCCCACGCGCTTTGGGCTGGGGCCATGTTGGAGCCGTCTCGCATTATCGTGGTGACCGGCCAAGGTACCGACGCGGTTGAGGCGGCGGTTGCAGATGCCATGCCAGAGGCTATCTGCGTCCATCAAGATCAGCAGTTGGGCACCGGCCACGCCGTGCGTCAGGCGCAAGACGCGCTTGCGGGCTTTGAAGGTGATGTGATCGTACTTTATGCCGACACCCCGTTCATCACCGCCGAAACCCTGCAACAGATGCAAGCCGCGCGCGCCAACAATGATGTGGTTGTGCTCGGGTTTGAAGCCGCAGATCCGGGCCGCTATGGTCGCCTTGTCATGTCCGGTGACCAGCTTGACCGCATTGTTGAGGCCAAAGACGCTAATGAACATGAGCTATCGATCACACTGTGCAACTCTGGCCTGCTTTGCGCCGATGCAGGTCTATTGATGGATTTGCTGGCTGAAGTGGGCAGCGACAACGCCGCCAATGAGTTCTATCTGACGGATGTTCCGGGTCTGGCCAAGGCCCGTGGTCTGCGCGCCACCGCGGTGACCTGCCCCGAGCAACAGACCCTTGGGATCAACACAAAGGCTGAGTTGGCCAAGGCTGAGGAGTTTTTTCAAATCAACGCCCGCGAGGCAGCTTTGGAAAATGGTGTGACGATTATTGCGCCCGAAACCGTGTATTTTGCGTTTGATACCTATATCGGTCGCGACGCAATCGTGGAGCCGTACGTAATCTTTGGCCCCGGCGTCACCATCGAAAGTGGCGCACATATTAAAGCCTTCTCACATCTTGAGGGCTGTCATGTCGGTGCGGGCGCAATCGTCGGGCCATATGCGCGCCTGCGCCCCGGTACTGAGTTGGGCAACGACGCCCGCGTCGGTAACTTTGTTGAGGTCAAGGCCGCAGAGATTGGCGAAGGCGCCAAGATCAACCATCTGTCTTACGTGGGTGACGCGACTGTAGGTGCTGGCAGCAATATCGGCGCCGGAACGATTACGTGCAATTATGATGGCGTCATGAAACATCAGACCCAGATCGGTCGTGATGTGTTTATCGGCTCGAACACCATGCTGGTGGCCCCTGTCAATGTTGGGGATCGCGCAATGACGGCATCCGGATCAGTCATCACCGAGGATGTTCCGGCTGAGGCGCTGGCTGTTGCGCGCAGCAAGCAACTGAACAAACCTGGTCTGGCGGTTCGCCTGATGGACCGCCTCCACTCGATCAAAGCGTCGAAGTCAAAAGGGTAGAAAACCATGTGTGGGATTGTTGGCGTACTGGGGGATCATGAGGCTGCCCCGATCTTGGTTGAGGCCCTAAAACGCCTAGAATACCGCGGCTATGACAGCGCCGGCATTGCAACCGTCGACAACGGTAATCTTGATCGGCGCCGGGCCGTGGGCAAATTGGTGAACCTGTCTGATCTGTTGGTCCATGAACCGTTGACCGGGCGCGCCGGGATCGGCCACACCCGATGGGCGACCCATGGCGGACCAACTGTCGCCAACGCGCACCCACATCGCGCAGGCCGCGTTGCCGTAGTTCATAATGGCATCATCGAAAATTTCCGCGATCTACGGGCGGAAATTGTCGCCACTGGTGTACATTTTGAAAGTGAGACTGATACCGAAACCGTCGCACAATTGTGCGAACACTATCTTGATCAGGGGATGGACCCACGCGCAGCCGCAAAAGCGACGCTGGACCGGCTAGAAGGCGCGTTTGCGCTGTGTTTCTTGTTTGAGGGCCAAGACGATCTGCTGGTTGCGGCGCGCAAGGGCAGCCCATTGGCAATCGGCCATGGTGAGGGGGAAATGTTCGTCGGTTCAGACGCCATAGCACTGTCGCCAATGACCCATAAAGTGACCTACCTTGAAGAAGGTGATCATGCGTTTGTCACCCGCGATGGGGCCGAAATCTTTGACGCCCAAGGCCGCCGCGCCAACCGCGAAATGCGCCTGATCCAACGCAACACAACCCAGATCGACAAAGGTGGACACCGGCATTTCATGCTGAAGGAGATGTTTGAGCAACCAACCGTTCTAGCCGATTGCCTTGGCCATTACAGCGCTGGCCAGCACGTGCAGATCCTTGAGGGTGAGGTTGACTTTGCGCAGACCGACCGGGTAATCTTAGTCGCCTGCGGCACCGCCTACTACGCCTGCATGGTGGCCAAATACTGGTTTGAACAGCTTGCCGGTATCTCTGTTGAGGTCGATATCGCATCTGAGTTTCGCTATCGTGAGCCGCCCATCTCTGACCGCGCTATCGCAATCTTTGTAAGCCAGTCAGGTGAGACGGCAGACACACTTGCAGCCTTGCGCTATTGTCAGGGAAAAGCTGCGCAGATCCTGTCGGTCGTCAATGTCGTCGAATCCTCAATTGCCCGCGAAAGTGATCTGGCCCTGCCGATCCATGCGGGCGTTGAGGTCGGGGTTGCCTCAACCAAGGCCTTTGTCTGCCAATTGTCGGTTCTGGCCAATTTGGCCATTCTGGCGGCCCGCCAAACAGGCAAGATCGATGCCGCACGGGAGGAAAAGTTAGTCACCGACCTGCACCGGTTGCCCGGATTGGTAAATCAGGCTCTTGCCCTTGATACAGAGATCATGCGCCTGACCAGCGATCTGTCGCGGGCCCGCACAATCTTGTTTCTTGGGCGTGGCGCAATGTTTCCACTGGCCATGGAAGGCGCTTTAAAACTTAAAGAAATTAGCTACATACACGCTGAAGGCTATGCAAGTGGTGAACTGAAACATGGGCCCATCGCGCTGGTAGAAAAGACCGTTCCTGTGGTTGTGATGGCTCCGCGCGATGCGCTGTTTGATAAGACAGTCTCAAACATGCAAGAGGTTATGGCTCGCGAGGGTCAGGTTCTCTTGATCACAGACGCCGCTGGCGCCGAAATCGCAGGAGACGGCGTGTGGAAAACTCTGATCATGCCTGATATCAATCCGTTCTTTGCCCCGATCCTCTATTCAATCCCAGCGCAGCTGATCGCCTACCATACGGCCGTTCACAAAGGCACCGACGTGGACCAGCCCCGTAACCTTGCCAAATCCGTGACCGTCGAATGACGAAAGAATACTAATCCATGGCCAAGAAATTTGAGAAAATCGAACCTGTGCATCAAACATTCATCGAAGAACAACACCTGTTTTTCACCGCTACTGCGGCCCCAGAGGGACGGATCAATGTCTCCCCCAAGGGAATGGACAGTCTGCGTGTTCTAGGACCAAACCGGGTGATCTGGCTAAACCTAACCGGTAGTGGCAATGAGACCGCTGGCCATCTGATTGAAAGCCCGCGAGTAACCTTGATGTGGTGTTCATTCGCCAAGCGGCCATTGATCTTGCGATTATATGGCACCGCTCGCACAATCCATCACACGGATCGAGACTGGGCAGAGATGGTTGGTCATTTTGGAACCCCGCGCAGCGCGCGGCAGGTCTTTGATATGCAGGTTGAGATGGTTCAGACATCTTGTGGTTATGCCGTCCCCTTTATGGAATACACCGCAGAGCGAGACACCATGCAACGCTGGATCGACGATAAATCAGATGCCGAGATTGAGACCTACTGGTCCGAACGCAACAGCGTGACAATCGACGGCAAACCCACCGGCATCGAAGCTGGCAATCTTGGACAAAACATATGATTACCGCACCAGAGGCACTGGATGCCCTGACAGCCCTAGGTAACTCTGAAAAAGCCGCTGAGATGGCGAAGTATCACAAGGTGGACCGTCCCTACTTGGGCGTCTCAAACCCTGATATTACAGATCTGGCGAACCAGTGGCGGTCTGACACCGATCTGGACGGGCGACTGGCCCTTGCGCAAGACCTATGGGACAGCAATTGCCATGAGGCACGGATTGTGGCCGCAAAGCTTTGGGTTCAGGCTCGGATCAAACCTGATGATGACTTGGTTTGGGATCAAATCTGTCGTTGGGTCCCGGAATTTGACGGTTGGGCCATTGCCGACGCCGTTGCACTGTCTGCGCATCGACGTTTGACCGCCAACCCCGACCGCTTAAACGATCTGGTCGCTTGGACCACGTCTGATCACCTGTGGAGCAAACGCGCAGCCTTGGTCTTTACCCTGCCTTGGACCAAACAGCGCCACCCAAAACCAGCCGAAGCCGCGGCGCGCGAAATGATCTTGGGCTGGGCCGCCGAATATACAACTGATCCCAATCAGTTTATCCAAAAATCAGTGTCGTCGTGGTTGCAGGAGCTGGCAAAGCGCGACCCCGACCATGTCCGCGCATTCCTGACAGAGCACGGCGCTGAAATGAAACCATATGCCCGCAAAAACGTTGCCCGGACATTGCCACCAGAGGCGGTTTAGTC
>JBLHOS010000109.1:0-7461 GCA_047623825.1 Paracoccaceae bacterium | reverse complement strand
GCGCCGGCCTCAATAGCGGCCATCATCACGGTGTCAGCGTCGCCTACATTAGCTCCATAACTAACCTGACCCTTGCGATCGAACATGAACGCGACAGACCCCGTTTCACCTAAGTTTCCACCGTTCTTGGTGAAGGTGGATCGAACGGTCGAAGCTGTGCGGTTGCGATTGTCGGTCATCGCCTCGACAATGACAGCCACCCCGTTGGGGCCGTACCCTTCATAGCGGATCTCATCATAGTTCTCTGCGTCGCCTGCTTGCGACTTCTTGATGGCACGGTCGATGACATCCTTGGGCACAGAGACTGATTTGGCCTCTTTCACTGCCATACGCAGACGCGGGTTTTTGTCCGGGTCCGGGTCACCCATCTTGGCTGCAACTGTAATTTCCTTAGCTAGCTTGGAAAACAGTTTTGAGCGGAGTTTATCCTGACGCCCTTTGCGGTGTTGGATATTCGCCCATTTTGAGTGGCCGGCCATGGCGCTGTCTCCCTCATCTCGTTTATTGCTCGGCCTTCTATATCGCCCCAACCCAAGCGCCCGCAAGCACCCAAGCTTGTGGACATTCCCAGCCGCCTGCGTTTGGCTGTCCGTAGCGACCATCGAGGACTACATGACACAAGATCAGATCATCCTTTTTTCCCTCTTCGCAACGGTCTTTGGCTTCCTACTTTGGGGTCGGTTTCGTTATGATGTCGTAGCCTTCGCCGCATTGATGGCGGGTGTCGTATTGGGTGTGGTGCCCAGCAGTCAGGCCTTTGCAGGTTTTGGTCATCCGGCCACGTTGGTTGTGGCATTAGTGCTGGTCGTCTCGGCAGGTTTGGTCAGGTCGGGGGCTGTTTTCTTGATCACACGGACCTTGGTCGACAGCGCGCGAAGTCTAGGCGGGCACATCATCTTGATGGGTGGGATCGGCGGCGTGTTATCGGCCTTTATGAACAACGTCGCTGCCCTTGCCTTGTTGATGCCGGTCGACATTGCAACTGCGCGTAAGGCGGGCCGCTCACCGGCGCTCAGCCTCATGCCTTTGTCCTTTGCAACTATTCTTGGCGGCATGGTCACACTGATCGGGACGCCGCCCAACATCATTATCGCCAGCATCCGTGAGGAATCCTTGGGTGCGCCCTTTAAGATGTTTGATTTCGCCCCCGTCGGCGGCATCGCGGCAATCGCCGGTCTAAGTTTTGTCGCATTGGTCGGATGGCGCCTGATCCCCAAGCGCGACAGTGGCGTTGGCGGCAACCGCGTCAAAGAGCTGGCGCCCTACATTGCTGAATTGACGATCCCCAAGGCTCATAAGCTGGTCGATCAACGCCTTGGGGATCTTGTCCAACCTGCAGAAAAGGCAGATGTCGCCGTTCTGGGCCTGGTGCGAGATGGCAAGCGGCGCTTTGGGACGGCGCGAAACGTCAGGCTTCGTGCTGGCGACGTTCTGGTGCTTGAGGCTGATCCCACGGCGCTGGATGAGTTTCGGATCGCAATGTCCCTGAACTTTGCATCCAGCGATACCGAGGCGGCAGGCGCCCTTGGTGACGGGGTAAGCCTGATCGAAATGGTCGTCCCTGAGGCGACCCGGATCGCAGGTAAGACAGCACTTGCGATCGGTCTTAGCTGGCGCAAACACACCGTCTTGATGGGCATCTCACGGCGCGGTCAGCATCTGACCCAACAACTGGCGAAAACCGTGATTGAGCCGGGCGATATCTTACTGCTTTTGATTCCGAGCGAGGCTGTTGAGGATGTCGTCGATTGGCTGGGCGGCCTGACACTTGCTGATCGCGGATTAGCCGTCACCCAAGACAGCAAAACCTGGCTTGCAATCGGCCTTTTCGCCGGTGCTGTTATGGCGGCCTCGGTCGGTCTGATATACCTGCCGGTTGCATTGGGGCTAGTAGTCGTGGCCTACATTCTGACACGGATCCTGCCTCTGTCAGAGCTTTATGATCATATCAATTGGCCAGTCGTTGTTCTTCTGGGCAGCATGATCCCACTTGGATCAGCGCTTGAGACGTCAGGCGGAACGCAGCTGATTGCGAACGCGCTGATTTCTTTAACAAATGGCATGCCAACATGGGCTGTTCTTACCGTTTTGATGGTGGTCACGATGACTATGAGTGATGTGTTGAACAACACTGCTACAACCATCGTCGCGGCCCCTGTCGGGATCACCATGGCCCAATCACTTGGTGTCTCACCCGACCCGTTCCTGATGGCAGTCGCCATCGCTGCATCCTCAGCGTTCCTCACGCCTATCGGGCACAAGAACAACACGCTAATCCTTGGCCCGGGGGGCTATAGCTTTGGCGATTATTGGCGGATGGGTCTGCCATTGGAAATCATCATTGTTATCGTCTCAATCCCATCAATCATGATCTTTTGGCCAATATGATCAGTCGCCGACTTCCAGGGGCGGTGGCGGGCTGACAAAGGTGCGTGTCACACCGCCGGGGCTGGTGATCTCAACGCGGGCAATCGGCGACAGGATATCGTCTAGACCGATAGCCTCAAAAAACTCGACCAAGATCAGGCGCAGCGGGTTGGCTCTGGGATCAATTTCGACCGTATAGTCATAAGACGATGGGCAATCTTGCAGCCGCCCGGCCCAGCTGAGCACCTCTGCGCTTGGCGCAGGGCCCAGACAAGTTGTCCCGTTCGTCATTAGCACCGTGATCAGATTTTGGGATACAATAACAGATTGCGGTTGTGGGACGCTGGTGCCGCATGCGCCCAGTACCAACAACAAAAATCCAAAACCAATTTGGGGTGCACGCATAACACTCTCTCCGTTCAGAGGGGCCAGAAGTACGGGATCGCCAGGCTGACCAAAACACCCATACTTAGGTTCAAAGGAATACCAACCTTCATGAAATCAGTAAACCGATAGCCGCCGGGACCGTAGACCAACATATTTGTTTGGTAGCCAATCGGCGTGGCAAAACTGGCAGAGGCCGCGATCATGACCGCGACGACCAACGGTCGCGGGTCTACGCCAATGGCCGTTCCCAATGCGATGGCGACGGGTGTCACCACCACGGCAACCGCATTGTTAGACACCAGCTCAGTCAGGATAGAAGTAATCAGATAGATCGCCCAGATCAGGACAAACGGCGGCAGATCGGCCAGTGCAGGCGCAAGCCCACCCACGATCAACGCGACAGCCCCGGTAGATTGCAACGCAGCCCCGATCGCCAGCATCGAAAAGATCAGCGCCAACAATCGCCCATCGATGAATGAAAACGCCTCATCGGCATCAATACAGCGCGTCAGCAGCACCACGGCGACGGCCAACACTGCCAGCAAAAAGATCGGTGCGATGTTGAGTGCAGCCAAAATAACGATGCCGACCATCGCACCGATGGCGATCGGCGCATGATTGCGGCGGTAGGCCCGGGCTGATGGTTTTGCGACATCGACCAATTCCATATCGACCGCCAGACGTTGAATATCTGCAGGATCACCTTCCAACAGCAACGTGTCACCAACCCGCACCACCAGATCGTCAAGCTGACGGCCAATGTTTTGGTTCCGGCGGTGAACGGCCAACGGATAGACCCCATATCGCCGCCGCAATCGAAGTGATCCGAGTGAGCGCCCGATCATCCGACACCCCGGCGTGATCAGGACCTCAACGGTGCTGGTGGCAACCGAGCTTAGCTTATCGACGGTCCGCAGGTTCTTGTTGGCCTGCAGGCCCAAAACTTCGGACATCTCGGTACGCAGAACCACGCGGTCGCCGGCTTGAAGTTCTACCGCCGTCAGGTCCCGCCGCAAGGACGCATCACCGCGCAGAACGTCGATCAACCGCACACCGTCGCGACGAAACAGGTCGACCTCCGCCACCAATTGACCGATCAGCGCGCTGTCCTCAGGCACTGCAACTTCAGTAAAAAACTTCATCCGAGAGCGGTCAGACAACATGTCCGCCATTGAGCCACGATCAGGCAACAGATGCCGTCCGAAGACTGCCAGATACAGCATCCCCCAGGCAACCACGATCAAACCGATCGGCGTCACCTCAAAGATTGTGAAGGGCGCCAGACCTTGCGCGCGCGCCACACCATCAACCAGCAAATTGGTCGACGTGCCGATCAATGTCAGTGTCCCCCCCATGATCGCACCATAGCTAAGCGGGATCAGTAGTTTTGAGGATGGTCGCCCCATGGTCCGCGCGATCTGCACGAAGACAGGGATCATGACCACAACCACAGGTGTGTTGGACACAAATGCAGAGGCAATAACAACAAAAGCCATCAATGACACAACAGCGACTAGCGGCCGGGTCTTGGCATTCGCCTCTGCAGTTTGGGTAAAGCGTTCTAATGCACCGGTTCGCACCAACGCACCCATGACGATAAACATCGCGGCGATGGTCCAGGGGGCCGGGTTGGACAAAACAGCGAGGGCGGCGTCATAAGGCAATAATCCGAAGGCCAGCATAAATGCGGCACCGGCGATGGCCACAACCTCGGTTGGATACCGCTCGCGAATGAACAATACGAACATGACCGCCACAACGGTCAGGGTTAAAACGGCCTGCATTACAGGCGATAGGGAATGCGCGATCATCTATTGCCTGTCATGATGAAGTCGACCGGTGCCTTAAACCGCATCATTCCCCAGCGCGGGGCCCACTGCAAGCGCGTCTTTGGGCCGGGGCTGCACCAAAAGGAGGCCCAGAAACATGACGCCAAGGGCGGCCCAAACCCAAACGGAATAAGTTTCGCCCAAAATTAGCTTGGCCCAAAGGATGCCGAACCCGGTAACCAAGTAGCTGACCTGTGCTGCAAAGACCGGGCCCGCCTGCCCCACCAGCCAGACATATCCGGTATAGGCCAGCGCATGGGCAAATGAGCTTGCAATCACGGCATAGTCGGGCGCGCCATAGGGCGGCAACGGATTGATCCATTGGCCCATGCCCACGGCCAAAGGCAGGCTCAGAACCGTGCCGACCAGCGATGCGCCCAACAAAACCTGCACCGGGTCCATTCCTACAGTCCCATTCCAAGCCACGTAATTGCTTTCGAGGGCATAAAAAGCTGGGGCAATCATTGCGATCGGCAGCCAAGCCACCATCGCAGGATCAGGTAGGCCAGCCTCTGGGGCTGCGATCAAGACGATAGCGGTAAGACCCAGCGACAACCCCAACAACCGCATGGTCGAGAAACGGTCCAAGCCCATAGTCATCGCTATGACAAAGGCCATCATTGGAACAAGTGAAATGAAGATCGACAGGACTCCCGCCGGCAGGTGAACGGCTGCGGAGTAGCTGGCCGTATTTGGCAGCAACGTCCCGATTATGGCAATCACGAAATAGAAAAAGACGTGTCGGCGCCCGAGTGGCAGCCTTTGCCCCCGGATCAACGCAATCACTCCAAGCAGAACTGAGCCAAGAGCGAACTGCCAAAAAATGATCCCGACATGACGGTAGCCTTCGGACACCGCGATTTTTGATAAGGGTTGGGTGATGCCCCAAGCGGCGCCAAGAATAACTAACGCTGTGATCATCAGCGCCAGATGACGGCTCATGGACCCGCCTGTTGCAACCGACCACCAATCCGCACGGGCTCAACCCTAAGGGCCTTACCGGTCTGGTCATCCGTCTCAATATAGACGCCCGACAGGGTCGCCTCACCGACTGCGGGCACAAATCGGCCTTTGGGCATGCCTGTTATGAACCGGCGCATTGGCTCATCTTTTTCCATCCCTATGACGGAGTTATAATCGCCACACATGCCCGCATCCGTTAGGTATGCGGTACCGCCCGGAAGGATCTGCGCGTCAGCTGTGGGCACGTGGGTATGTGTCCCAACAACCAAACTGGCCCGGCCGTCACAATAATGCCCAGTGGCCATTTTTTCAGACGTCGCTTCACAATGGATATCAATCAAGATCGCGTTGGCCATTCCACCCAACGGATGGGCGTTCAAAATCGGCTCAAGTGCGGAAAACGGATCTGAGAACGGGCGCTTCATAAAGACTTGACCCAAAGCTTGGGCGACCAGAACCTTACGACCACCCGCCGCATGGAACAACTGCGCGCCTTTGCCCGGCGCAGCCTTGGCAAAGTTCAGTGGGCGCACGATCCGCGGCTCTGTCGCGATAAAGCTTAGCATTTCCTTTTGATCGAACGCGTGATCACCCAAGGTGATGCAATCGGCACCAGCCGCAAGGATCCCTTTGGCATGGTCCGCCGTCAGGCCATTCCCTGCACTGGCGTTCTCACCATTGACCACAACAAAATCCAACCGCCATTCGGTTCGCAAACCGGGCAGTTTCTCTGTAATCGCGGCGCGTCCCGCGCGGCCCATCACATCGCCAAGGAAAAGACATCTCATTCAACTGGCTTAGGCTTTGGATGCGAAGCGAGCAAGTGCACAATTAGGGTCTAATCACGCCACATTCAGTGACAATCGCATCCAAGGGCTGATCGGTCACCTCTAACGGCAGCAGGTCCAGTTGTTGCGCGCTGTAGGCAAAGCCGATCGCCCGGATTGTTTTTAGAGCGCGCAGCTGTTCCAAGGTACGATCATAAAACCCGCCGCCATAGCCTAATCTGTTGATGTTCGCATCAAATCCCACCAACGGCACGATCAAGACGTCCGGGATGACAGTTACAGCCGTTTGGGGGACACGCGCACCAAATGGGCCGTCGATCATCACTATCTCTGGCGTCCATTCGTGAAAGATCAGCGGCAGGCCGGCGCGTGCGATCACCGGCACAGCAACGCGATTACTTTTGGCCAGCGCCGTCATTGCCACCAGCGGGCTGACCTCTGTTCGAATGGGCATATATCCAGAGATGACGACCCCGCGCAGCGGCCCCAATTCGTCCAGCAACCTGCGATTAGCCTCTTGATCCGACGCCAAGCCGTGGGCCGTTTTGCGCGCCGCATACGCCAATTTGCGCAGTTGCGCCTTTTGATCGGCCAATGTCATGGCCAAGCCAACTCAGGGCCGGTCAAGAAAAATGAACCGTTGTTCGTGAAAACGCTGTCAGGCCGCAACCGGATCAACCGCCCATCCGGGTCATCAATTCGCGCGATCTGGGCGATAAACCAAGGGTTCCAGCGGTCCTCAGCCGGCCCCAGATATTTTGTTAGCAGTTGGCGAAAAAGGTTAGGCTGCATCAGTTGCACCTCTGCCGTGCCGCGCAGACCCAAATGCAGCAAGATCCCGCGCGCGGGATCAAATTCCGTGATTTCAACTGACACAGATGGATCATCCTCAATTCGCTGAACCGAACTACCACCAACATCGCCCAACATCCAAAGGGCCCCGTCCTGCCACAAAAACCAGACCGGTGCTGTGCGGGGGCCATGTGGACACCGTGTAGCAAGGATCGCCATCAGGGGTTTTTGCAACAAATGCTCTGGTTCAAAGGGGCGTGCCATATGGTGCATCTGGCAATGATGCGTCCCTCCTCGCAAGTCCAAATACGACCATTACAATTTGACCAAGACAT
>JBLHOS010000108.1:0-7672 GCA_047623825.1 Paracoccaceae bacterium | reverse complement strand
GGACCGCGTCACGCCGCGCACAGTCAAGTCCCCCTCGATCTGTGCACCATCGCCCATGGGCTGGATGCGCCATGAGACAAATCTGACGGTTGGGTGGGTTGCCGTGTCTAGAACCGTGGCGCTTTGCAACGCTTCGGTCGCCAGAAAGAACCTTGTTCGGGCGCCAGTCACATCGACAGTCACGTTAAGTTGGGAGCGTGAGACCGCATCGAGATCAATTCGCAACGTGGCGGCCACGACAGGCATGCTGCCCTCCCCAAGACTGTCGCCAAACGAAAAGTTGAAACCGACCGATGAACGTTCGACATCCAATAGATATCGAACCGGCTCAGCCGCGCCAGCCGTCGCAATGAAAAGCAGAAAACGGTTAGCAATCGCGTAACGCAGGCTCCGGATTGGGTCAGGTCATGATAAAGAAATTTTGATGTCCGTCACGTCACAGTGCCGTTAACGGGCGATGTCAACGGGCGACGTCAACGAGTGTCTTCGCGCCCCCGACGGAAAATCTTGCCGACTTGAAATGATGTCCGCGGGATCCAAACATACGCGCCGCGTTGGATCGTGCTGGCCCGTCTGCTCATCCGCCAAACACCAAATGCGACCAGCCAAAGATGACCCGCCGCGATAAATGCAAACAGCGCAGGTGGGCCAAAAAACTCTAACAGGCCAGAGGACACAACGGGTGCTACAATCGCACCGATAGCAAAAAAGAACATCAATGCTGCTGAAAGTTCTACCCGCTGCGTATCGTCTGCACGGTCATGCGCATAAGCCGCCGAAACCGAATAGATCGGAAAGGTTAGTGCGCCGAATATGAAGGCGGCGGCCATCACGGCGCTGGTCCCACTGGTCGAGAGGCTGACCGTCACCCCGCAGGCCAAGAAGGCACCGCCCGAGAATGCGATCAACACCCACCGGCGGTCAAACCTGTCGGCCAACCAGCCGGCAGGCAGCTGTGCGGCCGCCCCACCCAAAACGAATGCGCCAAGAAAGAATGCGATCTGTTCGGGCAGCAATCCGACCTCTAGGCCGTAAAGCGGTCCGATCATCCGAAAGGCGGCTGATGTCAGGCCCGCGACCAGCACCCCCATGCAGGCCAACGGTGAGATCGACCATGCCAATTGGGGCCGTAGTCGGGGCGCGCTCGGGGTCTCTGGTTGCGTTGATCGGGTCAACATCAACGGCAGCAGTGCCATGCAGCAAAAGATCGCCAGCAAGTTATACGAGACGTATGAGGCCGGAGCTAAAACCCCGATCAGCAGCTGTGCGGCAAACGATCCGCCAGTGTCGACCATGCGGTATACGCCCATCGCACGGCCCCGCGTTGCATTGGTGACCTTGGCCTGCAACCAGGCCTCGATCACGGTATAGCAGCCTGCGATGCACATGCCCGTTGCGATCCGCATCAAAGCCCAAGCAATCGGATCAATGATCAGCATATGGGCCAAAAGGCCGATTGCACTCATGGCGGTGAAGACGGCGAACGCGCGGGAATGCCCGACCGACCCCATCAGGCGGGGCGCCCACCAACAGCCAATAATAAAGCCAAGAAAATGGGCGGAACCCAATAAACCGATCTCGGCTGAGCTGAACCCAAGAGCGGTGCCGGACAAAACATCCAACGGGCCGACACCGCCAGAACTTAGCTGCAGCAAAAGGGCGGATACGAATAGGGCAGCGAATGAAATCAGAAGTCGCATAGGACCAACGTGTGCTGTTTGGAGGTACATGAGCACACGGCTTTGACCATAGGCTAGTAGTTTTTCGACAAGTGTCGTCGGAATTGGGTTAAAAAATTAGAAAATCTCGCGGCTCAGCAATATTGCTCAACGCCCACGAGCTGTGCCTCGGCATATCGGTTGCCATGGGCAAAGCCTACGGGCAACAGCCGCTCAATCTCAGCCAGATCTGCATCTGTGAAGATGATTTGATCGGCCTGGGCGCAATCAGCCAGATTTTGGGCCGTGCGGGTACCAGGGATCGGCAGGATGTGATCGCCTTGGGCCAGCGCCCACGCGTTTGCCGTCGCTGCCGTCGACCAGCCGCGTGCCCTGCAGAACTGCTGAAATTGTGCAATTACAGCTGTGTTGGCACTATAATTCGGTTCAATAAACCGAGGGTTTTGTTTGCGAAAGTCGGTGTCTGAAAATGTCGTGGGGTTTGGGAAGGTGTCCGCAAAAATCCCTCGGCCCACGGGTGAGAATGCAACAAAGGTCACGCCCAATTCGGCGCATGCCTGTATCATGCCAAGTTCCGGCAAACGGGTCCAAAGTGAATATTCAGATTGGACAGCGGCCACCGCGTGCACAGCACAGGCCCGGCGCAACGTTGAGGGGGCAATTTCGGACAGTCCGATCGCACCAATCAATCCCTCGTCAATGAATTTTGAAAGGGTCAGCATGACCTCTTCGATCGGGCGGGTTTGCTCGCGCCGATGAATGTAGAACAGCTCGACATGGTCGCGCCCCAGCCGTCTGAGGGACCCCTCAAGTGACGCGCGTAAACTTGCCTCGTCGTTTTTGAAACTGCGGGTAGGTGTTGAATAAATCCCGGCCTTCGTCGCGATCTTTACGTCTGCATTGGTTTGGCGCAGAAATTTGCCTATGACGCTTTCGCACAGCCCCCCACCGTAAACCTCAGCGACATCCAGATGGTCGATGCCAAACTCCACGGCTTTGGTCAGGCAATTGATGCTGTCTGCCTCATTCGTGGCACCGTACATGCCACCAAAGCTCATGCAGCCAAGCCCGATTGCGCCGACATCATGGCCTGCAAGCTGCCGTTTTTGTGTCAAACGCGTCATGGGAATGCAGCCTCTAGGGCGATCTCAACCATATCGCCAAAGCTGGATTGACGATCTTCGGAGGCAAGCGCCTCACCCGTAATCAAGTGGTCTGATACGGTCAAAACCGCTAGTGCGCGCCGCTGATAGCGGGCCGCCAGAATATAGAGTTCGGCGGCTTCCATCTCAACGGCCAAGATCCCGTGTCGGGTCATTTGCTCATTCAGGTCTGGCCGCTCGTCGTAAAAGACATCTGACGAATAAATGCCGCCCACGTGTACAGCGCTGGATTTGCCCAACGCCGCCTTATAGGCAGCCTGAAGCAGGCCCCAATCAGCGCAGGGGGCGTAATTAAGCTCTTTGAAAATGCCGCTGGAGGGGGTGGAAAGTGTCGAGGACGTCATCGCGAGGATGACGTCCCGCACATTGATATGTGGCTGCATCGCGCCGGTTGAGCCAATCCGGATTAAGGTTTGCACGCCATAATCTTTGATCAGCTCATTTACGTAGATCGATAGGGATGGCATTCCCATCCCAGATCCGTGAATTGTCACACGATTGCCGCGCCAAGTACCGGTAAATCCCAGCATGCCGCGAACGTCGTTTACGCAAACTGGACTGTCCAAAAACGTTTCGGCGGCCCACTTGGCCCTGAGCGGATCGCCGGGCAACAGGACAGTATCCGAAATATCACCCGGTTGGGCGCCGATATGAACAGTCATTGGATGTCCTTGTTAGATTGCGAGGTCATCCATGTTCTTGCCACTTGCCATTGCGTTCTTCAACCATGTTGGTTGACGTCCGCGTCCTGTCCATGTCTGACTTGGATCCTCAGGGTTTGCGTATTTTGGGGCAGATTTTGGCCCACTTGATTTCGCACCCATGATTTCATCAAGCGAAAAGCCATACTCTTTTGCTACTTTTTGTGCAGCAATCAGGGCTTCTTTTTTCTTGCGCTTGTCAAAATCGGAAATCGCGGCGTCCACTGATTTCCGAAGCTCAAGTAGTTGATCTTTTGAAAGGTTCTCGAGGTCTATTGTCATTGTTTTTACCATCTCTCTTGTTGATCATTACCCACTAGCCACTCTTACATAACAACACAAATACTATTTTAGCTGTAACTAGAGCGAGTCAATATTTGGCCTGTATAAAGGTAATGTTAGCCCAGCTTTAGTGGGCCTTAGCTTTAGTTGGATCTGCTAGTGTGACTATGTCCGACATGATCTTATTCAGTTCAAAATCCTTAGGCGTATAGACTCGGGCCACACCAAAAGACTGTAGTTGAATTGCATCCTCATCAGGAATAATTCCACCCACCATAACCGGAATGTGACTCAAACCTTCATGCCTTAAAAGGTTCATTACGTCCCTAATAAGTAGAATATGGCTTCCTGAAAGAATTGAAAGCCCAATTACATGTGCGTTTTCGACATGCGCTGCAGCGACGATTTCGGCTGGAGTGAGTCTGATACCTTCGTAAGCGATGTCCATTCCGCAATCTCGCGCACGAAAGGCGATTTGCTCAGCCCCGTTTGAATGTCCATCTAGACCCGGCTTTCCAACCAAGAATTTCAGACGCCGGCCCAATTTGTCTGACACAAGGTCCACTTCGCGGCGGATATCGTCCAAGCCTTCGGTCTTGTTGGACATTGCGCGGCTGACCCCAGTTGGGCCGCGGTACTCACCGTGTACGTCGCGCATGAGATCGGACCATTCGCCGGTCGTGACGCCGACTTTGGCTGCGTGGATTGACGGTTCCATGATGTTACTGCCAGTTTTGGCCGCTTGGCGCAGTTCGGCAAGGGCGTGTTTAACTGCACCTACATCGCGGAATGCGCGCCACGCATTTAGCCGCTCAATCTGCTCGGCTTCAACAGCCGGATCAACCGTCATGATACCACCGTTGGCGTCCACCAATGGCGATGGTTCACCTTCGGTAAACCTGTTGACGCCAATCACGGTAGTCGCACCTGTTTCAATCCGGTTTAGCCGGTCAGCGTTTGCTTCGACCAATCGACCTTTCATGTAATCAATTGCCGCAATTGCCCCGCCCATACTGTCTAGGTTCGCCAATTCAGACCGGGCGCTGTCTTTCAGAACTTCAACCTTTGCCGCCACAATTGGATTGCCGTCGAATAGATCGCCGAACTCCAGAAGATCGGTCTCAAATGCCATGATCTGCTGCATCCGCATAGACCATTGCTGATCCCACGGACGTGGTAGGCCGAGCGCCTCATTCCATGCGGGCAATTGGACTGCGCGGGCGCGAGCATTTTTGCTGAGGGTCACGGCCAGCATCTCAATAAGGATCCGATAAACATTGTTTTCTGGCTGCTGTTCCGTCAGGCCAAGCGAATTGACCTGCACACCATAGCGAAATCGCCGATATTTCGGATCCTCGACACCGTAGCGATCGCGGCAAATCTCATCCCAAAGCTCTACAAAGGCGCGCATTTTGCACATCTCACTGACAAATCGGATGCCGGCATTCACAAAGAATGAAATTCGGCCCACAAGGCGCGGAAAATCATCCTCGGGAACGCAGGTCTTTAGGTCATCCAATACGGCTGTTGCTGTGGCCAATGCAAAGGCCAGTTCCTGTTCGGGCGTGGCACCAGCTTCTTGCAGATGATAGGAACACACGTTCATTGGGTTCCATTTTGGGACATGCGTATAGCAATAGGTCGCAACATCGGTGATCATCTTAAGGGACTGTTTGGGTGGCAGAATATAGGTCCCGCGGCTCAAATATTCTTTGATGATGTCGTTTTGCACTGTACCTTGCAGGGCGGTGATGTCCGCACCTTGTTCTTCGGCAACCGCGATATAAAGGGCCAACAGCCACGGGGCGGTGGCATTGATCGTCATCGATGTATTCATCTGCTGCAGTGGGATATCTTTGAACAACGCCCGCATATCGCCCAAATGGCCAACTGGTACACCGACCTTGCCGACCTCGCCGCGTGCCAAGATATGATCACTGTCATAGCCGGTCTGTGTTGGCAGATCGAATGCGACTGACAGGCCCGTCTGACCTTTGGCCATATTACTGCGATAGAGCGCGTTGGAGGCCGCTGCGGTTGAGTGCCCGGCGTATGTGCGGATCAACCATGGGCTATCTTTGACAATATCTGTCATGCTCGGTGCTCCTGAATCTCTGCCGGTAATTATATTCCATTATGACTGATATATTGGAAATAATATGTCGATGTCAATTCGCTGCATTGCAGCAGAACTGATACGTGCTATGTGATTGTGCCCTGCAATTTTTCCTGTCACGGTCCATTGATGATGACGACAGTAGAACTGCCAATCTGGGTGTTGATCTTGATGATGGCATTCGCAGCCGTTGCCGCCCTCGACAAGATTTTGATGCCCTCGGTGCGGTGGTATCTGCGTCGGCGTTTGGAGCGCGCGGTTGAGCGTTTGAACCTTTCTCTGACCCATCCAATCCAGCCATTCAAGCTGGCCCGCCGACGCGACACGGTCTTGCGCCTTGTGTATGACCCCGAAGTTGCGCAGGCCATCGTTGACCATGCGCGCACCGCGGGCATCCGAGAGGACGTCGCCGCCCAAAAAGCGGAGCGTTATGCGCGTGAGATCGTGCCCAGCTTTTCGGCCTTTGCATATTTTGGCTTCGCCATTCGGGTCGCACGGTTCTTGGGGCAATCACTCTATCGGGTGCGCCTTGGCCATTTGAACGAAGATGCCTTGGCCGCCATTGATCCAGAGGCGACAGTCGTGTTTGTGATGAACCATCGCAGCAATATGGATTATGTTCTGGTGACATGGTTGGTCGCTGAACGTAGCGCGTTGGCTTATGCGGTTGGCGAATGGGCCCGCGTCTGGCCTTTACAGCAATTGGTGCGCGCCTTGGGTGGATATTTCATTCGTAGACGGCATAATAACCCGCTCTATCGCAAGGTTCTGGCGCGCTATGTCCAGATAGCAACTGATAACGGACTGACCCAAGCCATCTTTCCCGAAGGCGGGTTAAGTCAGACCGGCAGAGTGGGGCCCGCCAAGCTGGGGCTTTTTAGCTATATCCTAGATGGCTACCGGCCCGGTACGTCACGCGACGTTGTCTTTGTGCCCGTCGCACTTAACTACGACCGGGTCATGGAGGACCGGGTTTTGGTCAAGGCGCATGTGAATGGGACCCGGCGGTTTCGGTTCTCATTACGCCCGATCTGGCGTTATCTGTGGCGTCAACTATGGCATCGCATTACAGGTCAGTTCCACCGCTACGGGTATGCAGCTGTAAGCTTTGGCATCCCTCTCAGTCTGACCTCGTTCCTTGAGACACCGCATCAAGATGCATCCCAGGATTTGGGCAACATGTTGATGGGTCGTATTCGCGATGTGATGCCTGTTGTGCCATTACCGCTAGTGGCACATGCGCTGTGGCAGGGGATCCGCGACCGCGACACTTTGCGCGCAGCTGTCGTTAGCATGATCGCACAGGCGCAAGAGCAGGGTGCGCCAGTTCATGTGCCTCGCGGTGACGTGGATTACACGATCGAAGTGGGCCTTCGTGGTCTGTCTGAACGCCACATGTTGAGCGAGCGCGAGGGCCGCATAGAAATTACTGAGGAAGGCGAAAAACTGGTCGCGTTTTACGCCTGCTCTGTTGATCATTTGTTCGGAAACCTCATCCCAGACCCGATCAAGTCAAAATCACAAAGACATAAAATTACAAAATAGTTCTATTTTGGGTTGCAAAATTTCGCCGAAGATTTTACAAATGCTGCAGCCGCTCGGAACTAATTCCGCGCTGCGGCATTTGACGCATAAGGAGGTCGTATGGCTTTGGACACTCATTCCCCAACTGTGCAATCTGACACGCCCGTAAAAGATCTGTACGCGATGGGTGAAATTCCCCCGATGGGT
>JBLHOS010000107.1:0-8246 GCA_047623825.1 Paracoccaceae bacterium | reverse complement strand
GTTGAGGGGGATTTTGACGATTGTCAGGCCCGCCTGAAGGACATGTTCAACGATTTCACCTTTCGTGACGAGGTGCGTTTGGCTGGTGTAAATTCGATCAACTGGGGCCGGGTCCTGGCGCAGGTGGTTTATTATTTTACTGCCGCTGTTTCGCTTGGCGCACCACATCGCGCGGTCAGCTTTACGGTGCCCACCGGCAATTTCGGCGACATCTTTGCCGGCTATATTGCGCGCCGGATGGGCCTGCCGATTGAGAAACTGGTCGTGGCGACGAACCAGAACGATATCTTGCACCGCGCCCTGCGCTCAGGTGGGTATGTAACCGACGGTGTGGTCCCGTCGATCAGCCCGTCTATGGATATTCAGGTCAGCTCTAACTTTGAGCGCGCCCTTTTTGACGTCTATAACCGTGAGGGCGCGGCCGTTGCACAGTTGATGGATGAATTGAAGGACACTGGCGGTTTTCAGATCAGCCAAGGTGCGCTTGATCAGTTACAGGAGCTTTTTGCCAGCGGCAGAGTGTCTGAGGCTGAAACCTCAGCGATGATCGCGCGCGCGCGTCTTGGAATGGGGGAGCTGTTGTGCCCGCATTCTGCAATTGGTGTGCAGGTTGCGCAAGATCATCTGGGAACGACCCCGATGATCACGCTGGCGACGGCTCATCCTGCCAAATTCCCGGATGCGGTTGAGGCCGCCACGGGCTTGCGTCCGCCGCTGCCCGGGCGTATGTCCGACCTCTTTGAACGCCCAGAGCGTTTGACCCGCGTGGCAAACGACCTTACCGCGCTTGAAACATTTATCCGAAAGGGCCTTGCCGCTTGACTGTACAGCTTCACACCCTGCCCAATGGGCTGCGAATTGTCACCGAACATATGCCGGGGCTACAATCAGCTGCCTTAGGCGTTTGGGTCAATGCCGGGGGGCGGCATGAGCGGCTGGAACAAAACGGAATCGCGCATTTTCTGGAGCATATGGCGTTCAAGGGTACGGCCCGACGCACGGCCCTGCAAATTGCCGAAGAAATCGAAGATGTGGGCGGTTATATCAACGCCTACACCTCACGTGAGGTGACCGCCTATTACGCCCGCGTTTTGCAAAATGACGTGCCGCTGGCGCTGGACCTGATTGCTGATATTTTGCTTAATCCCAGCTTTGATCCGCGTGAGATTGAGGTTGAGCGCGGCGTGATCTTGCAAGAAATCGGTCAGGCTATGGATACGCCTGACGATATTATTTTCGATTGGTTGCAAGAGGTTGCCTATCCCGATCAGGCCCTTGGCCGCACGATCTTGGGCCCGGCCGAACGTGTTCGTGCTTTTGATCACGCAGATCTGACTGGATTCGTGGCAGAGCATTATGGTGCTGGTCAGTTGATCTTATCGGCGGCCGGTGCTGTCGATCACGATGAGATTGTCCGTCTTGCTGAGGCTGCGTTCGGGCATCTGCCAGCTAGCACGCAGAAAAGCCCGGACCAAGCCAAGTTTTTCGGGGGCGAAAAGCGTGAATTCAAGATGCTTGAGCAGGCGCATTTCACCTTAGCGCTTGAGGCTCCAGCCTACCGATCTGACGATATCTATACGGCTCAGGTCTACTCGATAGCCTTGGGCGGAGGCATGTCTTCGCGACTGTTCCAAGAGATCCGTGAGAGACGCGGTTTGTGCTATTCGATATTTGCGCAAGTCGGCAGCTATGACGATACTGGAATGCTGACGGTTTATGCGGGCACTGGTGCCGATGATCTCGGCGATTTGGCGCGGATTACGATGGATGAGATCAAACGCTCAGCCGGAGATATCAGTCAGGCCGAAGTTGACCGCGCCCGTGCACAGATGAAGGCAGGCATGCTGATGGGGCTAGAAAGTCCGTCATCGCGCGCTGAGCGTCTGGCGCGCGTCGTGGGAATCTGGAACCGGGTGCCAGCCTTGGAGGAAACCATAGAACGGATCAATGAGGTCGATGTCGCGGGAGTTCGCGCACATGCTGAGGCGATGGTTTCCTCTCGACAGGCCGCAATGGCGCTATATGGCCCGGTTGAGGCTGGTCCGTCGCTAGATGAATTAACGGAGCGTCTTGCTGCCTAATGCTCAACCGTAAGCGGAAAGTCCGAATTGAAACTGAGCGCATGTATTTGCGTCTTCCGACACATTCTGATTTTCGGTCATGGGCAGCGTTGCGCCAGAATTCGGCTGAATTTCTGCACCCGTGGGAGCCGACATGGGCCCCCGATCATCTGACGCGAAAAAGCTTTACCAACCGAGTGTATTGGGCGAACCGTGCTTTTGGCATTGGCTCGGCGATGCCACTATTTTTGATCCGCAGATCAGACGAGTCGCTGCTGGGCGCGATCACGCTAGATAATATCCGGCGCGGTCCCAGCCAGGCGGGCACTTTGGGCTACTGGATCGGATCGGCCCATACCCGGCAAGGCTATATGCAAGAGGCCATCATGTCGGTTGTGCATTATGCGTTTCGTAGCCTTGATCTAAGTCGGGTTGAGGCGGCTTGCCTTCCCGAAAATGTCGCTTCGCGCGGCGTGTTAGAGAAATCCGGTTTTAAATATGAAGGGGTCGCGCAAAGCTATTTGCAGATCAACGGGCGCTGGCGCAACCATGTGCTGTACGCCAACTTGCGTGGGGATCGCCGTGGGCGAACCGACGTCGGCTAAGACTGATACGCGAGGGAAAATAGGGACCTACTGCAATGACATCAGCCCTAACACAGATTGAGGCACGGCTGCGTGCGGTGCTGCCAGCTGCAGCCTTTCGCGTGCTGGAACACAAATACCTTGAGGAACCGCGCGGCCGCTATGCGGGCAGTGACGGTCTGTTGGTCGCCCCTGATACTACGCAGGACGTCGCTACGATTGTTCGTGAATGCGCAGCTAGTGGTACGCCGATTGTACCCTATAGCGGTGGCACCGGACTGGTCGGTGGGCAGATTGCGTCAGCCGATGTGGTGCCGGTGATCTTGGCGCTGGACCGAATGACGCGGATCCGGGCAGTTGATGCTGTGGGCGCTAGCATGACCGTTGAAGCGGGCGTAATCCTAAAGACGGTGCAAGAGGCGGCTGAGGGCGTTGGCAAGCTGTTCCCGCTGTCGCTTGCGTCAGAAGGGTCAGCTCGGATTGGCGGTCTGCTGTCGACAAATGCCGGTGGGGTCAATGTGCTGCGCTACGGCAATGCGCGCGACCTTTGTCTGGGGATTGAGGCCGTGTTGCCAAGCGGGGAGATTTTTCATGGCCTAGCGCCCTTGCGCAAAAACAACACAGGTTATGATTTGCGTCATCTGTTGATCGGGGCCGAAGGCAGCTTGGGCATCATCACGGCGGCCACGCTGCGCCTGTTTCCTCGACCAAGTGCGCGCGGGGCAGCCTTTATGGTTGTACCTGATCCACAGTCAGCATTGGCGCTATTGCATCTGGCGCAGGATCTGATTGGCGAAGGCGTTAGCGCGTTTGAGATCATTGGCCAAATGGGGCTGATGTTTTTGGATGAGGTCGGACCGGAGTTACGCCAACCCTTTGCTGTGCGCCCAGAATGGATGTGCCTGATTGATTTGGGTCTGTCGGGGGGCCGTGACCCGCAGGCCGCACTTGAGGCGCTGTTTGTTGAGGCGGCGGAGCGGGGCTTGGTTTCCGACGGCGTGATCGCGCAATCTGACGGGCAGCGGCAAGAATTTTGGGCGCTTCGCGAGAATATCCCCGAGGCGAACCGCCGGATCGGGTCAATTTCCAGCCACGATATCTCAGTTCCCGTGGCGTTAATCCCAAATTTTATTGCGCGTGCGCCCAGTGAGTTGGCCAAGATCGGCAACTACCGGATCAACTGCTTTGGCCATCTTGGGGACGGCAACCTGCACTACAACGTCTTTCCGCCCGCCGGCCAGACGCGTGCAGATCATGAGGCGTCTCGCGGTGCAATAAAGCGCTGCGTGCATGATTTGGTGCACGAAATCGGCGGCTCAATCTCAGCAGAGCATGGGATCGGGCGGCTGAAAGTTGATGATCTGGAGCGCTACGGCGATCCCGGTAAGCTGGCCGCGATGCGCGCGATCAAGACTGCACTGGATCCCGCAGGTATCATGAACCCCGGCGCGGTGCTTCGCCAAAAATGATGCGCGCCCCGCCCTTGGGGAGGGCGAGGCGCGTCTTTTGGTACATGCAAGCAACATAAGACCGCCAATTGGCAGCCGCTCTTTATGGGCTGGCAATGATGAAAACTTGGTAAATAAAAGAATTGATTGCAAATTGCGTCAGATCAAATCGGACGGGCGTTTTTTAGGGTAAATTGAACGGTGTCTGGACCTCGGGTTCAAGGAGACCTGAATGCGTCGTCACCCATCAGATTTGATCACAATTTCACCGCCTAATTTGGATCATTCGGGATGATTTCCGCAAGATCTGGCGCTGGACTGGCCAGACGTAATTTTCGACCGTGCTTGGCTGGCTGATCGGTTCGCCGAAGGACTCCAGATGCGGATGCTGCACGTCAGTCCCTATGGATTTTGGCCTTTATGCTGGGGCGTGCGATCTGGCGACCAATCTTGGATGCCCATTCGTTTCTGGCAATCCAAAGCACATAGACTGGTGCCATGTCAGATGATCCGCTGAGCATGCGCCGTCTGTTGGGCGCCGTCGAAGATTGGGCGCTGTATTATGGGTCCATGGGTGTGGTGGTGCTGCTGGATGCTATGGACGCTGCCCAGTCGTTTCATCAACCATGCCTGCTGGGGCATTGCCGGTTTGACCAGACTGCAGGCGGGGTGGGGCTGCTTGGTAAAGTTTTGGGGGGCGTGACTGAATTACTGCGACTGCCGCAGGGCTGGACCGAGCGGGCCGCTAAAATAGGCGCCGGGTTGCTGATCCAGACTGCGATTTGCTGTCAGGCCCGCTCGTAATTGGCGTACCGTTTGATCCGTCAGGCGTGGGCATACAGAATTCCTGCGCTTGAGGATGTCTTGATCAGTGCGCCTGATGTGCGTGCCTGGGTCTTGCGGCTAATGGGATTATTCTCGGTTGTCTGTGATGGGCGGCTACGACCGCCGCGCGCCTTTACCGCGCATCAGATCTGGACAGAGCCTCAGCGCCTCTGGGTGACAGTCGCCTAAGCTGGACATTTAGTTAGTCACCTTCAAACATGCAGAGTGCATGAACCGACATACCCATATCTTCTAACCGCGTTCGGCCACCCAGATCCGGCAGGTCGACGATAAACGCAGTCCCCATCACCAGCGCACCCAGTTTTTCGATCAATTTGATCCCAGCCTCGGCGGTGCCGCCGGTGGCCAACAGGTCATCGACCAGCAAGATCCGTTCACCGGGCATCAGGCAATCGTCGTGGATCTCAACGGTGGCGTGACCATATTCCAGAACATAATCCTGCGCGATGGTCTTGCCGGGTAATTTTCCGGCTTTTCGGATCGGCACAAACCCGACCGAGAGTTGATGGGCAATGGCTCCACCCAAAATAAAGCCACGTGCCTCTAGCCCTGCGACTTTGTCGATCTGTTGGCCTACAAAGGGCGCTAGCAACTGATCGATCGCCAGACGAAAGCCGCGTGCATCAAGAAACAAGGTCGTGACGTCGCGAAACATGATGCCTTTTTGCGGGAAATCAGGGATCGTACGGATGTAGTCCTGAATGGATCTATTATCGAGCATGGCGCGCCTTTGAATGAAGAGATGCGGCGTTCAGCATAGAAGCTCCACATCATCTGAATAGCCCCTGCGAGGGCTATTGGGATGGATAATGCCGCCGTAGCGCCTCGGCGTCCTGGCCGCGCAGCCACACAACCGAATTGCCCTCCTCGGAAAAGATCGAATCGCGGTAAGCTGGGGACCTGATATCGGTGGGCAGGCCCATCGCCTGAACCAGTTCCTCCAGTACGATACTGGCAACTTCGCGTCGGCGAATATCCTGACTTATCGCGATGGCGGCAGATTGGATCGTGCCCGCGCGTGACCGGATCGCGACCCGGCCAATAGCGATTTGCACGCCGTCCAGCTCTGGCACGCCGGTGCCACGAACCACACCGCCTTGGGGCGCGTCCGTCAAATAGATAGGGATGTCAAATGGCGGCTCAAACACCCGCTCTAGTCCAAGATCGACCCCAAGGGTGTTGATCTCAAGGATTGCGGCATCCAGTGCCTGATCAACCAGATCCAAACGGTAAGAGGCAAACCCGACGTCGATCTGTGCGATGCCAACACGAAGGGCGGTGCGCAGGCCCTGTGGCCAACGAATTTCAGGCTTTCTGCAGGCCAGTCCTGGCTGAGCGGCGCACGCCACGATCCGGTAAAAGGTGGCGTCATCGACCGGGCCTGGAACCTCGATAAATTCCTGAGCCTGAGCCTGACTGGTTACAACCAGCAATAAAAGTGTGCGGATCCACATAGCGGTACGCATGTCCCGTCAGGCTGGGCGGATCAAGCACTTGAACACAAATGGTTAACGGAGTGTTGCACCACAGGCGCGCTCGCTGCTGCCGTGGCGCAGGGATGCGGTCAAAACCCCTTTCCTAACCAGCGTGACCCCGCCGATGCGGGTTAGCCATGCAATGTCGGTCGGACGGGTCAGGCGCGCACGCAACAGGTCTGCGGCACAAAAGCGATAAAGAACGCAATCGATTTTGGGTTCAGCGCGGTGATGGCCGCAGTGTGGCCAAAGACCTTGCCGAGTGAGGCGGGCCCTGTTTCAGGTAGTTCTAATGGGCCTGATGTGCCTACTGGCCCGGTGAGTTTGATCCCCAACCAGATCAGATAGAGTGCCCCGATCCATTTCAGCGCGACAAAAAGCGTGGACGAGGCCAGCACGAGCGCACCTAACCCCAAAAGCGATGCGGACTTGGTCAGAAGATCATCCGCAGCAATTCTGGCAGTGGAGGCCACAGAGACGCGCTGGCCCTGACTTATCGGGTCAGACAGAACCAGAAAGACGGTCCCCCGGGATGATCAACAAGACAATCCAGGCCACTACAGATGTAAGCCAAAGTTTAAAAGACATAGCAGACCTGCGATAGGATCAGGCGGACAGAACTCGGCCTGCGACCGCGTCCAGCATTGCCACAAGTGCGGGGTCGCGTCGGTCAGGGGCGGTCAGAATGGCATATTCCAGTGCGCGGTCACAACCATGCGGACACAGTGCGCGCTTAGGCCCTAGAAGAGCGGGCAGGCGGGCCACAAGTGACTTGGCCTTTTGTGAGTTGCCCATCAAGGTCTTGATGATTGAGGTTACGTCAACCTCACCGTGGTCAGGATGCCAACTGTCATAATCGGTGATCATGGCAACTGAGGCGTAACAAAGCTCAGCCTCACGGGCCAATTTTGCCTCTGGCATATTGGTCATGCCGATGACGTCGCAGCCCCAAACCTCACGGTAGAGTTTGCTTTCGGCGAGGGTTGAGAACTGCGGGCCTTCCATCGCGAGGTAAGTCCCGCCTTTGTGTACAGTGACACCCGCGTCGCGGGCGGCGGTTTCGCAGGCGTCCCCCAAGCGAGGGCAGGTCGGATGGGCGACGCTGACATGGCCAACGCACCCTGGCCCAAAGAAAGATTTTTCGCGCGCGAATGTCCGATCAATAAATTGATCTATAATGACAAAATCGCCCGGAGCCATCTCATCGCGGAACGATCCGCAGGCTGAGACCGCAATTACGTCGGTAACGCCTGCACGTTTCAAAACATCGATATTTGCGCGGTATGGAACGGTACTGGGCGTGTGGACGTGGCCCCGTCCGTGGCGCGGCAGAAAGACCATTTTGACCCCATCAAGATGGCCGATCAGAACCGCATCTGAGGGCGCGCCAAAGGGGCTATCGATCTGGGTCCAGGTGGCATCTTGCAGCCCCTCAATCTCATAAACGCCAGAGCCGCCGATAACGCCGATCACAGTCTGCATGAGGTGGTCCTTTTTTTGCGTGATTTGGGGTAGGCTAGCGGTGGGTGTGGTGACGCGCAATTACCAGACGGTGCGCTATGACAATGGTGGAGCCTTCGATCAGGATATTTAGGGAATAAGGAAGGGGGTAGCGCGCATTTTAATCAAATGGTCCGGTATTGGTCCGGGTCATTGGCGAGGGCTTAGAACAAAATATGGTCGGGAATTTCTGTCTTATCGCCGTAAAAGGCTTATCCCTTTTAGTCCGGTTACCCCACATGTTGACGCTGCGCAGAATCTCGCCCTTGTGGCTTGAGGGGCGGATCGGATCAGTTTGTAACGTCTGGTGGGTTTATAGGGCGTGACTTTTGC
>JBLHOS010000106.1:0-8406 GCA_047623825.1 Paracoccaceae bacterium | reverse complement strand
CTGCCAACGACCCCATATCTCGGCTCGCTGCTCAGCCGAATAGTAAATCCTGCGACGATACTTCATGGCCAACACTCCATCTCTTCCTAAAGATTAAGGTGTTGCGTCCGCCGGTTGAGACCACCGCGGATAGAGTTGTTAAGGCCGGTCCGCACAAGTTCACTTTATCCTGCACAGCAGACAAACCAGCGATCTTAGCTATTTTGCGGATAGCTGATGATCGACAGATACCGTGCGGGCAGTTTGACCAGCTTTTCTGGCCCATGTGGCGCATCAGCATCGAAGAACAGAGTGTCACCGGGTTTCAGCGGATAAACCGCGTCGCCGTGGCGGTAATCAATTTCACCCTCAAGCATGTAGATCGTCTCAATCCCGCCGTGCTGGAACGTCGGGAAAATATCAGACTCAACCGTCAGGGTGATCAGGTAAGGCTCCACAATCACACCAGAAGCGTTGGATCCGATATGGCCCAAAAGATTGTACTGATGATTGGCCCGTGTGCCTGCGCGATCCATCTCAACGCCTTGGCCAGACTTGGTATGAACTGCTTGGCGTTGTTCCTCAAACCGGCGAAAAAAGCTAGTTAATGGAACTGACAGCGCATTGGCCAATGTCTGCAAGGTGGTCAGCGATGGGGAGGTGTTGCCATTCTCAATCTTGGACAACATACCAATCGACAGCCCGGTGATCTGGGCCAACTCTGCCACCGTGATCGCTTTTTGACGCCGGTGCGCGCGAACCTCGCGCCCGATTGCAACTTCAAGTACCTTTTCGCGGTCTTCAGAACGGATACGGTGCGGATCTTGGTTCAACGTGGGCGTCATATCAGACATTTTCTTTTCGATATTCATAGTGTCATCACCTATGCCAAGCTGTATCCATTAGGCAATAGATCAGTGCGTTCCAGCAGTTTAAGATATAAGCTGGACGTTGAGCACGCCCCAGCATGTTTCCTCTGAGTAAACTAACGATGACGCAAATTAAAACAATGAAAATCGGCTTTCTGATCTTCCCAGGGTTCCCAATGGCATGCCTGACTTCGATGATTGAGCCGCTGCGCGCAGCAAATGAGATCGCGGCAGAACAGGCGTTTTCTTGGACTTTAGTTTCAGAACATGGTGGGCGCGTCATGTCGAGTGCGCAGGTTGGTTTTGAAGCTGACAGCGTGTTGACAGCCGATCTGGTGCTGGATGTCCTGTTTGTGCTGAGCAGCCCGACAGCTCGGTTCAATAATGAGCGTTCAGGAACTGGTGCATTGCGGTCATTGGGCCGCCACGGCGTAATACTTGGTGGGGTCAGTGGGGGCGTGTTTCCTTTGGTGCGCGCAGGCGTAATGGACGCACAACCCGTGTCGGTCCATTGGTGTTATGAGGCGGCGTTCAAGGCTGAATTTCCCGATGTCAAAGCTATGGGCGACGTCATCGTGACCACGGCAAACCGGTATACCGTTTCGGGGGCAGCTGCAGCGTTTGATCTGGCCTTACGTCTAATCCAAGATCAGTTGCGCGCTGACGTGGCACATGAAGTTGCATGCTGGTTTCAGCATCCACTGATGCGGGGTGAGGGGGTGCAGCAGCGCGTCCCAACTGCGCAAATGCCGGATACCGGCGCGCACCTGCCCGATTTGGTTGCCCGATGTGTAGAGATTTTTGCGGCTCATCTTGAGAGCCCAGCATCAGTGGCTGAAGTTGCCGAGAAAACTGGTGTTTCGCCCCGTCAGGTCGAGCGGGCGTTCAAGAAGGCAACCGGGCAAAGCCCCTCACATTATTTTCGCGCCATGCGGATGCAGGCGGCGCGCCAATTGGTAATGTATTCTAAGACCCGCATTGCTGACATTGCGGCCGCTGTCGGCTATTCATCTGTGATCCCGCTGGTCACACATTACCGCGCGGAATTTGGCTACTCACCAAGAGAACATCGCGACCGGATCAACCAGTTTCGTGTCCAAGGCAATGTGCCTTTGCCATCAAGCTAAAGTGCCGCTGTCATTGCCGTCAGAATGGCATGATGCAATGACCCGGCAGACGCGCGAGGCCCAAGGATCCGGACCCAGTTTGCGGGCTCGTGGCAGATTACGAAGCACCCCAAATGGTGGATCACAGTGCGGGTCGCATCAGCGGTCTGCATCGCGCGGATATTGAGCGCGCAAAGCAACTCCATAACGTCCTCAATCGCGTCACCTCGCAGATCGAAGCATACCCAAGCGTCGGTCTGCTCAGTGATTGAAGCAATTTCCCCAAACCGCCCCTTTAATTGCGTGGCCAGGTCTTCATGGCTGGCAAAGGGTGCGCTGATCATCCACTGATCAGGGCCCATCCAAAATGCAGCTTCTGGATCATTTAGGCATGCCTTGCCGGGGTCAGGAACGCTTGATCCCAAAAGGGCCGACAAATGGTTTACGCAGGCAATTTGTTGCCCAAACCGTGCGGCGATGCTGGCCAAAGCCAGGTTTGGATTTTCTGATAAAGTTGCGTTTGCAACTGTATCAACGCGCGGTGAACTGCCGCCCAACGCGGTTATGGCTGTCAGGTTATGCACGAACGCGCGCTCCCTCTGGGTCGATGAAATGGGCCGAAACAACTTCGACATTGACCGTCAATTTGGTCAGTGGTGAGACCAGTCTTAGGGTTTCGCCTATCCTGCTACCGCCATCTTTGAGAAACCCCAAACCGATCATTGATCCAATGGTTGGCGAATACGCGGCTGAGGTGACATAACCTTGATCATGAACCGCATCGACTGGTCCATCCGCAAACATTAAATGCCCGCCTGCTGTAACTTTGTCTTTTGGATCAATAGGTTTCAGGCCGACTTGCATCAACGCACCTGCCTCATTCAACCCGTCGCGTTGCGACAAAACTGAGCCGATACTGTCCTTAGCTTTCGACACCATTCGCCCCATCCCAAGGTTTAGGGCGGTCGTTGTGCCGTTCAGCTCATTGCCCGCTGCGTGACCTTTTTCAATCCGCATGACGCCAAGTGCTTCGGTGCCATAGGGCGTTACGTCAAATTCAGCACCTTCAACCATTAATTTCCGCATCATCGCGTCGCCGTAGCGTGCAGGTACGGCCAACTCGAACGCCAGCTCACCACTAAACGAGATCCGGAAAAGCCGTGCGCGCAGCCCACCACAGACGGTGATTGCACCACATGCCATAAACGCAAATGCCTCATTTGAGATGTCAAAATCTGCATCAACAATCTTTTGCAGCAGCTTGCGAGAATTTGGCCCTGCAATCGCATATTGTGCCCAGGCCTCAGTGGTAGAGATCAGCTGTACGTCCATGTCAGGGTACAGGCATTGGCGTACGAATTCCATGTGTTGGTAGACACGTGCTGCGTTGGCCGTGGTGGTTGTGACGACGAAATGATCCTCGGCAAGACGGCCGGCCGTGCCATCATCCAGCGCGATCCCGTCCTCACGCAGCATCAGGCCATAACGGGTTTTTCCCACGGCAAGCTTGGCAAATCCGTTACAATAAAGTTTGTTTAGAAAGGCAGCCGCATCGGTACCTTGCACATCAATTTTACCCAAAGTTGTGCAATCGCAGATCCCAACTGAGGCACGAGTTGCCGTAACTTCGCGATCGACAGATTGGCGCCAATGAGTTTCACCGGGCAACGGGAACCACTGCGCGCGCAACCAATTGCCAACCTCGACAAAGACGGCTCCACGCTCTTTGGCCCAAAAATGTGACGGGGTCAGGCGGATCGGATGAAAGTCCATGCCCCTGATCCGCCCAGCCATCGCGCCGATGGCAACGGGCGTGTAGGGTGGCCGAAAGATGGTCGTACCAACCTCAGGGATTGCCTTGCCAGCAAGTTCGGCCATAATGGCCAAACCACCCATATTTGATGTCTTGCCCTGATCGGTCGCCATTCCCAGCGTGGTATAGCGTTTCAGGTGCTCAACAGAGCGGAACCCTTCTTGATGGGCCAGCTTCACGTCCTTGACCGTCACATCATTTTGTTGGTCCAACCATGCGCGTGAACAGCCCTCAACATACCAAAACGGCGTTTGGGTAACAGGTGCATCCTCAGCCGTTGGAAGGGCAGGGTGCGCACCTGTCAGGCCCAATGCGTCTATTGCACCCTGTGCGCCTGATTTCAGCGCACCGTGGGTCGAAAAAATCCCCGCAGCCGCACCCGCGACCGACATGCCTGGAGGCAATACATCGCCCGGAACAAAGGCCGAAAGATTTGCGTCCCAGGTCGGGCGGCCCCGTTGGTGGCAGGTCAGGTGAACATTCGGGTTCCACCCGCCCGAGACGCCAAGAGCGCCGCAATCCAGCGTCCGCATAGTGCCGTCAGCCAGCTGGACCTCGGCAAATGTCAGACCAAGTCGCCCTGTGCTGTTAATGACTTGCGCACCAGCCAAAACCTCAAAATCTAGGCTGAATGGTGCATCAGCGCGGGTGTCGACGACGGCAGCAATCTTGATCCCTTTGGCAAAAAGGTCTGTGGCAGTTTTGTGGCCGTCATCATTGTTAGTAAAGATCGCGACGCGTTGCGCCGGGGTGGCGGCATATCTGTTGGCATAGGTGCGGATCGCCCCCGCCAGCATAATCCCTGGTCGGTCGTTATTGTCGAATGCGATCGGACGCTCAGTGGCGCCGGCACATAGCAACGTACGCTTGGTATAGATCCGCCACAGGATCTGGCGCGGCTTGCCAGGTTTGGGGGTGTGCAAATGGTCGCTAATACGCTCAACCGCGCCGTAAATTCCATGGTCAAACGCGCCAATTACAGTGGTGCGTGCCATCAGGCGGACATTGGGCAGGACGGACAACTCAGCCACGGCTTTTGCGACCCATTCAAGGGCAGGTGCAGTGTCCAGCGTCAGCATCTCGGAGCTCAGCCGGCCACCAAATGCAAAATCTTCATCGGCCAAAATGACATCTGCGCCACTGCGCCCAGCGGTCAGCGCTGCACTTAGCCCCGCAGGACCCGCACCGATGATCAGCAGATCACAGTGCCGAAACCCCTTGTCGTAATCATCAGGATCCTCTTGCATTGACAACGACCCAAGACCAGCAGCCTTGCGAATAATCGGTTCATAAACCTTCTCCCAGAAGGCGGCGGGCCACATAAAGGTTTTGTAGTAGAACCCTGCCGTCAGAAAGTTCGAAAAACGGTCATTTATCGCCATGGCGTCAAAGGCCAGCGAAGGCCAACGGTTTTGCGATCTAGCAGTCAGCCCATCAAACAGCTCTGCGGTTGTGGCACGGGTATTGGGTTCTTGGTGCGCGCCGCTGCGCAACTCAACAAGCGCGTTCGGCTCCTCTGAGCCTGCGGTTAGTGGGCCACGCGGACGGTGGTATTTGAATGACCGACCCATCAAGCGAACACCGTTTGCCAGCAACGCAGATGCCAGGGTATCACCGGGATGCCCCTCATATTGTTTTCCGTCGAAGCTGAACTTCAGCCGGGTTGTGCGGTCGATCTGTCCGCCCGATAACCGGTTAATCTGGCTCATTTCGATCGCCCTTGTACGCGGGCCACATCGCGGGCCAATTCTACTGAACTAATCTGATGGGTTATGGTGTTTCGCGTCACCACCAACCATGATCGATCACCCGCCTCATGAAACCACAACTCGCGGTGGTTGCCTGCGGGATTATCGCGAAGATAGGCGTATTCATAGAAATCTTGGGCAGCGGTCGGTGATGCAGGATCAGGCCGATCAATCAGACTGGCGTCGCCCATATACACAAATTCAGCGCTGTCGCGGGGACCAAGCAGGGGGTGATTTATGATCATCAGTGTAAATTGGGCTGATTGCCCATCCCTTTTTCGTCAATCATATGACCAGTTCGAAACCGGTCAAATCGATACGCGGTTGCAGTTGGATGGGGGGTGTCATTTGCCAGTAGGTGAGCAAAACAATACCCTGAGGCCGGCGTCGCCTTAAAGCCGCCGTAACACCAGCCACCGTTGAAATAGAGCCCCTCAATATGGGTGCGGTCAATAATGGGGGAGCCATCCATCGACATGTCCATCAAACCACCCCACATCCGCAGTAAGCGGGCGCGCCCAATCATTGGCATGATTGCCATGCCGCCTTCGCAGACATCCTCAACCACAGGCAAATTACCGCGCTGTGCGTAGGAGTTGTAGCCATCTAGATCGCCGCCAAAAACTAAGCCACCCTTGTCAGATTGGCTGACGTAGAAATGTCCGGCGCCAAAGGTAATCACGCCGGGCAACAGCGGCTTCAACCCTTCAGAGACGAAGGCTTGCAACACATGGCTTTCGATCGGTAGGCGCATTCCAGCCTTGGACATTAAGTGTCCGGAATTGCCCGCGACTGCGCAGCCAACCTTGGAGGCGCCAATAAATCCCTTGGATGTCTCAACGCCAAGGCATTTTCCGTTTTCGATCCGAAAGCCCAAGACCTCGCAGTTCTGAATGATATCAACGCCATGGCTGTCGGCACTGCGCGCAAACCCCCAGGCGACTGCGTCATGGCGGACCGTGCCGCCACGCCTCTGTGCCAACCCGCCTTTGATCGGAAACCGAACATCATCAAATTTCAAAAAAGGATATTCTGCCCGGATCTGTGCCGCCGACAGATATTCGGCATCCGCGCCGTTCAGAATCATCGCGTTACCGCGCCGAACAAACGCGTCACGCTGCGCGTCCGAATGAATTAAGTTCATGATCCCGCGTTGGCTGATCATGGCGTTGTAATTCAGGTCCTGCTCCAGACCCTCCCACAACTTGAGAGAGAATTCATAAAACGGTTCATTGCCATCCAGCAGGTAATTTGAGCGAATAATGGTTGTATTACGGCCAACGTTACCGCCGCCGATCCAGCCCTTCTCAATCACAGCAATACTCTTTTGACCGTAGACTTTTGCCAAATAATGCGCTGTTGCGAGGCCGTGGCCACCGCCACCAATGACGATAATGTCGTAATGCGCCTGCGGTTCTGGATCACGCCACACCGGCTTCCAACCTTTATGCCCGGTCAGAGCCTCCTGAATGACTTTAAATCCTGAATACCGCATGGATCAGACCCCTTTTTGCCAATTTTGTGGATTTTAACAGGTTTGCCGACATCCAAACCCGACCTGTGTAGTGTCAAATCAGACCTCATGTGCAATTTATACGCAAGTTTTTTTTGTTATGTAATCTATCCGCGCAAGAAAAAAACTTGATTGGTAGGAAAATCCTGCAAGGATGCACGCGTAGGCTTGATCGGTGATTCACATTGTCGAACCGGCCGAAATACATGGGCCAAACGCCTGATCGACTTAAGCGGCGACATAGACCGCACCCAACATGGAGATACCTATGAAATATTCAACAACAGCATTGGTGGTTAGCGCCCTGGTCGCTGTCCCGTTTACAGCGTTTGCCCAAGACAGCAGCGATCCGATCATTATTCCAATCCACAACTGGTCTTCGCAGATCGTCATGTCGAATGTCGTCGGCCAGATCTTTGAGGGCATGGGCAACAACGTTGAGTTCGTCACAACCGACAGCCAAGCGGTTTACGAGTCACTTCGCCTAGGCGACGTCACACTGGAGATGGAAGTTTGGGAGGGCGCATTCGGCGCATCCTACCGCGCGGCTATGGAAGCAGGCGGGATCGTCGATGCAGGTGACCACGACGCGGTAACCCGTGAGGACTGGTGGTACCCGATGTGGACCAAAGACGCATGCCCAGGCCTGCCAAGCTGGGAAGCGTTGAACGATTGTGCCGCTGTGTTCGCAACACCTGAAACAGGTGAGTTGGGCCGCTATCTGGATGGTCCCGTTGACTGGTTGAAGCACGGTCAGGAACGTGTTGCGGCTTTGGACATGGACTTCGTTGTGGTTAATGCCGGTTCTGCCGCCGCACTTTGGGCCTCAATCGGTGCTGCCGAAGCTGACAGAACGCCTATTGTTGTTTTCAACTGGACACCAAACTTTGCTGAGGCTGTATGGCCCGGCGAATTCGTAGAATTCCCAGCATGGGAAGTTGGCTGTGACACAGATCCTTCATTGGGCCCGAACCCAGATGCATTGTATGATTGTGGCAACCCTGCGAACGGTTACATGAGAAAAGCAGCTTGGGATGGCATGGAAGCCAACTGGCCGGCAGCCTTCGCAGTTCTGAACGAAATCTCGTTCACCAATCCGCAGATCGCGGAAATGGCGCGATTGGTCGATATTGACGGCATGGAGCCAGATGAGGCTGCCGAAGCATGGCTAGACGCGAACCAAGACGTCTGGCAAGCTTGGGTTAACTGATCCTTTCACACTAGACACATCAGCACGAGGGCCCCGTCAAAGACATTTAGGCGGGGCCTATTTTTTACAGGATAAACAATGACAACCGATGCTCCAGTGATCTCAGCAAAAAATGTTTGGAAACTATTTGGCGCTGATCCGCAGGGGTATTTGGCTAAGTTGAAACCC
>JBLHOS010000105.1:0-8571 GCA_047623825.1 Paracoccaceae bacterium | reverse complement strand
GGCAGATGCGTCAGAGAATGGGTTGCCGCACGCAACCAGTTCGCTATCCTATACCCAGAACGGTTCAAGAGATGACCCGTCCAAACCGCGTGGGCTCACCCTCATACACAGAATTTCGGATACGCCCTAACTTAGCGGTCCTATCGCGCGCGCCATACATTGGACAGGCCAGCGGCGGCTGATTTGACATGCTCTGCCAAGCCTTCGACCTCAGATTGGCCTACCCGTGTTGTCGGCCCAGAAACCGAGATACCAGCCACGGTTTCGCCCAAGGCATTATAAACAGCGGCCGCAACACACCGCATTCATCTGTCGTTAGAACGCGCAAACACAAGGCAACGACGGACAGTAATCACAAGTTCAACATCGCGCCCAACTTGCTGGATCTGAACTTCACAGCAGATTGCCGAAACCAGAAATGGGCAGGTGACATTACCTATATCTGGACGCGTTAAGGTTGGCTTTACTTGGCTGTGATCCTGGATCTACGTTCTCAGCGCGTCATCGGTTGGGCCGTCAGAAACAGGATGAAGTGTGATCTGGCGATCCGTGCTCTGAAGATGGCTATAGCATTCCGAGCACCGCCCAAAGGCTGCATTCACCACACGGATCGTGGATCGCAATACTGTTCGCACGACTACCAGAAGATCCTGCGCCAGCATGGGTTCAAAGCGTCCCCCTCTGATGCATGTAAACATGCACTGCTGGGGCAGCGGATGAATGGCAAAGGCAATTGCTACGATAATGCCGCCGTTGAGACGTTCTTCAAAACCATCAAGGCAGAACTAATCTGGCGTCATTCATGGGAGACACGCCGGTCAGCTGAGATGGCGATCTTCGAATACATCAACGGCTTTTACAATCCGCGCCGACGGCACTCAGCACTGGGATGCAAAGCCCTGTAGTTTTCGAACGCAAGGTGGCTTAAACGAGCACTTGAAGCGGCACAACAGCTGGACAGGTCCACCTGCACGGTGATGTCGTCAACCGACATTTCACCGAGTTCAGGAATAGCGTATTTGTCCAATGTGGCCCGCCACTGTTTGCGATGCTTTTCGTTATCAAACTCCGCCAACTTGCCAGCGAGGTACTTTTCCATTGCGCGCGCAGAAGTCATACCACGCTTTTGCGATGCAACTAGCGCAGCCGTGGTGGCTTTTCGGCACTCGACTGGGTCAATGCCGTGCCGAACAAGATCACTTGCCTCATGCGCCCGCTCACGCGCTTGGCTAAGGGAAACGTCGTGGTATCCGCCCAAGCCAACGTGCCGGCGTTTCGCTCCTACCAGACAACGTGGGAGCCACGATTTGGCGCCAGTAGGCGTTACATGCGATTGAAGCCCACTAACGCCGCCAACGGCGTTCTGCATGTGGCCGGGGTGCCTTAGCCGATTAACGTCAACCGCAGACAGCTCTTTCACCTTGATTGGCATCAGGTCTCCAATTGTGTTCCTACCAACATACCTACCAAAACCGATGGTATTGAGCGTTACAGGATGCAGCAGATAAACGACGGAGATCGAAGAGATCGTTTAATTACACAGGTACATATTTTTGCATGCGACGCAATGCTATGGAATAGTGGCGGCTGCCTCTCCGCCAATATATCAAACTAAATTATTGAAATTGAAATATAATTGCCGTTAATCGCTGCGTCTGACCTCTGGGATATTCCCCACGCCGTCGCGCTTTGAACTTCGGAGGAAGACAGAAGAATGTCTTCTTAGAATAATTGGGGGCAGATCTTTTTTCTGCCATTAGCTTAAGAGCCGGAGCCATCGACGCTTCAGCATACCTCATTAAACTCTCACGCCACATACACGGCCGCCTTTTTAGGACGGTGCGCTCTTGCGTCACCCGCACCAGTTCCCGCTTCAATTGAGGCGCCCCTAGTTTTCTAGACACCTGCCTCGTTCATTTTCTTCTGTTTCATTTCATAGTCAACCGGCGACAGCATGCCGTTGTTGGTGTGCTTGCGGGTTGGGTTATAAAACATCTCGATATAATCGAACACGTCCTGCCTTGCAGCGTCGCGTGTCAGGTATGTCCGTCGCCTGATCCGTTCCCGCTTTAGGAGTTGGAAGAAGCTCTCAGCAACGGCCTTGTCATGGCAGTTTCCGCGTCGGCTCATGCTGGCGTCCAGATTGTGTTTGCCGAGAAACGATTGCCACTCCTTGCTAGTGAACTGTGAACCTTGGTCAGAATGGATCATGACCTTGTGCTTTGGCTTGCGTCGCCAGACTGCGCTCAGCAATGCCTGCAAGGCGAGGTCCATGGTCATGCGTGATTGCATGGACCAGCCCACAACGCGCCTTGAGAACAGATCAATGACCACGGCCAGATATGACCAACCTTCGTGCGTCTTGATGTAAGTGATATCGGTCACCCAAACTGTGTCTGGAGCATCAACCTCGAACTGTCGGTCCAATGTGTTGTCGGCGACGACAGCAGGCTTGCCGCCATAGCGACCAGGGCGGCGTTTATAGCCGATCTGTGCTGCAATGCCTGCGATACTGGCCAAGCGTACCACACGGCTCTCAGAACAGGTCTCGCCAGCATCATGCAGATCATCTGTTAATTTACGATAGCCATAGACCTTGCCGCTATCAGTCCAGGCCTGTTGGATCAGCTCTGCCTGGCGCGCATCTTCAAGCGCACGCTGGCTTAACGGTTCTTTAAGCCATGCGTAAAATCCGCTGAAATGGGCCAGTAGCACACGGCACATCGTCCGCACTGAAAATTCTGAACGATGAGCCTCCCTCTCATTAAAACTGCGTTTTAACTGCTGGGCGGCGAATAAACGCGTACCTCACTGAGACTCTCGCGCGAAGTACGCGGTCGCCTTTTTTAAGATGGTGCGTTCCTCGGTCACCCGCGCCAGTTCGCGCTTCAACCGCCTGATCTCGGCTGCCGGTTCCGTAACCTCTGACCTGACGCTCGGCGACTTCGAAAACTGAGCCTTCCAAGTGTACAGCGACTTGGTACTGATCCCCAGCCGTTCAGCCACTTCACTGACCGCATATCCACGCTCTACGACCTGCGCCACAGCGTCCTGTTTGAACTCATCCGTAAACCGAATTCCCTTACTCATATCCGGCTCTCCTTGGTTCCAAAATTACCGAGCAAAGTGTCTACAAATCTAGGGGCACCTCAGTGTGATCTCTGCAGCCTGCTCCAAAACTTTAGCTCTTATATGGGGCGGCATAGAAAACAGGGGCTTCCACGTATATTGAGGCATCTGTGCCCCTGTCGGCGATTGCTATGCAATCACCTGCTGGTCACGGGCGTCCCTAATCACTCAGCCACTTCGATGACCGCGCAATCACCCTCAACAACCTGCGCTACCGCATCTCAGTTGAACTCAGCTGTGTATCTCTTTGCCATTCTCTATCTCCTTCATAGCTCGAAAGACACCGGAACTAAACCGCGACAAGACCATGTTACAAAGCCACCACTTCCGATCCGGTGAAGAGCTGGAGGCCACGCTGCACCGCTACGTCTGGCTCTACAACCAGCAGCTGCCGCAGTCCGCCTTGGGCAGCAAGACGCCCTTGCAAGCCATGAAAGACTGGCACAATCTCAAACCAGAGCGGTTCAAGAAACAGCCGTACTACCGTCCGGGATGTGACAGGTAGCATCGCCGTTGTTTTAGGCGTATGCATTCGACAGCGAGCCTAAGGTTACTTGGGGCACACTCACACCGAATTAAGGATCTATTATGCTTAGAACTAGCCTAGTTTTACTACTGCTTTTATCTACAAATTTAATACCTGTCGGGCAAGCATCTGCGCAGACTGAAATATCAAGCAATTATGATCGGTTTGAGTTTGAGGATTGCCCGCTTGTGAGAACCGGCGAGCGGTCGGCCTTATCAAGATGCGAGATGACGAATGGACCGGACTTCTTGGTTCAGAGGAATGAACATGCTTCATATTTCATGCCTGAATCAGGATATTCTTTGGCTGAAACCGGTAATGAAAATCCAAACTATAAGTGGGCTCCAAGCGGCTATTTTGGTGATCTGTTTGCCGACGATGAAGACGTGATAACCATTGAGTGGCGGGTCGAAGCCGTGGATGGGGTTTGGACACCGTTTGCAGCCATTTTCCGGACAACCTATGGGCCGTATGAATATCAGGGACAGCGCTTGGACATCATGAAGTTTGGATCAGACCATGCCTGTCCTATCGCGACGATCCCTTACGAGGGGGCAGAGTCCAACGTTAGGGCGCGTGACATTGCGGATGCCGCGTGGGGCACTAACCCCTGTGCGGAAATTGATCTGGCAAATATTCCAAGCGAATAATTCAGGCTTTACCGACTATTTTGACATTATCTAACGATTTTTTCGCAGCCAGGCGCCTATTGTAGATGTTAATAGCGAGCTTAAATCATGCTCAGTGTTGAAGCAAAAAATCGAGGCTTAGCCACGATGATGGTGGGCGTTTTTCTGTCTTACCTTTTGGGGTGAAGCGATCACTTTGAGCGACAACTGCCTCGATCGGGCCTAGCAGGCAGATCAGAGCGTCGACCGGCTCTGTTGCACAAAGCCCCTAAACAGACTGGACGAGCAGTCGGCCCCAGCGACCCCGTCTGATAATTGCCCGACGCATCATAATCTTTAGTCCGTTCTGGGTTGAGCGCCGGTTCCGGTCGGTCGCATGGGGCCATGTTCATCAGGCGTAGTTAAAGGTGATATCTTGCGCACCTTTCCAAAGGACGAGGTTGCCAAGCGTCATAAGGTCATCAAAACCAGAGGTCAGGGTGATAAAATGGTTCCCGGCGAGTTGACCCATTTTGGACGAAAAATCCACACCACCATAAGCGAGGAGAATTTCGGTCTCGCTGATTCCACCCGGATATAGGATAATCTGACCCGGAGCAGGATGGCTCGTGTGGTTTTCATAGCCAACACCGAAGTCACGATCACCAAGCGGGATCCACACGCCCTCCCCCGACCAGCGCACATGGACGAGCTGCCCTAAGAACGGCATAGCAGCCTCGAAGGCGGCGCAGGTCTTGGGGGCTGCTTCGGTTTCAAGGCGCGCGTCAAAGCTGAAAGGGCCCGCTGTAATCTTAAGTAGCGTCATCTTTGGTATTCCTTATTTGTTTACGTAAAACGGGTCATAGAAAAGGCCTCGAGGTCCTGTCGTAATCGCCCCGACAGGGCCGCGTCGGCAGCGATGCGACCCATCAGTGGACCAAGGGTATAGCCGTTGGCGGTGGCCGCAATAGTGACACCATTAAAACCAGGTACGGGACCGATCAAGGGCGCGCCGTCGATGTCGATATTCATGGCTGCCCAACTTCGAATGACATGGAGGCTTGCCACTTGCGGCACCGTGTGTGCCGCGACCCATAGGTTGCCCTCAAGGCTCTCAGGCAGAATTTCAGACTGTCCTGACGGTCCAGTGATGGCGGGCCATGCACCCCCGATGATAACGAAGCCCGACGCGGTCTGTTTCATGGTGAGGTGACGGTCGGCATGGGCAAGAAAGCAAGGCACTAGCGGGGGGCCCGGCGCGGTAACAACCATCTGAAGCGGCGCACCACGAATTGGCAAATGAACACCAAGAAATTGGGCGATTTGGAAAGACCAGCCACCGGCGGCGATCAGGATCCGCCGCGCCGCGACCCGGCCGCGGGATGTGTCGACTAAAATGGCCAGCGCCGTCGCGCGTAATGCCAGACACTGGGGCAAATTCTTCGATCACCGTCCCAGCTGCACGGGCTGCTTGCGCAAGCAGGGGCGTGGCTTCAAGTGGGTTAATCTTGCCCTCACCAGGACACCAGGCCGCAGCAATTATCGCCTCAGAAATCGCAGGAATTATCTCGCGGATGCGGGTGGCGTCAATAACTTCCATGTGAATGCCCACACGCGCCTCCGCCGCGACCTTGGCCTCAAGAAAGACTATCTGCTCAGGACTTTCGGCAACCATCATGCCGCCCGTTACGGACATCTCAAAGTTTGCCCCAAGTTCTTTTTCAAGGGTTTGCCAAAGCGCAATCGACTCCCGTTGAAGTAGAAGAGTACGGAGTTGTAGACTGCCATCCCCTACCGCTTTGCCCCCAAAGTCCCAAGACAAAAGCTGCAAGTGCAGACTGCCTGCATTGCCGCCCGAGGCCTCACCGTTGACGCGCCCACGATCCAAACAGACAACTGATGCACCCGCGCGGGCCGCGTAGAGTGCTGCAGAAATCCCGGTAACTCCTCCGCCGATCACCACGAGGTCAGCTGAATTGACGGCTAAGGGATGTTCCATCTGACGGCCCGGCCTGACGGCAGGTGTGCTTTCGCGGTGACCGCCCCATTCGGGTTTCTCTACAGCCAAGGCACCTAAAGGGACAGGACGTGCGGGAATTTGCGGGGCAAACAACGCTTCCGGGGCTGTGGGGTGTCCAGCGTCATTAAGTAACCGAAGAACCTGTGGTAAGCAGTATCTGCCTTGGCAGCGGCCCATACCGATCCGCGTCTTCCGTTTTAGAACCGCGGGGTCGTTTGCGCCGTCGTTAATTTCGGCGCGAGCCGTTGCTGCGGTTACTTCTTCACAGCGGTAAAGGATGGTTGCGTCCACCGGCAACGCGCGCTCCGGCGCACGGTAAAGGGACCACAGCGCGGATTGAAACTGGTATGCACGCTTGAGATGTCTGCGCTGTTCAGACATATCCGACTGACTTGGTCGACTGATGTGCTCAAGAGCACCGATTGCACTCGGGTCGCCCTGACACAGTGCGATTTCCGCGCCACCAAGCCCGCCTGATCACCAGCGATCCAAACGCCGGCCACCGGCGTGCGACCGTCTGGGTCGCGCGTTGGCCGGACATGGCCCGTAGCAGGGTTAGCCGTGATCGGCATGCCAAGCAGACGTGCCAGTTCTAGCTGCGGCGCGAACCCGTCACCAGCGGCCACGATGTCCGCCTCAAAGTGGCGGGTGCGGCCCGTTTTAATCTCACGCAGTTCTGCACCCTCAGCCCGGTCTTTGCCAAAAACTTTTGCCAGTTCCCATCCAGACAGAACAGGTACCTTTGCGCGTAAGGCGGCCAATCGGTAGGTTGCACCGTCAATAACCAGTCGTGGTGCAGCGATCATGGCCTGCAGAAATGCGCGACTAAATTGCGGGCGCCCGCGCTCAGCCAAAGCGACAACATTCGCCCCCAATGTGACCAGCTCAGAAGCCAACTGAAGCCCAAGCGGTCCGTGGCTAGCGATCAGCACCTTGTGCCCCGGCACCACACCGTAGCGGCGCGCAAGGGTCTGGGCCCCACCGATTGTCATAACCCGGGCACTGTCCAACCCGGCACCATCGCAGGACGCTCATACGCGCCAGAGGCCAGGATCACAGCACGAGCGCACAACCGAAAACCACCCGTTGCACCAAAACTGCGCAACTCAAACCCATCGCCATCAGGCCGGGCGAACCAGATACTTTGTCCACTGATGATCCGCGCACCAGACGCTTCGGCGCGCGCGCGCAAATCACTGCCACTCTGGTGCTGTCGGTCGGGTTTGTGCAGCCCGCGGTAGCCGTGACTGCGTGGCTTGAAGTACTGCCCACCCAGCTCATCGCGTTCGTCGAGTACCACCACATCTGCACCGGCATTGGCGGCGCGAATAGCAGCCGATAGTCCTGCAGGGCCTGCACCGATAACCGCAATCTCAGCCTCAAGTGTCTCAAAGCTGGTGGCGGACGGCGGCACGGTGTTGTCGGCAAAGCATCGCTCGTCTTCGCGTTGCACCTCCATACCGTCGGCGACAGTGGCCATGCAGGCGCGTACGCCCCGCTGACCGTCTACCGTCATCAGGCAATCTTGGCAGACACCCATGCAACAATAAAGCCCACGAGGTGCCCCACTTCGGCGCCAGCCAAATGAAGTATGTCCCGCTTCTGTCAGGGCCGCGGCAATACTATCACCCGGCGTGGCGCGAACATCTCTGGCTTGAAACTTGAAAGTAATATTATCCATTTAACCTACATTTTGCGGGAGAAGCCTTACAGCTTCTAGCGTTGCTTTGACCTCCGCCATCTCTGCCTGAGGCAGTGGCAATCGCGGTGGGCGCGGCGGGCGCGGAGCCCCAACAGGTTGTCCAATCAGCCCAAGCGCGGCCTTGCTGCCCGATACATAGCGATGCCCTGCGACCAGTCGGATAATCGGCAGAACTTCGCGGTAAAGCGCGCGGGCGGCATGGTAATCCTCATCGTCGGCAGTCAGCGTGAACAGCTTTGCCAAGGCGGCAGGCATGATATTTGACCCAACAGCGACCCAGCCCTCAGCCCCCGCCACGAAGCTTTCAAAACCCATGATCCCACCAAAAACAGTCATTCGCCCGTCACACATCTCAAGGATGTCGCGAATGCGGGTCACGTCCATTGTGGATTCTTTGATGTAATCGATCTGGGGCAGATAAGAGAGTTCCGCGACAAGTGGTGGCGTGAGGTCAACATTTGCCGTGGCCGGATTGTTGTAAATCATCACCGGGCGCGTGGCCGCGTCACCAATGCGCGCGAAATGGTGGATCAATTCGTTCCATGTCGGCGTGGAATAGAACGGTGGAATAATCATCGTGCCGTCT
>JBLHOS010000104.1:0-8666 GCA_047623825.1 Paracoccaceae bacterium | reverse complement strand
ATGGCGCTTTCGGAAAAAGAGCTGATCGAACTGCGACGCAGCAAAATGGGCATGGTGTTCCAAAGCTTTGGCTTGCTGCCGCACCGTTCCGTTTTAGACAATGTCGCCTTCCCGTTGGAAATGCGCGGACAAGATAAACACGAGCGGCGCGAACGTGCGCTGGAGGTCATTAAACTGGTCGGCCTTGAAGGGCGAGAAGACTATTTCCCGCGTGAACTTTCAGGCGGTCAGCAGCAGCGGGTTGGGATTGCGCGCAGTTTGGCGATTGAGCCTGACATCTGGTTTCTGGATGAACCGTTCTCAGCGCTTGATCCATTGATCCGCCGTGAGATGCAGGATGAATTTCTGCGACTTCAGGGCATTTTGGGCAAAACAATCGTCTTTATCACGCATGATTTTGATGAAGCACTGCGTCTGGCAGACCGGATCGCCATTATGAAAGACGGCTCGATTGAGCAATGCGACACCCCCGATCAGATCGTTCTGAACCCTGCGACAGATTATGTGCGCAAATTCACCAAAGAAATCGACAAGGCGCGGGTTGTACGCGCAGGCGTCCTTGCAAAGGCGGGCGTGGCAGCTGAGGGCGATCCTGTTGACGCGGGCGCGTCTGTACACGGGTTGGCCAGATTGCTGGTGCAAGATACCCGTGTCTCCATTCCTGTGGCACGAGACGGTAAAATCATCGGTGCGATGAACCGTGAGCACGCTTTAGGAATTCTGGTTGGAGCGGATTGATGGAGCGTAGTCGAGGTCCGGTCGCACTTGGTATCGTTGGGTTTGCCGCTGTTCTGACGGCAATCCAATACCTCGGTCTCCTTCCAACCGCGCTACACCGCATTCCCGCCGAATTGATTCCACCCTTTGCCGATTGGCTTGATCTGGTTTTTAATTTCATAAAGGACGATTTAGGTCTTTTGACCCTGACACGGGCTTTTACCGAAGGGTTGGAGTGGGTTTTGGATGTCACCGGTAATTTGCTTTACGGTAGGCGCCGTTGGCCAAATATCGGTCCGATCCCCTGGACTGCAATCGCGGCCGTTGCTGGTGTTCTTGGCTATTACTTGGGGGGCTGGCGCATGGCCCTATTGGGGGCGGGGTCGTTCATTTGGACCGCTCTGATCGGCCAATGGGAAATCGCGATGGAGACCATGTCTGTGCTGGTCGTGGCGGCCCCAATGGCATTCATAATCGGCCTGACAATTGGTATTACCGCTTGGCGATACGCGCGGTTTAATCGCGCCCTAAGGCCGGTCTTATCCGTGCTTCAGACCTTGCCGTTCTTTACCTACCTCTTGCCAGCCGTGATCTTTTTCAAGGTAGGGCCTACGGCGGGTGCGGTGGCTACAACGATTTATGCCATCCCCCCGATGATCTTGATGACAACTTTGGGCTTGCAAAAGGTATCACCTGAAGTTGTTGAGGCAGGCCAGATGAGTGGCTGCACCAAGGCGCAATTGCTGCGCCACGTCTATCTGCCATCTGCCCGGACAGAGATCCTTGTAGGCGTCAATCAAGTCATCATGCTGTGCTTGGCGATGGTGGTTTTGACCGCCTTTATCGGCATGCCCGGCCTTGGTGCGAAACTTCTGTCGATGATGGGTAGCTTCAAGCTGGGCCGCTCATTTGAGATCGGGATTACGATTGTCTTGCTTGCGGTCATGTTGGACCGGATGTCGAAGGCATGGGCTGTCAAACAGCCAGAACATTTTGATCGCGGCACACCGTGGTGGAAAAAGCATGTGATGTTGTTGATCGGCTTTGGCGCATTTGTGTTTTTTGTCATCGTCGCCCAGTTTATCGACGTTGCTGCAGAAATTGGACGTGGGCAGGACTTTAGCCGAGGCTCTGAAATCGACGATCTGATCAAAGGGTTTCTGGCGATTGATCTCGTCAAGGACGTCACTGGTGCAATTCGCGCGTTCCTAAACGTTCAGGTCCTGATCCCGTTCCGCAATTTCCTGTTATCGATCCCGACGCCTGCTTTCATCTTGATGATTGCGGCCTTTGCCTATTGGCTGGGTGGGCGACGGCAGGCTGTTATTGCGGTTATCTTCTTTGGGTTGGTAGCCCTGTCTGGGTGGTGGGACCGTTCGGTCATCACGCTTTATTCTGTTATCTCTGCGGTGGCGTTGGCGCTGCTGTTCGGCCTGCCGTTGGGCGTGGTTGCGGCTCGATCTGAAAAATGGTCGCGGCGCGTCCTGCTGGCATGTGACACTGCACAAACTTTCCCCAGTTTCGTCTATTTGATCCCCGCAATCATGCTGTTTGGTATCACGGATGTCGCGGTGATCTTTTCGATCCTGATCTTTGCGATGGTGCCGTTGACCAGATACACCATTGAGGGGTTGCGAACTGTCCCGCTTGAAATGATCGAGGCCGCGGATATGGCTGGTGCCACGCGCATGCAAAAACTTTGGAAAGTTCAGCTGCCGTTGGCGTTACCGACCATGGCTGTTGGGTTCAATCAGGCGATCATGTTTGCGTTTTTCATGGTGATTATTGCGGCGTTTATCGGCACGCAGGACCTTGGCCAAGAGTTGCAAAGAACGCTGGCTGGCACCGATCTGGGTAAGAACTTTGTGTTGGGAATTTGTGTGGCATTGATGGCTCTAACGTTTGACCTAATCATCTTGAAATGGGCAACGGATCAAAAGGTAAAACTAGGTCTGCCAGACTGACTTAGGTCTGATCTATTTAAGGTGACCCCGGATCTGATCGGCCAAGCGTCAGATCCGGGGTCACCTGACCTGATTTTCCAGGTGTCGTATTCTGGTAAATTAAAGACATTAAGGCACACGCCTAATGCTCTGTAATATAAAAGAGAAACTCTCTTTCAGACTAAGGACCTAATTGATAATGGGGAGGTTTCTGGTCTGATATTCCAGAAAAATTGATCGCTCTAAAATTGGATCATGAATCTCAGCTCGGAATGACTGTGCGCTGCGTATGCCACCAAGGGCCGCAAGAGTTCCACATAACATGGCCATCTGATTGCCGAACGGACTTTGATCTGCCAGCTCGCCCAGAGGCAAGATTGAGCTTAGGGTGCCGTCTTGATAAAGGATCCAGTCATCTTCGTCCTTGATCCAAGATCTTAGGATCAGCGCGTCAAGATGTGCTGCAACTTCGTCAAATAACCACAGCGTGTCGGCGCAAACTTTGGGGCAGGCTTGTTTGGATGCCACAACAGACATCGCCTCCATCTCACGGTCGGTGTGGTCAGAGGCGAGGCCAAGCCAAAGGGTGCCGTCATGGCGCAGCAGTAACGGCTCCGCCTCGCCAGACGATGACGCACCCAAAACCTGAATGTCCCTGTCTTGGGTCAATAAAGTCCGCGATACCCGGTAAAACAGTGGTGTCTGTGTTGGTGGGGCCACGCCGATATCTTGCAGTTCACGAATGTGATGCGCCACTGCCGCAGTGTCGCGGCCAGTCCAACCAGCAACGATCAGTTCGTCGATCTGGACGTCAATTTCGCCGGTACTATGGTTAAATTTCAAGATGTGCTCCTAATTCAGGGCGTTTGGTAGGAACAACGCGATATTAGGAAATGCGATCAGTAGCACCACCATCAAAAGCATCATGCAAACATAGGGAATGGAGCCCAGCATCACCTCACTCAGGGTGCCCGATTTTCGCGCACCTTGCACAACATAGAGATTCAGCCCGACAGGCGGCGTGATAAGTGCCATTTCGATTAACACAATCATCAGGATGCCAAACCAGATCGTGTCATAGCCTTGCTCCACAACAAGCGGCACAATGATCGGGATCGTCACAACCATCAGCGAAAGTGTTTCGATGAAAAAGCCCAGTACAATATAAAGCACCACAACCACGAGTATGGTTTTCAGCGGCGTAAGCCCCAGGTCCGTCATAAAGGCGGTCAATTCACGCCCCAAACCGGCAGACGCCAACGTGAAGTTCAAGAACGACGCACCGATCACGATCAGCATGATCATTGAGGTGATTTTGACAGTGCCCAAAATGCTTTGGCTTATCATCGACATTGAGACACCACCAAAGGCCACCGCGATTAACAAGGCCCCCGCGACGCCGACTGCGGCAGCCTCGGTTGGCGTGGCCCATCCGCGATAGATAGAGCCGACAATCAGACCAAACAGGATGATAATCGGCACCAGATCGACTAGTGCACGCATCATTTTAGCAATTGGAAAGGTGCGGCGCGTGCCGCCAAGTTCGGGGCGCATCATGCAAATCAAAACGGTGATCGCCATGAACATTAGCGCCAAGGCAAGTCCGGGGATCAGACCCGCCAGAAAAAGCTGCGGGATCGAGGATTGGGTGAGGAACCCATAGACGATCAAATTGATCGACGGTGGGATCATGATGCCCAAGGTGCCGCCCGCCGCGATCGCGCCCGAAAACAACTTGGGATCATAGCCCAGTTTTTCGGCCTGTGGCATGGCGACGGTGGCAACAGTCGCGGCGGTCGCAACAGATGATCCTGACGTCGCAGAGAACATTGTCGCAGTTGCGATATTGGCGTGCACCAACCCACCCGGCAGCCACGACACCCAGTGATCAAGGGCTGCATATGTGCGGGTGGCAACGCCGCTGCGCACCAGGATTTCGCCTAACATAACAAAGAATGGAATGGCGATCAGTGTGGCCGAGTTGGAGGAGGACCAAACCAGACTGCCCAAACCCCGACTAAGCGGAAAGTTTGAGAAGAAGGTATCAACCCCGAAACCCAGCAAGAACAACACAATACCCACAGGGATCGAGAGGGTGAGGAGCGCCAGTAGACTTACTGCGACCGAACCAATCATTGCAACATATCCTGTTCGGCAAAGGCCCCAGCGAAATTTTCAGTCTCTGCGTGGCGTCGTTTGACGATCAGGCTCAGGACCGCAAGCGTTACGATGCACGATATAATTGCGAACCAGACCCAGCCGATGAACCATGGCAGTTGAACCCATACCAACGGCGTTTCCAACGGGGTATTTGCATGGCTGTCGTTTACAATCGAACGCGCGACCACTGGCCATGCCTTGATGGCGATAAAGACGATGACCGCCGACATGACGGTCATCGAAAATAGATCAAATAAGGCCCGGATGAAACTGCTGCCACGACTGCGCAGCAGATCAATCCGAACATGGCCAAGTTCCAAAAGTGTGAACGCCATTCCCCAAGAGGTCGCGAGCGCCATTGCGTAGCCCGCGATCTCCTCGGTTCCGCCCAGAGACGAGCTGACTTGTCTCAAAATGATGTCGAGCAGGACAAATCCGGCACAGCCCAGCAACCCAAGGCCGACGATGATCGCCACCCCCTTGTTGATGCTCCGCAAGCTCTCAATCAGTTTAAGTTCCATGTCAGCCCGCCCCTTAGTCAACGTTTACTCGATTGTGACGCCCACAACCGCACCAACGCTGGCATTCCAACGATCGGCCCAGTCACCACCGGCCCGCTCTGCCCATTCAGGTAGAACTTCACCAGTCAGAACATCCCGTGCCCGTGCAAAATCAGCGTCGGAGACTTCGACCAGGACCATCGAGCGGCTTTCACCTGATGCGCATTCGCCGATACCGGTCAAGCAGGCGATGTCGTTGTCCAAGGCACCTTGGGCGCTGGCCCATGCTGGATCCTCAAAACCTGTGACGATCTGATCACTGATCAACGCTTGCGTTTCAGTGTCCAGACCGTTCCAACGATCCAGGTTCATCGCCGTGACAACTGGGTCCCAGCCACCAAGCGGGATCGGGAGCAGATGTGTGGAGACTTCCCACCAACCGGCGCTGTAGCCGGAGCCCGCACCAGTGACAGCGCAATCGACAACGCCATTTTGCAACGCGCCGGGAACCTCGGCGAACGATACGTTAACGCCTTCGGCACCCAATGCCTCAAGCAATTTGGCGGTCATCCGACCAGAGGCGCGAACCTTGAGGCCTGCCAGATCATCAAGGCCTGCGATCTCTTGGTTGCAAAACACGACCTGCGGCGGATAGGGCGCAATCGCCAGAACCTGCGCGTTGAACCGGTCGCGGTAGATATCTTCGACCATTGGACGTGCTGCATCGACCATGGCGCGGGCCTCATCAGCGGTCAGCGCGACCAGTGGCACATCCAAGCCTTCAAGCTCTGGCGCGTCGGCGACAGCATAATCTGCCACGGTCATAGCGACGTCGTAAACGCCTTGGCCTAGCAATGGATAGATGTCGCCCAAACCTAGGCCCATCTGATTGTGTGTCGTCAGCTCAACCGTGATATTGCCGCCCGATGCCCCAGGCAAGGTGGTCGACCAAAACGGTACCTCATATTGATTGTGCAGCGGCAAGCTGGACCAGCTACCAACGACGGCAAAGGTTTCTTGGGCCATTGCAGGTGCTGCAAGGGCCGTTGTGGCGGCTAAAAGGGCGAGGGTCTTACGCATGTCGAACTCCTTGTGGTTGATGCAGTTTATTGTTGGTTAAGAATTGTTGTTTCGGCGTCTTCGGCCACGTCTGATACCAGCATGTGACCGGGTGAATGAGTTATGCAAAGCGGCAGCTTGGCCTTTAACAGTACGTTTTGCGGGGTTACGCCGCAGGCCCAATAGACCGGAACTTCGCCATCGCGAATATCTACAGCTTGACCCCAGTCGGGTTTCGACAGATCAGCGATACCCAATTGGGCGGGATCGCCTACTGCAATTGGTGCGCCGTGGGCGTGCGGATAGCGACTGCTGATCTGTTTGGCTTGGTCGACCTTGTGCGCCTCAATCGGGCGCATGGTTACGACCATATTGCCACCAAACGGACCCGCTGGCACAAGCGCACGGTTTGATTTGAACATCGGCACATTTCGACCCTGTTCGACATGTCGAACAGGGATTCCGTGCCGTATCAGCGCGTTTTCAAACGTGAATGAACAGCCAATTGCCACGGTCACAAGATCGGCCGTCCATAGAGCTGATATATCTGTGACTTCATCGTGCAAAACACCATCGCGAAACACCCGGTATTTAGAGACGTCGGTGCGAATGTCGATGTCGTTGCCCAGTGTCGGTAAGTACTGGTCGCCCGTATCACTAACACCGACAATGGGGCACGGTTTCGGATTGCGCTGGCAAAACCGCAAAAAGTCCAATGCATATCGTTCAGGAATGATCGCGATGTTGCACTGTAATTTGCCCTTCGCAAGACCGGCGGTGTGCCCATCATAAGACCCAGACCGGATGGCAGCGCGCACATCAGCGGCAGAAAGTTCCCGAAGGTCGGCGTGATTGATCGATTTGAATGTCATTTGGCAAGCTATCCCCCGCTGTGCCGAACTTCACACATCACATATCAACCATGCAAATTATCATTATGTATCAGGCTTGATAGAAAATTTAGATCTATCCTATTGTCGCATGATCCCATTCCAACGCCACATCGCGGGCGATCACGGCACTGTTTTCCACTAGAAAACTGCGTGGCTCAGCCAGATAGGACGCTGTGAATTGTAGTGGTCGTGGACGGATACCAGGGTCAAATTCTACAATCTGGCCCGCCGCCAGGGCATCATTGGCTAATGCACGCGGATAGGGGCCAACTGCGACGCCCGCCGCAATCATCTTTAAACTGGCTGACAATGAACCTGACGCAAAGACCCGAACCTTAGGGCCAACTTTACGCGACAACTCAGACAGCAATTCGCGGTAAGGCCGGGTCTGGCTGGAATATGACATGACTGGAATTTGGGTCAGATCTGTTTGACTATTATTTGCCGCGCGGTACCAGTGCAGATCAAACGGAGGCAGGGCGACGTTCTCAACCGAAAACTCCGATATGGGGCCCATAAGAATTGCCAAATCCAGGCGCCGTTCCAAGATCGCAGCGCGCAAATTAAGTGATATATCAACGGTCAGTTCGACGTTGACGCGCGGATACCGCTCACTAAAGGCCTTGAGAAATGAGGGTAGCCACGCTTGGGCAATTGTCTCAGCCGCTCCGATACGAAACAGGCCCTCGGTCTCTGCGGGGTTCGCGACGCGCTGTTTGATCTCCTCCTCTACAAACAGCATCTGTTCAGCATATGACAGCAAAAGCGTGCCATGTTTGGTCAAGACCAGTTCCCCTGGTCCACGCTCAAACAACGAGACACGCAATTCATCTTCCAGGTTTGCGATCCTGGTTGAGACGGCGGGTTGTGATAGGTTTAACCGCTTGGCAGCCTTGCGAAATCCACCAAGGCGAGCAACCCAAAGAAAGGTTCGAATTTGGTCAAATGTCATGGAAGGTCCGCCGCTATGTCTGGGTCATGAGCCCATTATAGAGGGTATAGAGCGGAAAAGAAGCTTGCAGAAAGCCATATTTGCATCGCCTCGAAACCCTTCAAAATTAATTTGGTTTTGCGATGGCACGCACTGGCGGCGGTTTGGTTCGCAAACGCCTAGATTTACGATTTGATGCGATCCCATTGGAAAATCGGTTATTGACTGTCATGAAAATAAATTGCCTACAGTGAATATGAAATTGGGGCTCTAGAATGGCATTTGACGACCGTAAGGGTGTTTGGAAATCTGGCAAAGGCAAAGGTCGTCATACGACCAAAGGCCGTCAGTACGACGATGCAGCATTAGCTGAGGTTATTGCGCTATTGGGTGAGCAGCCGCGTCGCGCCGATCTGTTGATTGAACATTTGCACAAGATCCAGGACGCCTATGGCTGTTTGTC
>JBLHOS010000103.1:0-8971 GCA_047623825.1 Paracoccaceae bacterium | reverse complement strand
TATTTTTCGCAAAAACCGGGCCAAGCAAGGGCAGATCGGTTCTTTTGCGCCCGCAGTATCGGGCGTGACCTGCAGGCGCCACGTGAACAGGTCTTCCTGCAGGATCTGATTGGTCGAGCCATTAATCACTATTTAGGCCAACAACGGCACACACCGCTTTATCTGATCCATCTGGTTCAGGAACGGTCATCTTGAAATCAGGTATTATCGCTAGCCGTTGAATTTCTTGATACAAAACTGGGGTAATTTTAAACCTCAAGATTCGGCAAAGGCATAAAATTTGCCTTAATTTTAAGGAATAAAAAACTTAGGCTGTTGTGGATCTCGACGCTAGGCATCGGGTTAAGTCTCATGAGCATACTGCATGTCAGCATCCCGGAATTGGTGGTACTAAGACAACATTGCTGACGTATATATTGAATGAGTAGACAGGCAATTAGGAAAAGTCCAATGGATACCCTCACAACTCAATACACTCATTCAGAGCTGCGTGAGATCGAATCTCGGGCCCGTCAGCTGCGTGCTGACGCCTTTCGCGACATGATCATCGCGCTTGGGCGTGTCTTTCGTAACCGCACGGCCCCGACGATCAACACCAGCATAAATACTCGTTCGGTATAACTGCCATAATCTACGTGCTGGGGGCTGTTTCTACTCTAGAAATGGTCCCGGCAATGGCTAGTTTTCTTCTTAATCTAGCCAAAAATGAGGGCCATCTTTTCAGCATGACGTAAACACGCTCCGTACGTTTTTGTATTCGGGGCAGGAGGCTGAAAATATGACACGCTTTGCACCGATTATGATCGCACTAATGGCTCTGGGACTGTCGGCTTGCGCCACTCCAGAGGCAGTGAGCCGTGGCGCCCCGCTTGATGCGCCAGCATCATTTGCCTCACCTTATTCGCCCGCTGCCCTTAACGTACAAGCCAACAACTGGTCGGTCCAAGACGTAACTGTGACTGTTCCGCGTAGCCTTGAAGTTTCTGAGGCAAACGGCTTCAAACCCCGCGCAGACATCTTGTGGCGCGACGATCCATATGGCGACCGTTATGTGCAGGTCGAAACATTGATGCAGGATGCGTTTGACTATGCATTTCGTCCGTTGAACGGCCCAATCCCGGTCAATGTTGAAATCACCGTCAACCGGTTTCACGCTGTGACTGAACGGGCCCGTTACACAATCGGTGGCGATCATGAGATTGTTTTTACGATGATCGTTCGTGATGCCCAGTCCGGCGATGCGTTAAGCACACCCGAAACTTATGACGTCACCTTCCGCGCCTTGGGTGGATCAGCCGCAATTGCTGCCGAACAACGGGGTCTTGGACAGAAAGAACGGATCCAATCACACTTGGCAGGATGGACCGAACGTCAATTTGGCCTAAACTCAACGGCGGTGGCCCAAGCCTACTGAACCCCTTTCCGAGCAGTGAAAACACCGATAGAGGGGACACATGACAGTGTCCCCTTATTCCGTTCTGCGTCTAAAACCCAAAGCTGATGCGCGCCGTTTGCGTCATGGGCACCCTTGGGCTTGGCAAGATGAACTGGTTTTAGACCGCCGCGGGCGTGCTTTGCCCCCCGGCAGTCTAGTCGTTTTGGAAGATGCCGACCGCCAGCCATTGGGCATGGGCACGGTATCGATTGAGGCCAAGGTGGCCTTTCGCATGTTGGATCGCGATCCAGAGGCGCAGATCAACCAAGATTGGTTTGCAGCACGCATCGCCGCTGCGATGGCGCTGCGCGAGCGGATCTACAGTGAACCCTACTACCGGCTGATCAATGCAGAGGGCGACGCGTTGCCCGGTTTGATCGTTGACCGGTTTGGCGACACGCTGGTGATCCAACCCAATGCTGTTTGGCTGGAAGACCGATTAGAGATGTTGTGTGCCGCTTTGACGGCTGCGACCGGCGCGACGACGTTGGTCAAGAACGGTGCCAGCCGTGCGCGCGCACTGGAGGGTTTGCCCGAAGAGACGGTTATCCTAAGCGGCCAGATCGACGGGCCGTTACCGGTGCCAATGAATGGCGCAACCTATTTGGCGGACTTAATTGGCGGCCAAAAAACAGGTCTCTATTACGATCAGCGACCCAATCATACCTTTGTCGCTGGCCTCTCTAAGGAGGCGCGCGTGCTGGATATGTTCGCCCATGTCGGCGGCTTTGGTCTGGCAGCACTGGCCGGTGGTGCCAAAGATGTGTTGGCGGTTGATGCGTCTGTCCCTGCGTTGGCTTTGGCTGAGGGCGGTGCCAGTGCGATGGGTGCGGCGGATCGGTTTTCCGTTCGCCAAGGTGATGCGTTTGATACCCTTGCGGCCCTAAGCGTTGAGGCCGCAGAGTTTGATGTCGTGGTCTCTGATCCACCTGCCTTTGCGCCATCAAAATCTGCAATGACCGCCGGTTTGCGTGCCTATGAGCGGATCGCACGGCTGTCCGCTTCAGTAGTGGCACCGGGCGGTATTTTGGTCTTGTGCAGCTGCTCACATGCGGCCGATCTGGACAAGTTCAGGGCGGCGTGTTTGCGTGGAATCGGTCGGGCAGGGCGCGATCCGCGACTGATCTACACAGGCTTTGCCGGTCCGGATCATCCACAACATCCAGCCCTGAGTGAGACCGGATATCTCAAGGTTTTGGCGTTTCACTTGCGGCCATGATCCTGTGTCTAGACGCCTGCGTCCTTTACCCCACCGTGATGCGTGAGATCCTTTTGGGGATTGCGCGGACTGGTGCGTTTCAACCGATCTGGTCGGCGCGGATTTTGGAGGAATGGGCGCGGGCGGCGACCCGTCAGAACCTGTCTGATGAGGTGATCGCACGCGGCGAAATAGCCAAATTGCGTGGGTTTTGGCCCAAAGCTGAAGTTGCGGCGGATCTTGCGCTTGAGCGTCAGCTGTGGCTGCCGGATGCCAATGACATTCACGTTCTGGCCACCGCGATTTCAGCTGGGGCAGAGGCCATCGTGACCTTTAACCTGCGCGATTTTCCCGCGCGCGAACTGGCCGATCAGGGCCAGCGTGCCTGTCACCCCGACACGTTTTTGTTGGAGATGTGGCGCGAAACACCTGAGCCTGTTGAAACCGTCATTGCGGCCGTTCTGGCCGAAGCCCGGCGGCTTTCAGGAACAGAAATGCCGTTCAAACGTCTGATGAAGCGCGCACAATTGCCCCGCTTGTCCAAGGCGATGTCTGTGTAATAACAATTTAGTCTTTGCCGTCGTCGCGGATCCACCGGGCCTCTAGTGCCTCGATTGCGGCGATGCGATTTTCTGTTTGCGGATGGCTCATAAGCCATGCTGGCATGCCGCGCCCGCCCATACCTGCCAATGCCTCGAGCTTTTTTAATAATGTTTTCTGACTGGCGGTCCCGATCCCAGCTTTGATCAAAAGGGCAGATGCATAGGCGTCGGCCTCATATTCGTCCTGCCGGCTGAGGCGCGCGGCCAAAAGGGATGTCAGTGCGTTGGCGATCCATACACCAACGCCTGGAATAAATCTGCCAATGATTGTTGCCAATGCCACACGGATCGCATTTTGGCCTGAAAAATCAATCATTCGACGTCGGGAATGGCCCAAGGCCACATGGCCGAGTTCATGCGCGATGACGCTGGCCAACTCCTCGGCACTCACTTCACCTTGGCGATATTTCTCATAGAACCCACGCGTCAAAAAGATCCGACCGTCCGGGGCTGCCAGCCCGTTCACCGGCTCCACCTCATAAAGATGTACCTTGATGTGATCGACTTGCAGCGCTGCAGCCATCTGATCAGACAGCTGTCTAAGGCGCCGATCTGCCAAGACAGTCGACTTTTGATCTAGCTCCTTTCGGGTGCGCCACGCCGAGAAGTGATACATCACCAGCGCGTATCCGATGGCCAACAGAATGGGGGTAAGTTTGAGCATGACTGTGATATGGGTCTCTAGGTGGGGGCCGGCAAGTGTTTATGAAGGGCGGGCGCCATCGGGGTCAGATTTCAGGACCTCTGGCCACGGTATTTGGTGGCGCGGGGTAAAGGAATGCCCTTGTGGAAGAGGGCTTTTCTTGCACAAAATTCTGGCGCCCAAGGCTGTGGACATCTTGACGCTGGCGACAGAGACCGGTTTAGCGGATGAGGTTTTTCATACCACGGTCGAGACCTTCCAGTGTCATTGGCACCATCCGATTGGCAAAAACCTCTGAGATCATGCTGACCGATTGAGTATAGCGCCAATGCGACTCGGGGGTTGGGTTGATCCAAAGATGATCGGGCCATTGGGTGCAGGCTCGTTCCAACCAGACCTGACCGGCCTCTGCATTCCAATGCTCATTCGCACCGCCCGGAAAGGCGATCTCATATGGGCTCATGGCGGCGTCGCCTACAAAGATGCATTTATAGTCTGTGCCATAGGTGTTGAGCACATCCAATGTTGGGATCTGCTCTGTCCAGCGGCGGCTATTGTCACGCCAGACACCCTCATAAAGGCAGTTGTGAAAGTAGTAATGCTCAAGATGTTTGAATTCCGAACGCGCGGCTGAGAACAGCTCCTCGACGATTTTTATATGGGGGTCCATGCTGCCGCCAATATCAAAAAATAGGATCACTTTGACGGCGTTGCGCCGCTCAGGCCGGGTTTTGACATCCAGATAGCCCTGCTCTGCGGTGGCGCGGATCGTGCCGTCGAGATCCAGTTCCTCATGCGCGCCGTCACGTGCCCATTGGCGCAAGCGCTTTAGCGCGACCTTGATGTTGCGTGTGCCCAGTTCAACCGTATCGTCCAGGTTCTTGAATTCGCGCTTGTCCCAGACTTTGACGGCGCGTTGATGGCGACTGCTGTCTTGCCCGATGCGCACGCCTTCGGGGTTGTAGCCGTAGGCGCCAAAGGGTGAGGTGCCAGCGGTTCCCACCCATTTATTGCCACCTTGATGGCGGCCTTCTTGTTCTTTCAAGCGTTGGCGCAGTGTTTCCATCAGCTTGTCAAACCCGCCCAATGCCTCAATTTCGGCGCGTTCTTCTGGGCTGAGATGTTTTTCTGCCAGCTTGCGAAGCCATTCGGTTGGGATTTCGGTGGCTTCCAGCACATCGTCTGCTGTGATCGTCTCCAGACCAGAGAACGCATGGGCAAAGGCACGGTCGAACCGGTCCAGATGACGTTCATCTTTAACCATTGCGCTGCGCGCAAGATAATAAAACCCATCAACGTCATAGGTCACCAGTCCGGTACCGACCGCCTCTAGAAAGGTCAGATATTCTCGGAGCGATACAGGAATGCGCGCTTGGCGCAGGATCTCAAAAAAGGGCAGGAACATGCCCTAAATCCTGTCACACAGGGGCGGGCAGGACAAGCATTGCAAACATGCCCAGAACAAATCCGATCATGCCCAGAACCGTCGCGTAATGCGCCATGTCGAGCCTGTTGCCGCCGCGGCGTCGCGCCCAGATCACGCCCGTAAGTACGCCAATGGTCAGGCCAAGAAAATTCAGCATTCAAATGCCCCGTAGGTTATGGTGACAGCAATGCGACTTCGGTCAGGCGGGCCTGAACCTCGGTCGAACTGCCAAACCCATAACGTCCCCAGCCGAGACTGTCGAGGCGTACGGCATAAGCCTCAGAACTTCGATCGACCGCCTCTAGCGCCTCAGCTTTGATCATCAGTAATGTCGCCAAAAGGCCCGCATTTTCGGCGCGCCTCGCTGCGGGCAGGGCAGAGTTGACGAGGTCCAAAGCCTGATTGGCCTGACCTGCCGAAAGCGCAAAGGCCGCCAATTGCATATTCACATGCGCCAGATGGATGCCGTTGGGCGCGATCTGGTCGTAGATCGTTCCGGCCTCTAGGAACGCATTGATCGAGGTTTCAGCGTCATAAGACAGCGACAGCCGCCCCAAAGCGAAATAGCTGAACGCCAGCCGGGCGTCTGACCATCCTTGTGCCTGTGCAATGTTCAGCGCTTGACGCGCCGCCACGACCCGCCGGTTTGCAGAGGCGTCTTGACCAAGCGAATTCTCAATGGCGTTAATCCAGCTGCGCGGAGTTCGAGTGGCGCCAACCGCTGCGGAAAATTGCCCTGCGGGGTTAAGGCGCGCCAAAATCGCAGGCAGGCGGGCGCCAACCTCAGCCCGTGACATCCCAGAGCGAAGTGAATTATCGTAATAGGCTCGCAAGACTAGCATGTCGAAACCGGTCAGGACCGCATGAAAATTGTCATCGTTAAAGACGCTATCGGGCAATCGGTAGAGATCATTAAGTGGTCCAATCGCTTGCGCCACTTCCTCATGCAGGCAATCGCGCACTTCTTGTGGGCTGACGTCTGAGGGCAAGAACACAACTGCGCGTTCGCGGGTTTGTAGGGTCGTCCAATCCAGATCACGCGCACGGTTGACCGATTGGAACTGCGCCCAACTGCTGATGCGAGGCACAACGAAACAGGCCGCATTGGGCACAGCGCGCTGCATGCGGGCGCGCGGCAGTGTCTCAATGGTGATTGCGGCATCCTGCCCGTCGGCGATGCGCCTGATATTGATGTTTGCCTCAGACTGCAGGCGGGAAATCAGTTGGTCGAGGTCAGCTGACAGGGACGCGGGCGCGCCAGGTCGAATTGAGATGGTGATCAGGCCCTCAAACCTACTGAGAACGGGGATGAGGCGCCCACTCTCCATTTCAAAACTCAGGTCCAAAATATCCTGCGTAATCTGCGCGTTGGACCGGTTGGGGGGCGTGGGCTGTGTCGTGCCAAACTCACGCATTGGGGGCAGCGCAACTGCTATGTCGGTCGCAAGCCTCTCAGCTACGTCGGTGATTGTGGCAGGTGCACATGCAACCAACCCGAAGAAAAAAACTAATGAGATAATTGATTTCAATGACTTAGGTCCGGTTATATTTCATAAAATCTGTCGGTTTTGCGATCTTGTCGTAAAGAAGGCGCGCGGTCGCATTGCCCTGTTGTGTCATCCAATAGACGGTTGGTCGGCCCGCAGTATCAGCATTTGAATAAACAGTCTCAATCAGGGTTCTGGCAACCCCTTTTCCACGCGCTTGCGGTGATGTGAACAGGTCTTGCAGGTAGGTTACGGGGGCCGCGCGCCAACAATGGGGGTGCACGATCACATGTACCAAGCCAACCGCTTGCACCCCGTCCCACGCCATCCAGGCCATCATTGTTTCGATAGCCGGATCGGTCAGTCGGGCGAATGTCGTCTCATAGACGTCCTGTGCGACAGAGCTGTTATAAAATGTCAGGTAGTCAGTCCACAAAGGCATCCAATCCTTGCGATCAGTCGGTTCGAGCGGGCGAATAGTGGTCTTGCTGTGCATCGGCGACTCTCTATATCGTATTAGACATCTTTAACTATGAAAGTATTAAAATGTCCAAATTAGTCTCAATCTTTGCACTGGTGACAGGAATAATCCTCGTGTTGGCCTTCGGATTTTTGACTTTTGTGGCGTTGAGCGATGCCCAAGTTAGATGCCCCGGCGTTCAATGTTCTGATGCAAGGGGGTCCGCTGCGATCGGCAGCTTTCTTGTGGCGTCAGGTCTAATTCTAGGCACTATCGGTTTTCGAAGCTTTCGACGGTGAGCTCTGGGTAGGCCGGGCTCAGAGCCGCCATTCGCAGCACCTGCACCGACCGCTCCAAAAACCACACAGTCTGGACCGTTTGTGGCACGGTGCCGAATGGCGGCAATCCGGGGCGGTCTCAACTGATCGATGCAACACATGCATTGAAACGCTCTGCGGGAGTTTCATATCCCAGCGTCATTCGTGGTCGCTCATTGAGCTGTCTTGCGACGGCACTCAGCTTTGCCTGACTATGTATCGACAAATCGGTGCCCTTTGGAAAGTACTGTCGCAGCAGACGGTTGGTGTTTTCGTTTGAACCGCGTTGCCACGGGCTATGGGGTTCGCACAAGTAGACGTCGATATCGGTCGCCAAGGTGAACTTCTTATGCCCTGCCATTTCCGACCCACGGTCCCATGTCAGAGAACGATACAGTTCTTTGGGCAGCTTGTGCGACTGCTTGATCAACGCCTGAATGACGCTGTGACTGTCTTTGTTGCTCACCTTTGCCAGCATCACGTAACGCGTGTTCCGCTCGACCAATGTTGCGATAAAACTGTTGCCGGAACCTGCTATCAAGTCTCCCTCCCAATGCCCTGGCACCGCGCGGTCTTCCACCTCTGCTGGCCTGTCGCGGATCGATATCGCATCATTGAACTTGCCCAAGCCACTGCGCTTCATGGTGGCGTGGCGAGACCTGCGAATGGCATGCGTTGACCGCAGATGCGCAAGCAATTCTTTCTTAAGTACACAGCGTGTCTGGATAAACAGGCCGCGATAGATCGTCCCCCTCTCGGGACATTGCTACGCAATACCCTGCCGGTCAGTGCGTGTGAGACGCGCTTGCCTTCATCATTGGGATGTTCACGCATCAGCCAGCCTGCGATTTGTTGCGGGGCCACTTGCGGATCAGCTTGGCTGATATCGCGCGGCAGAGATAGGCGTTACCTGCCAGCTTGCACGGCTTGGGCCGGTGCGCCCCTCTCGGCGATTTAACAATCGCCTGTCGGCAGTGGATCCCAAGCGGCCGCATCCGAGCTCGCCGCACGATAGTCTTCGAGGCCTCCATTGCGCCTGACTTCACGGCTGATTGTGGACGCCGGTCGCTTCAAGGTGCGCGCGATGGATCGCAAGGACATCTGCGCCCGCAGGCCTCTCGATATCTCTTCTCGGTCGACCAAGGTCAGAGAAAGCCATGATCTGATGCGGTCCGGCGGGCGGATGCCGCCAGTGCGTTCCAATAGTGGAAAATCGATGATGACCCCCGATCAAACACCCGACCAATCGAGCTCATCGACTCTCCGCATTGCCACCTATCCCAGATCTCTGACTTCTGCTTGTCCGTGAAAAATATGCGGCGGCGATACTTCATGTTCATCACTCCATCTTTGGCTAAAGACTAAAGTGTTGCGTCGACCAGTTGAAATCGCCCCGCAGAGTG
>JBLHOS010000102.1:0-9066 GCA_047623825.1 Paracoccaceae bacterium | reverse complement strand
ATGAATCCCTCACCGGGTTTGTGCAACAGAGCCCGCTAAAGCACTGCATGCCCTCTCTGCGTCAATGGGCTTAGGGTTCGGTCGCTGACCAAGTCGAGACCTGAAGCAACCGCCCACTTATGGATATTTTTCTGGGGCCATCAACGTGGCTTGCGCACATGCCAATCAGCAACCACATATTTGGAATCCATGTACCGAAGTAAACGGTCGACTAAGGCATATAAAAATGAAAACAGATCTAAATCCTTTGCCCAAGGTCGTGATACTTGCGGCCGGTGCCGGCTCTCGCATCCGATCTCTGACAGATGACTGTCCTAAGAGCCTTCTAGAGGTCGCCGGCAAACCGATCTTGGAGCACATGATCCGCAGTTGCCAAAGTTGTGGTCTGTCAGAATTCATTTTGGTCGTTGGACATCTGAACGACCGAATTCGTGACTTTGTCGCTGGAGCTTTTCCAAATTTGGATGTGACCTACGTCGCCAATGAAAAATTTGCAGAGACCAACACCGGGTATTCCCTGATGCTGGCCGCTGATGCCCTTGGGGGTGCAGGGTTCATCAAATTTGATGCTGATGTCGTCTTTGAGGTGCAAATCCTACGCCGATTGATCCGCAGCGATTTCGCGACCGTCCTATGTTTCGATCGTGCCACACAATCGGGGGCAGATGGGGTAAAGGTAGTCGTTGATGACCAATTGCGCGTGCTGCACGCAAGCAAAGAAGTTCAACCGAAAAAGGCGCAGGGCGAATTAATCGGGATCGAAAAAATTGATGCCGTTGCCGCCGCACTTTTGTTTGCGGAACTTTCGCAAATGATGTTCGACGACACCCATAATCAGGCGTACTATGAGTCCGCGTATGAGCGTTTGATTGCAAGGGACATCGCCCTTCACTCCCTTGACATAACGGGGCTGAATTGTACCAAGGTCGCAACCCATGATGATTTTGTGGTGGCCAACAAGATGTTCCGGGCGCGGGCAAAACCTGCCGCGCCCAAGCATCACCATCTTCTACGCGCTTCGTCCATCAAAGCCTACAAACGGACGTAACAGACAGAGAGCAAGCCCATTTTCGGCCACGTATTGGCGAAAGATGGATAACCGCAGTCTTGAACTGACCAGGCAAAGGCCAGGGAAATCGCTGCAAACCCAAAGGAAATCAGATGGCCAAAGGCAACAACAACCGGGGAAACAAAGAGGTCAAAAAGCCAAAGCAGGTCAAAGCCAAGCTCCCTGCGACCGCGAATTTGCTGGCTGCAAAACCTGCGGTTGCAATCGCAGGTAAGAAGATCAAATAGGTCTTCCCCAACCTAACACAGGCTGTCCTTTAGTCAAAAGGGACAGCCTGAGCGATAATGTGCGTCCGTTAATGCTGGTCCCGATGGTCGCCTGATCCGCACTGCGAAGCCCATAAATTTCTTGATCCTGCAAGTAGTTCGCTGATTGCCGTGCGGTTTAATCTATTGAGCCGAAAGCCGCTGGGTGGGTGCCTTTTCTAAGACCGCGTTTCTGGTCGAAGCATCCAAGTTTCGTGACATCGCGACGTGTTATTGGGCAGTTGCTCACCCGGGTCTGGTCGAACACATAGACCCAGATGCTTTGTAGGTTTAAGGGATTTAGCGAAGCGATCAATAATATCTTAGCAGCCTGTAAGCTAAATTATCAGGCTGATCTTGATCCGCTTGGTCGCGTGCTTGGTTGACGGCGTATCAGTTCTGATCTTTGGCAATCTGCCTTTCGCGTCCCGAGCAATGTCCAATTTCACCATGCGCAAACAGTTTGGGTGGCATGTCTGCCTTAGATCTAACCAAGAAATGCAGCGAGGTGGTTCTTAAAACGCTGAGAAGTAGAAAGACTATGCCGACACTGGCACAGCTTCGTTGCGGCTACTGATATGTTCGTTATTGGTTAGGCTGGGTTACGCGGACTGGTGCATCAGGTCATCTCAAGTTTGTCAGTGCCGGTCGGTTTCAACCCGACTAATAATTGGTTTTTCGCATAAAAACGGCAATTATCGATCCATGCCTTCGTCTCAGGCTTCTTGGTCCATGCGCCTTGATTGAGCATCCCATTCCAAAGCTCGGCAACGTATTGCGCTGGTGTATCATTAAAATTTATGAGCGTGCGCAGGATGATCGATTTTCGTCCTCGAGCAGGTAGCAGCATGAAATTTAGTCGGCCAGACGTCATGGCCAATTTGGTACCGCATCCCAGGGTGCTCTTTTTTTATAATATTCCCAGATAGCAGAGGTCGTTCCAAGTGCTGTCATTTCCGCCTGAAAAGTAGTGATTGCGGTTTCGAAGTAATCTGGATGGTTGATGATATTTTCGCGCTGATACCGCCAGTAATCACTTGGCGGAATTTAGATGATATTAGCCGGATCAACGCCGTGGCCCAAAAGCCAAATGATCGCGTCCATTCCCGTTTTGCCTGTCCCGATAACGGTAAATGCGTAATGCTCTGGCATATGGCGTGGCGGGGCATTTGGCGGGATGCAGAGGCACCCCGCAACCTCATAGCTGCTCATGCGTCGCCGGAATTGACGTCAGATCGCCCCGTATACCAGCGTTGACCAGATTTTTGCCAATTTCAAACTCAGTCACCTCTGCCGTCATCAATGACGAGCTCTGTATCATAGTGATCTGGTCGGCCAACCTTAGGATAAATATCAGAATCCTAATCAGCTGAGTTCTTAGAGGGCTAAGACCCGGCGCTCGCACTTGCCAAACGATTTTATGTCCAGCGCACTGATTGCCTAGTTGGCGCAATTTCTGGGTGCTGGCGGGTCAAATTTGTACGAATCCGATATTTCCTTCGCAGAACGGTCACATCGGCCTGCCGGCATTATTTTCAGGCTTCGGCCACATTATTGATGGGAAATCAATGTATCGCAGCCACAAACGCCAAATTCGCGTGGCGTCGCCTTGTTCCCTTTGACTGCCATCTCTACATCGGACGACATGAAGAGATTTATTCCATTTATGAAACCGAGCCCCACCATCGCCGTGATCCGCCTTTCAGGTGTGATCGCAAGCGGCGGACGTGGTGCCGTACTGAACGATGCCGCACTTGCGCCTGCGATTGAGCGTGCATTTCGCAAGGGTAAGCCCAAGGCTGTAGCGCTCTTGATCAATTCGCCGGGCGGCTCGCCCGTACAATCGTCACTGATTGCGGCGCGAATTCGCAGGTTGAGCGTCGAAAAAGATATTCCAGTCCACGCCTTTGTCGAAGACGTGGCCGCATCTGGAGGTTATTGGCTGGCGTGCGCTGCAGATCACATCTGGGTTGATGCCAGTTCGATCGTAGGTTCCGTCGGCGTGATCTCTGCCTCATTCGGGTTCCATGAACTCATGGAGCGTCAGGGCATAGAACGCCGCGTGCATACGGCTGGCAAAGATAAATCCATGTTGGATCCTTTTCGACCAGAGCGTGCCGAGGATGTTGAACGGCTGATCGCACTTCAGGGTCAGATCCACGATAGTTTCAAAGATCACGTTGTCGCTCGGCGCGGATCGCGGCTTGATATGAAACAGGACCTGTTCACCGGGGAAATCTGGGTTGGGGCCAAGGCGCAAGAAGTTGGCCTGATCGACGGCGTGGCGCATTTGCAGCCGAAGATGAAAGAACTCTTTGGCGAGAAAGTAAGGTTCTTGGGCTACGGCCCGCGTCGTGGCCTGTTTCAACGTCTAGGGACAGAGGCCATGATCAACGCCTTTGGAATTGTTGAAGACCGAGCGCTTTGGGCGCGATACGGCCTCTGATGATTATTAAAATTGTCACCCTCTTTTTGATCGGGATTGCAGCGCTCGCGATGTTTGGCCGTTTGAGACTTCCGGGCAAAGGTAAGGGCAAGTCACATGGTCTGCCGCGGCCGCGCCTGTGTCCAGATTGCGGACGCTACAATTTGACGGGCGGTCCTTGTCGCCGTTGCACCAAAGGATCCTGACCGATCATGTGGATGGAATTCGTCTTTGCAGGTTTGGGCCTGATCATCTTGCTTCTTGCAGGCGACGTGTTGGTGAAAGGGGCAGTAAACCTTAGCCTTCGTCTAGGCATCCCGGCCATGATCGTCAGTCTAACAGTTGTTGCCTTTGGCACGTCGGCGCCGGAATTACTGATCTCAATCAGCGCAATTTTGGATGATGTTCCGGGGCTGGCACTGGGCAATGTGGTTGGATCTAATACTGCAAATATCTTGCTGGTATTGGGCATACCTGCAATGATTTCTGGGCTGGATACACGGCTTTGCGAAACCCGCCGCACCTATAGTTTCATGATCGGCGGCACGATATTGTTCGTCGGCTTTTGCTTTACCGGACAGTTGGTCTGGTGGCATGGACTGATCCTTTTGGCTGCATTGACCATTGTGCTAGGCGATGCCGCGCGCAGTGCCCATTGCCACGTAAAGAACGGCGCGGCCGAAGTGGCGACATCCGAAGAGGAAGTCGAAGGCGCTGACTCCTCAATGCGGTGGTGGCGGATTATCTTTTATCTGGCGCTTGGGATCATTGGCTTGCCGTTGGGGGCAAATCTCTTGGTCGACAGTTCAATCGTTATTGCGCAGTACTACGACGTCGACAAAACCGTCATCGGGCTGACGCTGGTGGCTATCGGGACGTCATTGCCGGAGCTTGCAACAACTGTAATGGCCGCCCTTCGCCGCCATGCTGAGATTGCGCTTGGTAATGTCATCGGCTCAAACCTGTTCAATCTGCTTGGGATCATCGGGATCGCGACACTGGTTGGGCCGATCCCGGTTGATCGCTCATTCCTGGTGTTCGATCTGTGGGTCATGCTGGCCGCGTCCTTGATGATCGTGCCATTCGTGTTCTTCAAAATGGTTATGACGCGTTGGGTTGGGGTGGGCTTTGCCTCTCTCTATCTGGTCTATATCTTCGTCGTATTGAACTAACGAAAAGGAGGCGGGTGAATGGTTGCTTTGGTCACAGGTGCAGGTCTGCGCATCGGTCGGGCTTTGGCCTTGTCGCTTGCTAAGTTGGGGCACGACGTCGCTGTGCATTATGCAGGCTCTGTTGACGCGGCTGAGGCGACAGCGAATGATATTCGCAGTCTTGGGCGAAAAGCGGTTACCCTGCAGGCTGATTTGTTGAATGAGGCTGAGGCTGCGCAGTTGGTCGATCGGGCCTCAGCAGCCTTGGGTGGGCCGGTGCTGGTCTTGGTCAACAATGCCTCAATCTTTGAATATGATACGATCACTTCTGCCACCCATGAAAGTTGGAACAGGCATATGGGGTCGAATTTTCGTGCCCCGTTCGTGTTGACCCAAAAGATGGCTGGGCAGGTTCCTGCACCCGATCTGGACGCCAATGGCGAACCTGTTGCCAAGGGGCTGGTGATCAACATGATTGATCAGCGGGTCCGCAAACTGACGCCAGAGTTCATGACTTACACGTTGGCCAAGATGGGACTTTGGGCCCTGACACAGACAGCCGCGCAGGCCTTGGCGCCGAACGTGCGCGTTAATGCGATTGGTCCCGGTCCAACGATCCGGGGTGTGCGGCAATCAGAAACCCATTTTGCAAAGCAGCGCGCAGCCACGATTTTGGAGCGGGGGGCTGACGCGGACGGGATTGCCCAAGCCCTAAAGTATTTCCATGACGCACCTTCGGTTACGGGGCAGCTGTTGTGTGTCGATGGTGGGCAGCATCTTGCGTGGCAAACTCCGGACGTCTTGGGACTGGAATGATACGCCTTTCGATCAATGTTCAGGCACATGTCCAAGTTGTCCACGGCGCATTGCAACGTAACGAACGGATTAAATTTTTATGAAGGCAACACGAGTTGCAGTTTTGTCAGCAAAAATATCGTTTAAAAACAGCTACTTGAAATAGCGCCTAAAAATTGGGCAATTAGGCGAACTAGGCCAAATACAATGAAAATTTGGGCCCTACGATGTTTTATCCCAAAGGTTATCCACAGAATTGGGGGATTCATTTTACTTGAAAGGAGCAGTCCTTCGTTGCAGCCGAGTAAGGAATCGCTACATCTGAATTCTCATGCAAGATGAAACTCCAAATCCACCCGCAACGGGACATGAACTTATCCAATCCTACCTTCGGGTTTTGGATAATTCTCCGGGTGTGTATCGTATGTTGGATGAGCAATCGCGCGTTCTTTATGTTGGCAAAGCCCGCAACCTAAAGAAGCGTGTGTCGAACTACGCCAAACCGACCGGCCACTCGGGTCGGATTGCGCGGATGATCCGTGAAACGACCTCAATGATGTTTCTGACGACCCGCACAGAGACCGAAGCCTTGCTGCTTGAACAGAACCTGATCAAGCAACTCAAGCCGCGCTACAATGTTTTGCTGCGGGACGACAAAAGCTTTCCGAATATTCTGGTGGCTAAAGATCACCCATTTCCGCAGATCCGCAAACATCGTGGAGCCAAGTCGGAAAAGGGCAGCTATTTTGGCCCGTTTGCAAGTGCGGGTGCGGTCAACCGGACGCTGAACCAACTGCAAAGGGTCTTCCTGCTGCGCAACTGTAGTGACCCCATGTTTGAGAGCCGTACGCGGCCTTGTCTTCTGTATCAGATCAAGCGGTGTAGCGGTCCGTGTGTTGGCTATATCAGTCCCGAAGACTATGCCCAAAGTGTGCGCGATGCGGAGCGGTTTTTGTCCGGACACAGCACCGAAATTCAAGCGACGTTAGCAAAGGGCATGGCCGAGGCATCCGACGCCATGTTGTTTGAGCGCGCCGCAGCCTTGCGCGACCGGATCCGCGCGCTGACCAACGTGCAATCGGTTCAGGGCATCAACCCGCGCAGCGTGGCCGAGGCCGACGTCATCGCGTTGCACATGGATGGTGGACAGGCCTGTGTTCAGGTTTTCTTTATTCGTGCGCACCAAAACTGGGGTAATCGCGACTTTTACCCACGAACTGGCAGCGGTGCCGAGGCGCCCGAAGTGTTGGAAGCGTTCATGGGCCAGTTTTACGACAACAAAATACCGCCAAGGCAGATTTTGCTGTCGGGTGAGATTGAGAATGAGGATCTGATGACCGAGGCGCTAAGTCTCAAACTAGGTCGTAAGGTTGAGATTCTGGTGCCAAAACGCGGCGAAAAGGCCGAACTTGTATCAGGTGCTGCGCGCAATGCCCGCGAAAGCTTGGCGCGCAAGATGGCGGAAACAGCAACACAGTCGAAACTGCTGCGCGGTTTGGCTGAGGCATTCGATCTGGACGAGACGCCAAAGCGGATTGAGGTCTACGATAACTCCCATATCCAAGGCACAAACGCTGTTGGGGCAATGATCGTGTCTGGTGCTGATGGATTGATCAAAAGCCAATATCGCAAATTCAATATCAAGGGGACAGAGATCACCCCCGGTGACGACTTTGGAATGATGAAAGAGGTTCTGATGCGCCGCTTTCAACGGCTGCTGAAAGAGGACCCAGAGCGGAAATTGGACAACTGGCCGGATCTATTGCTGATCGACGGTGGAGCGGGACAGGTCAGTGCGGTGGCTGAAATCCTGACCCAGCTTGGCATTGACGACGTGCCGTTCATTGGTGTGGCCAAAGGCGTGGACCGGGATGCGGGTAAGGAAGAGTTCCACCGTGTTGGCCAGCGGGCATTTGCATTGCGCCATAACGATCCGATTCTCTATTTTGTTCAGCGGTTGAGAGACGAGGCGCACCGCTTTGCTATTGGCACGCACCGGGCCAAACGCGCCAAAAGCATGATGGCGACGCCGCTGGACGAGGTTCCGGGCGTTGGGGCGAACCGTAAAAAGGCCTTGTTGGCGCATTTCGGCAGTGCAAAGGCGGTTGCGCGCGCGGACCTGCCAGACCTGAAGGCTGTCGGCGGAATCTCAGATACATTGGCCGAGACCATCTATGGCTTCTTCCATGAGCGCGGCTGAACCTGTAGACCGGTGCCATGCGCTGGAACATTCCTAACACACTGACCCTCTTTCGCCTTTTGGCGGCACCCGCAGTTGCGGTCATGTTTTTGTATTTTACGCGGCCCTATGCAGACTGGTTTGCATTGCTGCTGTTTGTCGGGGCGGCACTGACCGATTGGATCGACGGTTATCTTGCGCGGGCCTGGAAGCAGGAAAGTAAGTTCGGCGCGATGCTGGATCCGATCGCTGACAAGGCGATGGTGGTGATTGCATTGGCCGTGATCACTGCGCTGTCGGGCATGAACCCCTGGATCTTGCTACCCGCTACAGTGATCTTGTTCCGAGAGGTTTTCGTGTCTGGCTTGCGGGAATTTCTGGGTGATACGGCGGGCACCTTAAAAGTTACGAACCTGGCTAAGTGGAAGACGACAGCGCAGATGGTCGCCATCGCGTTGCTATTCGCACAGGGCGTGTTTGAGCATTATTTCGGCATGCAAACCTTTGGTATGGATGATGCGATTGTGGGCAGCATTCTGGAAGGTGAGACGCCAGACCATTTTGGTATAATTTGGAAATATCAGGGCATGATTGGCAGCTATTATGGCGGTGTTGTCTTACTCTGGCTGGCAGCTGCGCTTACCTTTGTGACAGGTGTTGATTACCTCCTAAAGGCAATGCCCCACCTGCGTGAGGACTAAGATGATCGATGTGCTTTACTTCGCTTGGCTCCGCGAACGTGTTGGTACTGGTCGCGACCAGATTGAGACGAATGCCGAGACCGTCGCCGAACTGATCGCAGAGCTACGTGCGCGTGACGAAGGTTATGAATTTGCGTTCTCAGATCTCAGCGCCGTTCGTGTCGCGGTAGACCAAGAATTGGTCGAATTAGATGCGCCCCTTGCCGGGGCCCGTGAGGTTGCATTCTTTCCGCCAATGACAGGCGGCTAGGCCATGGATGTGCGCGTCCAATCTGACCCGTTTGATATGGGGGCCGAGTTGAACCGCTTTGCCAACCGACAGGACAATGCCGGTGCAGTTGTTTCATTCTCTGGTATTGTGCGGGACCTGGCCGGAGGTGATCTGCAGCACATGCAAATCGAACACTACCCTGGCATGACTGAGCGCGCGATGACCAAGATTACGCAAGAAGCCATGACCCGGTGGTCGTTAGTGGACGCGTTCGTTTTGCACCGTTACGG
>JBLHOS010000101.1:0-9076 GCA_047623825.1 Paracoccaceae bacterium | reverse complement strand
TCTATTGTCGTCGATTTCACGACATCCGAGGGTCAAGCTGAGGTGCGCAAACTGGCCGCTGACGCTGATGTTTTGGTTGAGAATTTCAAAGTCGGCGGGCTGGAAAAATATGATCTCGATTTTGCCAGTTTGCATGTCCTGAACCCTGGGCTGATCTATTGCTCTATTACTGGATTTGGCCAAGACGGCCCATATTCCAGCCGCGCTGGCTATGACTATCTGGTGCAAGGTATGGCCGGTCTGATGTCGATCACCGGTGAAAAGGGTGGCCAGCCCTATAAGGTCGGCGTTGCCGTCACCGATATCGTCGCGGGCCTCTACGGTGTTGTGGGTATTCAGGCGGCGCTTGCCCAACGTCTGCAGACCGGGCTTGGCCAGCAGATCGACATATCGCTATTCGACAGCGCCACCGCCCTTTTGGCCAATCAGGCGATGAACTTTCTGGCCACCGGCACCGCGCCAACACGGTTGGGGAATGATCACCCAAATATCGTGCCTTATCAGGTTTTTGACGTGGCCGACGGTCAGGTAATCATCGCGGCGGGCAATGACGGCCAATTTGCCCGGCTCTGCACGGTTTTAGCGCTAGATCACTTGCCAGCAGACGCGCGCTACACGCGAAATCGCGACCGGGTCGCCAACCGTGAGGTGTTGGTGCCGATATTGGCCGAGGTTCTCAAGAGTTGGACCCGGGGTGACCTGCTGGCCGCCCTTGAGGGTGCTGTTGTCCCCTCCGCGCCGATCAATTCCGTAGCCGAGGTGTTTGCCGACCCGCAAATTCAGCACCGCGGCATGGCGATCACACCACAAGGTATTCCAGGCGTCCGCTCTCCACTGACGCTGTCGGCCAGTGAATTGGCGTTGGACGAAACAGCACCGCAGCTTGACGAACACGGAGCGGCAATTCGCGCGCATGGATGGGCCGTTTAGAACGATTTTCCGTAAATCTGTTAGCCGCGGCGATAGTCAGCGCCCATAAGGCGCGCTATGGTCTGGGAAATAACACTATGGGCAGCCATGACCAGCAATCAAATCTTCAACGTTGTCGTTATCGCGCAGTCAGGCCGCCTTCAGTATGAGGCAGCCCTGTTTGCTGCATCATTTCGGCATTTCAATCCGGATTTCCCGGGTAGGCTGCTGATTGCAGAGCCTCAACCGGGCGGGGCATGGCCAAAAGACCCTCGGATCAATGATCCTGAGATACGCCAACTGCTCCAACGATTAAAAGCAGAGATCTTGCCCTTTACGGCCAAGCATTTCGGCCAGACCTATCCATATGGCAACAAGATTGAGGCGTTATCGGCGCTGCCCCCCGACGTGCCATTCGTGTTTTTTGACAGTGATACGCTGATCACGGGCCCACTTGGCGATGTGCCGTTTGATTTCGACCGGCCCAGTGCCTCATTGCGCCGGGAAGGCACCTGGCCCCAGATTGAGCTTTATGGCCCCGGCTACACCGCGATCTGGAAATCACTTTATGATCAGTTTGGGTTGGAGTTTGAGACAACGCTCGACCGCAACCAACCCGACGAATATTGGCAGCGATACCTCTATTTTAATGCAGGCTTCTTTTACCATTCCGATCCGCAGGCCTTTGCCGCACGGTTCTTGGAATATGCGCTATCGATCCGCGACAACCCACCTGCTGAACTGGTATGCCAAACCCTTGACCCGTGGCTTGATCAGGTCGCCCTGCCTTTGGTAATCCACTCGTTTGGTGGCGGTCGAGATGCGTTAGAACCGGGCTGGCTTGACGGTCAAACCAGCTGTCACTACCGGCTTTTGCCGATGCTTTACGCCCGCGAAGATCAACGCGTCGTCGATACCCTTGAAGAGGTCACAGCACCCAATTGGGTCAAAAAAGTCCTGAAATCATATGAACCGATTAGACGCATGATCTATCAGGGAAAAGGTCAAGAAGCCCGAGCGCTGTTTGATCAAGAGAATCTGCCACGCAAGGAACAACAGATCCGCAATCGACTAAAGCGCGAGAATCTTTGGTTGCGCTGATCTGTTTAGCATTTTTAAACCATCCGCACCGCAGAATAGCGCATTCCAAAAGATAAACGGCCCCAGTGCAACGCACAGGGGCCGTTTCTATAGATAGTCGCATGAATTAGCTTGCCGAAGCTGGCTCTTCCTTACGCTTTGCATAAATCAGTAGCGGTTGCGCGTCCGACATAACAGCCTCTTCGTTCACAACCACTTCCTCAACACCGTCCGTTCCCGGCAGCTCAAACATCGTGTCGAGCAGGATATCTTCCATGATTGACCGCAGACCGCGCGCACCAGTTTTACGTTGGATCGCACGTCTTGCGATCGCCTGAAGCGCATCATCTGTGAACTTAAGATCCGTGTCTTCCAGCTCAAACAGGCGCTGGTACTGTTTGACCAGTGCGTTCTTGGGCTTTGTCAGGATCGTCACCAGAGCCTCTTCGTCCAGATCAGTCAAAGTTGCAATCACTGGCAGGCGGCCCACAAATTCGGGGATCAAGCCGAATTTCAACAGATCCTCGGGCTCCAACTCACCAAACATCTCACCGACACCGCGGGTGTCATTTTCTTTGACATCCGCACCAAAACCAATCCCAGATCCTTTGCCACGCTGTGCGATAATCTTTTCAAGGCCCGAAAATGCCCCGCCACAGATGAACAGGATGTTTGTCGTATCCACTTGCAAGAATTCTTGCTGTGGATGCTTGCGTCCGCCTTGCGGTGGGACTGAGGCGATTGTGCCTTCCATGATCTTCAACAAGGCCTGCTGAACACCCTCACCCGACACATCGCGGGTGATCGATGGATTGTCAGACTTGCGCGTAATCTTATCAACTTCGTCGATATAGACGATGCCGCGCTGCGCCCGGTCGACATTGTATTCCGAGGCCTGCAAAAGCTTGAGGATGATGTTTTCAACGTCTTCGCCAACGTAACCCGCCTCAGTCAACGTCGTCGCATCGGCCATAGTAAACGGGACATCCAGAATTCGTGCCAAGGTCTGCGCCAGCAAAGTTTTGCCACAACCGGTTGGACCGATCAGCAAGATATTGGATTTTGATAATTCGATATCAGACTTACTGGCGTTATTCAGACGTTTGTAGTGGTTGTGCACAGCCACCGACAGAACACGCTTTGCGTGCGATTGGCCGATGACATAATCGTCCAGAACACCACAAATATCACGCGGCACCGGTACGCCATCTGTTGCCTTCAAACCTGCGGTCTTGGTCTCTTCACGGATGATATCCATGCACAGCTCAACACACTCATCGCAAATGAACACAGTCGGTCCAGCAATCAGTTTTCGTACCTCATGCTGGCTCTTGCCACAAAAGCTGCAATAGAGAGTGTTTTTCGATTCGCTGCCGGATGAGTTCGCCATATCGTCCTACCTCAACGGTTTAGTCGCGCTCGCAATGGCATTCAAAAACACCGCAACCGCATATTTCATGTCAGCCTATGACAGGCCTTTTCCAGCCACAATGTCAAAATGCACGCTAAAGGCTGCATATGATCTGTCAGCAACAATGGGACCCGGTGCGGGCCGGACATTCCTGGCCCACACCTAATCAGAACTACTTCTTCGGTTCGTCCACCGTGCGGTTTGCAACAATCTCGTCGATCAAACCCCAGGCTTTGGCCTGCTCAGCATCCATAAAGTTGTCACGCTCCAACGCATCCACGACCGCTTCCATAGTTTGCCCAGTATGCGTCACATAGATCGCGTTCAGGCGATCCTTCAGCTTTTGGGTCTCTTTGGCGTGGATCATGATGTCTGTCGCCTGACCCTGATAACCACCCGATGGCTGGTGTACCATTAGACGGCTGTTCGGCAGGGAAAAGCGCATCCCAGGTTCGCCTGCTGTCATCAACAGTGACCCCATTGAGGCAGCTTGCCCGACACACAAGGTCGAGACCTTGGGCTTGATGTATTGCATCGTGTCATAGATTGACAGACCGCTGGTCACCACACCACCAGGGCTGTTGATATACATGCTGATCTCTTTGGACGGGTTTTCCGCCTCAAGGTGCAGCAGCTGCGCCACGATCAGCGACGACATCCCATCATGGACCGGCCCCGACAGGAAGATGATCCGTTCTTTCAGCAGCCGTGAGAAAATATCATAAGCACGTTCGCCACGGCTGGTCTGTTCGACCACCATTGGCACGAGGTTGTTCATGTAAAAGTCATATGGATCATTCATCGAGGACCTGCCTGTTGTTGTCCGAGAAAAGTCATAGCGGTTTGCGCTTACCAGAGTCTTAGTAGTGCCTCACAAGAGCTTCAAGGGCGCGCGGGCAATCAAACGCAGCTCCCTATGCGGCTCAAAGCTTGACATTTTAGCTGGCCTTCACTTACGGTAAGCCATGACTTACCAATCTTCAAGAGCAGAAGAGGCCCTAGCTGCCCTAGCTGATCCAACCCGCCGCGCGATCCTCGGGCGGCTAAGGAGCGGCCCGTTGCCTGTTGGCCGTTTGGCAGAGGGGCTGCCTGTCAGTCGCCCGGCCGTCTCTCAGCATCTAAAGATCTTGTCGGATGCAGGCCTACTGCTGGTCACGCCCGAAGGCACCCGGCGCCTCTATTCGCTATCTCCCCATGGGCTCGACGATATGCGCCACTATCTAGATACTTTATGGACTGACGCTCTGTCTGCCTTTGCCGATGAGGCCAAGCGACGCGCAGAAAATGCCGCGCATGAAGGAGAACAATGATGACTGATCCCATCGAAAAAGCCGTTGACGTCCCCCTGCCTCCGATCGAAGCCTTTGATTTGTTCACAACTCAGATCGACACATGGTGGCCATCTGAGATCCATTCAACGTCTGCTGGGGACAGGCGACCTGCTCGCTCGATAGATATTGAACCCTATGAGGGCGGACAGATCATCGAAACCCGCCACGACGGACGGAAAACCCCTTGGGCCACAATCACGAAATGGTCCCGCGGTAAGCGCTTTACCTTTGATTGGCATGTCGGCCGTGACCCAAAAAATGCAACTCAGGTCGATGTGATCTTTACCCCGTCCACGATTGGGACCCGGGTCAATTTGACCCACACAGAGATTGACGCGTTGGAGACTGATGCAATCACGAGCTATGGGCGTTACCAAACTGGGTGGGAAACGGTTTGGAAGGATTGTCGCGCAAGTGCTTGCCAGAAAAAAGCGGCCTGATCGGGTTGAGCCTTTCCGAATTTGTTCAGGTTACGAATATCTGTCATCAGGTGCTGTGATCCGCTCAAGATCTGACATCAAAGACCAGAACCCCTCAACTTGTGACGCGACATCCCGCGCACCCAGATCAGCCGAACCGGCACTTGCGTTGCCGACGGTTCCTTTTGGGTTCAGATCATTTGAAAGTCAGGCCATGTTGGCGTCAGCCATGTGGTAACCCAGCTTTGCGGAGCCTTGGCGCAGCGCAGTCTGGCTGCTTTTAAAATCCTCAGCATATGTCATGTCGAGCAGATCAGGCCGCAGCGTCAACATCAGGGACGTTTCGCCCAACCCGCCATGGATATCCACCATAGGCCCCTCACCCCGATCATAGATCTGCGATCCGTGCCCCAACCTGCCCCAAGACGTCGTAACAACGGCCATGCCGTTAGTCTGTCGCAACTCGCGCGCGACGATCTCCATTGGGGGCACGTTGCCGCCATGGCTGGTGATAATGACCAGTTTCTTGACGCCTGCGCGTGCCACACTTTGCCCGATCTGGATCCAGGCCCTAACAGCCACATCCCAATCGAGCGTCAATGTACCCGGAAAGGCGATGTGTTCGTTGGATTTGCAGATCTCTTGTGGGGCAGAAACACAGTCTTACTGCTGTCAGGGCGCGCTTGTACGCAACGCTTGACCATCTCTTCGGCGATCACCGCGTCGACGCCGACAGGCAAATGTGGGCCATGCTGTTCAATCGCCGCAATTGGTAGGACAGCGATCCAATCTGACGTGGTTTCGCGCGAAAAAATCCGCGTGCTCATATCGCGCCAGAACGCGGTAGGGTAGGACATGGACAGCTCCTGAAACGGCAGATAAAAACGTCCAGTTCAGCGGAGCATCATTGTAATGCTTTCGCAAGGGTCGAGCATGGAGTTTCTGGCCTCAGAAACGTCTTCGATCAAGCGGCTGCTTAAAAGTCGGGCACCATCGTGAAACGGCAGCCGGCGACAGGCCGCCTGAATCATATCACCATCAGGCAAATTGACATTCCAGATCCGGGCATCGTCATTTTCGCGCCAAGAGATGACGTGAAATCCATCAGTTGAAAAATCAGCCGCAAGTGCCGTAGCAAATCCATCCTGCGAATGATCAAATCGATAAATCAAACCGCCAGTCCGCGCGTCCCAAACGCGGATCTGCCCATCATCTGCGGCGGTCACGATCAATCGTTCATCAGCGGAAAAAGCGATGCTGGAAATCGGGCGTTCGCCGTGGCGCAGTTGGGAATTGTAGATGGAGGATGTCATCTCACCCATATGAGACAAGACCAACAGGTTTCCCTCAGCTAGGTTCAGAACGTATGCGCCACTTGGTGAGCTGATCGTCGAGGCGAAGGTATTTGCCGATGCTTCGGAGGCATCGATGACATCGCGGACTTCGGGCCGGTCTGTCCAATATGCCTCTTGCCCGGTGGCCACATCAAAGACGCGGGCCATACCAGTTTCATCCAAGGTAACAACATGGCGACCATCGCCTGAGAAATTTGCCGATGTGACCCCGCCAAAATGATCTGAAAGGTCCAGCTGAAGGTGTCCGTTCCAGCCATTGTAGACCCTTGCACGCTTGTTACTGAACCCAACCAGCAAACGGTGGCCATCATCGGAAAATATCATTGTGTTAATGACGACGCTGACCCGGTCAAAAGGCTTGGGTGTGACCAGCGGCTCAATTGTTTGTGCATCCCATAGCCCGATCAAGTTGCCCGACCCGACAGCGAACTGCCGACCATCATCAGACACCGCCAGCGCCGTGATATCATCAATAAAGGGAATGACTATCCAATCTGCAGGTTCGTCTAAATTGGCGGGGTCAATGTCGACAATCACGATCTGTGCCCCGATGGCGACGATCAGCTCTTGCTCTTGCGACCGAAACGCCATGTCGGTGATATCGGTTTGCATTGCCAGCGGCGAGTGGACCATATCGCCACTTTCGACCTGATAGGTGTGGATCAATCGATTGGCTGTAGCGATGGCAAGCATGGAATGATCAGGGGACAAAACTGCTGATGTGATCGGCATATCCATGATCAAGGGCACACCTATGCGGATCTCAGCAATAGGATCCCAGACTGTCAGTTTTCGGTTCTCGATGACCAAAACCAATCCGTCATGGAATTCCAGCATGGTGGGCGAAGATAGCTCTGGCAGGGCAAATGTCTGATCGACCAGTTCCCCTGTAAGCAGATTGAAAATCTCAGCTTCGTCATCGATTGACCCGATCACCATATGGATCCGATCCTCTAGGAAGTCGACAAATTCAATAAGGTCCTTGGTGACTGTCACAACTGCCCTGAGCCGCTGTTCACGTTGTGCATTCGCCACGACCGTCGTGATGTTGAGCCATGTATCGTGGTCACGGCATCGCACCATCGAGGCGGCGGGCAGAATATGTAGGATCGCATCAACAGGTTGCATCAGCAAAGTATTGTACGTCAGCCCACGCAGTGTCTGACATTCCTGCTGGGTCACGTTGCGATCAGCAAAAAATCCGATCACGCCTAAAGAAATGACTAAAGTTGCCCCGACAACACCTGTCATAATCTTGTCACGAGACGCGCGGCGCAGGCCCGCCCGCAAAAAACCTTGGTGGACTTCCGTGGGGTCAGGGGCGCTCGGTGGTTGATTGCTTATCCACTGGCGCATCGCACGCAATTCTTGGCCGCGCAGCACCGTCCCGTTACCGGTGATCCAACGGCTGGCCATTTCACCGTATTGCGTATGATCGCGCAACCAATCGATGTCACGTCGTATTGCCTGATCTAACCGCTCAAAGCTTTCGTCATATGTCTGTTCACCATAAAAACGGACATAGATGATGTCCTTGATCTCCGGTGGCAACACGTCTGCGACGTTTTCAAATGCCGCAGGCACAATGCGTTTGTTGTGTCGGATGGCAAACCGCATCTCTTCTGCACAGGGGAAGGAGTTTAGCCAGCTTTGTGTCAAAACCATCAGCACAACATCGCTAGCGCGGATCATCTCTTGCAGGCGCGGCGTTATATGTTCGGCATCAAAAAGGCCTTCGGTGTCGATGGCAACACGGTGCCCCGCCTCTTGCAGGGACGCAAATAGCCGATGCGCGCACGCACTATCGTTATGAGAATACGATATGAATATGCGTAACTTGTCTGCCATTTTCCGCCGACCAAACGTAATTGTAATTGGTCGATCTTAGCCTTCTGACTGCGTCATGCAAGTGACGGTGCTCCCCAAATTATCAAAATACGAGGAATGATTCAGGGTAAACCCGGAGCAAGCATTAGCTTGGTCCAGTTTTCTTATCATTATATCTCAAGGTTTTGCGGGACATTTAGAGGAAAGTATGGGGATTTTCATATAAGTGTCTTTACAACACTTATTATTAGTGTAGTTTAAACGCTATCAACATAGCGACACACAAACTCATAACCCACTCACGAAGGACACACCAATGACACTCGCATCCAAAGCACTTAAAGTCATCGCCCCTCTCGCAATCGCAGCCGCCGCAATGACTGCGGCCTCCGCCGCCTCGGCAAACTGCCCGGCCTGGGAATACGACGCCGCCGCAACAATTCAGGGGACAGGCGCACAGTTCTGGCAGCCCCAACACTACAGCGTAGTTGCTGGCGGAAGCACTGATGTCGCTTATTGCAACATTGCCCGTCAAACGAACGCCACCGGCTACGTCGCCACGAGCCCCGACTTTGAACTCTATTATGACGGCGCCAATGGTTACGATCTAGAGATCCGCGTTGTCGGCAACTGCGACACAACATTGCTTATCAACACAGCAAACTCTGCCTGGCGCTTTGACGACGACAGCAACGGCGACCTGCAGCCACGCATCTACCTGCCCAATGCACAGCCCGGCACATA
>JBLHOS010000100.1:0-9613 GCA_047623825.1 Paracoccaceae bacterium | reverse complement strand
ACGTATTATGAGCTGGGACAGCGCGAACTTTTTCTGGAATTATTGCGCGCGCCCGGCGATCTACAGACAACCGCCCGAGAGGCTTTGGTGAATGAACGGCTGCAGCAGGCTGCGGGCGAACGCTTGGGATTTGTCCCTGATGTTGATGCCATTGAAACTGGTATGACCGAATTTGCAAGTCGCGCAGAGCTGGGACTGCCCGAATTCATTCAGGCGATCGGCCAAGAAGGCGTTGATCCCCAGACATTCCGCGATTTTGTATCCGCCGGTTTGATGTGGCGCTCGATCGTGCAGACGCGCTTTGGCGCTCGGTCGCAAGTGTCCGAAGACGAGATCGACCGCGCCGTCGCCCTGACGGCCAGTGGCAGTGGTGCACGGATCCTTTTGTCGGAACTGGTGATCCAGTTGACGGCGGAAAATCAGGATACTCTCCGCGAAGAAATGATCGATCTGACTGAGCAATTGGACGGCGATCTGCAAGGGTTCTCTGAGGCGGCCGGTCGTTTATCGGCGGCAAGCACGGCAGGCAGCGGTGGCCGACTGGACTGGCGCCCCTTGTCCGCCCTTCCATCCGCGCTGCGTGGATTGTTGTTAACGCTGAACCCCGGCGACGTCACAGCGCCGGTTCCACTGGGACCCGCCTTTGCGATTTTCCAACTCCGCGCCTTTGAGGAGACTGAGTTTGTCACCCCCGTCGTGACCTCAGTGGAGTATGCGCAAGTGCTGATCCCCGGTGGGCGCAGTGCAACGGCATTGGCCGAGGCGCGGGACCTTCGCAATATGCTGGACTCGTGTGACGATCTGTATGGCGTACGCCCCGGCGGTTTCACCGTTGAGACCGCGCTTGTCGACGAATTGCCCGCTGAGGTCGCGTTTGAGTTGGCCAAGCTGGACGAAGACGAGGTCTCTACCGATTTGACCCGCCAAAATGGCGAAGTGTTGGTGATGTTGATGCTATGTGGACGCAGCACGGAATTGCCTGAGGGCAGCCGCGATGACGTGCGCCAATCGTTGTTTTTACAGCGCTTGGAAAGCTATGCCGACGGTTATCTGGAAGAGCTACGCGCGGACGCGATCATCACTGTTGTGGAATGACCTCTTACCGTCTTGGCCCAATTGCCGTCACATGCGGTGAGCCCGCAGGCGTTGGCCCCGAAATTATCGCCAAAGCATGGGCTGAATTGCGTGACGCAGAGCCGTTCTTTGCCCTTGGTTCCCCGGCCCACTTTGCGGGGTTCGGCGTCCCAGTTCATGTGATCACCGATCCCGCAGAGGCGCAAATCGCCAGTGCGACTGGGCTACCAGTTTTGGCCCATGAATTTACCGGTCCAGCCATTCCCGGCACACCCGACCCTGCCCACGCCCAAGGCGTGATCGATGTTATCGCGCGCGGTGTGGAACTGGTACAGGCCGGGCATGCCGCCGCCCTGTGCACTGCCCCAATCCATAAAAAGGCGCTGAAAGATGGCGCTAATTTTGCCTATCCCGGCCATACCGAGTTTCTGGCGGCATTGGCAGGTGTTGAGCGGGTCGTGATGATGCTGGCCTGCGACGCCCTAAAGGTCGTGCCGACCACCATTCATATTCCGCTGGCCGACGTGCCAGCCGCCCTGACCCCGGACCTGTTGCGCCAGACATTGCGCATCACGGCTGCTGCCTTGACCCGCGATTTTGGCATCGCGTCGCCGCGCATTGCCGTGGCGGGGCTGAACCCACACGCAGGTGAGGGTGGTGCGATGGGGTGGGAAGATATTGAGGTGATCACCCCAGTGATTGCCCAGTTGCGGGCCGAGGGCATGGATCTACACGGGCCCCGATCTGCCGATACGATGTTTCATGCCGTCGCGCGTCAAGGATATGATGTCGCCGTCGCGATGTATCACGATCAGGCCCTTATCCCGATCAAAACTTTGGACTTTTCGGGTGGTGTAAATGTCACGTTGGGGCTGCCCTTTATTCGCACGTCGCCGGATCATGGCACCGCGTTTGATATCGCGGGTCAAGGCATTGCCGATGCCACATCGATGATTGCGGCGCTTATGCTGGCGCGCAAAATGGCGCGGGCGCGCGCAGCATGAGTACAATTGACGGGCTTCCACCACTTCGCGACGTGATCGCTAAGTATGAGCTGAGCCCACGTAAGTCGCTGGGACAGAACTTCCTGCTCGATCTTAATCTGACAGCGCGGATCGCGCGCTCCGCCGGTGATCTGGCGGGTTGCGATATTTTGGAGGTTGGTCCCGGCCCGGGTGGGTTGACCCGTGGCCTGCTGGCCGAGGGTGCCCGCCGGGTTCTCGCAATCGAGAAAGACCCCCGGTGCGTGCCTGCGTTGCGCCAAATCGCCGACGCCTACCCCGGACGGCTAGAGATTGAGGTCGGCGATGCGCTAGATTTGGATTGGGCCAGCCGAATGACCCAACCCCTGAAGATCGTGGCGAACCTACCCTATAATGTGGGCACAGAGCTGTTGGTGGGGTGGTTGACGCCAGAAGCGTGGCCACCGGTTTGGGACAGCCTGACCCTGATGTTTCAGCGCGAAGTGGCCGAACGGATCGTGGCGCAACCGGGCAGCAAAGCCTATGGAAGATTGGCGATATTATCACAATGGCGCTGCTCTGTTGGCATCGTTTTGGGCCTGCCGCCTGAGGCATTTACCCCGCCGCCAAAAGTCCATTCTGCCGTGGTTCACATTAAGGCACTGCCCGAACCAAGGTTCCCAGCAAATCCAAAGGTGCTCTCGCGCGTGGTTGCAGCCGGTTTTAACCAGCGACGCAAAATGCTGCGTGCTGCATTGAAAGGCGTCGCCCCAGACATCGAGGACCGAATCGTGGCCGCAGGCCTAAAGCCTACAGACCGCGCCGAACAAATCTCGGTTGAGGGGTTTTGTGCATTAGCCCGCGCCGTAGCCGCGGGCTAGAGCCGTTTATTCCGATGTCGTTTGCGTGTCATCGCGCGCTGGCGCAGCCGGTGCGGCAGGATCTGCCGCAGCCTCTACGACCGGGCTCGGTGCTTGAGCGCGAGGCCTGCGCGGACGTGGCGTCCGCTTTTTCGGCGCGTTCTCAGGCGTTTCAACCAGAACAGGCTGTTCGGAGGCACCCGGATCAATCACTTGATCAAACGATGAGCTGGCAGGTACATCTGCGACAGGTTCAGCGCGGTGATTTGACTGGGTGTTTTCATGGTTGGCACCACGGTCATCATCACGCGGTTCACGGGGCTCGCGCTGCTCACGCTGCGCTTGCTGCTCACGCTGTGCTTGTTGGGCCTGCTGAGCTTGTTGAGCTTGTTGAGCTTCATGGGCCTCACGGCGCGCATCCTGCTCACGCTGCGCTTCTCCCAACATCCGGGTGTAATGCTCGGAGTGTTGTTGGAAGTTTTCTGCTGCAACACGATCATTGCTCAGCTGTGCATCGCGCGTCAGCTGATTATATTTATCGATGATCTGCTGCGGCGTACCGCGAACTTTGCCCTCAGGACCAGAACTGTCAAACACACGGTTGACAATGTTTCCGACCGACCGGTTGGGGCTACTGGTATTACTCCGGTTGCCCTTTGTCCGTGAACGGTTTTTCGATGATCTCATTTGTATCTTCTATTCCAGTACTTTTCTGGGTGGGGTCCGAACCGAGAGCACCTGCCCTCGAAAGGTTCGCACTAACACCATTACCTTAAGTTGGACCCGGTATGTTGGCTTGATCGCGGAGGAGCGGCAAACGCCGTTCAAACATCGCTGTCTTGAATAATCATGCATAGCTGGACAAAACAAGACCAAACTACGGATATTTCGATTAAATTCCGCAATTTGAGCAATTTTTAGCGTAATATTGGTCCAAATTTACGGCCTTCAACCACTCTTTGCTTATTATTTATATCGGAGTGAATCTGCACAGCAATAAAGCCCGCCTCACTAAAGATATCTGCAACCTGTCTGCCTTGGTCCCAACCGATTTCTACCATCAGTCGCCCACCGGGCATCAGGTGAGCGGGCGCTTGGGTGGCCAAAATGCGGTAGGCCGACAGACCATCACCGCCCGGCGTCAATGCAAGACACGGTTCCCACTCGGTCACTTCGGGCGCAAGCCTCTCGTAGTCATGCGCCGCCACGTAAGGTGGGTTGGAAACGATCAGATCAAACTGGCCCTCAACATTTGTAAACCAATCTGATTGCACGAACATCAAACGATCTGCCACGCCCAGCTGATCGGCATTTTCTTGCGCGATTGCTAGTGCCGCGGATGAGATGTCACTGGCAATGCCCCGCGCATCGGGTCGTTCAGCCAACAGCGTGATCGCAATAGCGCCGGAGCCTGTTCCAAGATCAACAAAGCTCTGGAATGGGGCTGCCAAGGCCAGCTCAATCAACGTTTCTGTATCCGGGCGCGGACATAAAACATCAGATGTCACCCGAAACATTCGATCATAGAACGCCCATTGGCCCAAGATCTGAGGCAACGGTTGGCGCGCCAGACGACGCTGGCTTAGTGCTGCGATTTGGACAATACCATCTGCCAACATTGGATCGCGTAGCCGCGCCGACAGCGCAGCCCCCGACCAGCCCGTGACATGTTGCACGATCAACCGGGCCTCTCGTGCTGCAGCACTTGGGTCCATGATTGCACATAACGTGGTGCGCAAGTCAGCCAAAACCTCAGCAACCGAACCGCTCATCAGTCCATGTCAGCCAAGAGGCGTGCGTGATCATCCGCGATCAGCGCATCAATGATATCATCCAGATCACCCTGCATGACCTGGTCCAGCTTATACAGCGTCAGGTTGATCCGGTGATCGGTCAATCTGCCTTGCGGAAAGTTGTAGGTCCGGATCCGTTCCGACCGATCCCCTGTACCAACCTGGGACTTGCGATCAGCGGCGCGCGCATCGTCAACCTTCTGGCGTTCCATATCAAACAGGCGCGTACGCAGGACTTGCATCGCAATTTCTCGATTCCGATGTTGCGATTTTTCTGCACTGACAACCATCAGCCCGGTCGGCAAATGGGTAATTCGCACGGCGGAGTCAGTGGTATTGACGTGCTGACCACCTGCCCCGCTGGCGCGCATCGTATCGATGCGAATATCGGTAGAGGGGATGTCGATATCGACTTCCTCGGCCTCTGGCAAAACAGCGACTGTCGCGGCTGATGTATGGACCCGTCCGCCGCTTTCAGTGGTGGGCACGCGCTGGACCCGGTGCACCCCACTCTCATACTTCATCCGGGCAAAAACGCCATCACCACTGATATTGGCAATCACCTCTTTGATGCCGCCAAGTTCACTGACCGATTGATCGATGATCTCCATTTTCCAGCCACGTGCCTCGACATAACGCTCATACATGCGCAGCAGGTCGGCCGCAAAAAGGGCGGCCTCATCGCCACCTGTCCCCGGTCGGATCTCAAGGATTGCAGGGCGCGCATCGGTGGCGTCTTTTGGCAATAACGCCAATCGCAAAGCATGCTCTGCGTCGGGCAACGTTGCGCGCAATTCGGGCAATTCTTCTTCGGCCAATGCCTTCATCTCAGGATCACTTAGCATCGCCTCGGCGTCATCGATATTTCTGACCAGCTGATGATAGGCGTTGATCTGCTCAACCACCGGTCTCAGCTCAGCATATTCGCGGCTGATTGAGGCGATCTTTTCGGGCTCAGGGCCAGCGTTCAGCTGCGCCTCGAGATACTCGAACCGGTCTTTGATCTGATGGAGGCGGTCTGTAGGTAACATGCTCGCGGTTTGGCGTGGCCGCGCGTCGGGGTCAAGGGGCCAGCTGCGACAGCCAACTGGTGACCCATGTCCGGTTCACCCCGAAATCAGAGCTGCCGAAGCGGGCGCGCGCAAAAGCCTGAACGATAACGTCGTCTTCACCCGACTGGGTCAACCTGAGGCTAAGCGCATCGGGAAACCCCATCACCAGAGATCGCTGCATATAAGTGACGTGGCCTGCCTGAATACTACCACCAACCAGACGCGTCCGCGGAGAGGCCCCAGCGATTGCGTTGAGCCTGTCTGCAACGTCAGCAACCGTTCCAGAAACCCGCAGAGCCGCAACATCGCCATCGCCGTCCCGCATCAAGAAATAGTTCGGCGTCGTCGGGCGTATCACAGTTGCGGGATCAACGTGCCAAGTTGTCGCCGGCAAGGGCGAAATCCGTATAAACAGCAGCATGCAAACGGCTGCAATCAAAACTAATATGATGAGAATTTGTCCCATGCGCATCGCGTAACGTCTTTCATGACCCCGGTCTACACATAACCGAACTGCCCAACGCGCAGAACCAGTCAACCACCGTATTTTTCTAAAAACGCCTCAGCTTTGAGCGTTCGGAAATCAAGAAGTGCGATACCGATAGCCGCATGATCCCAGTCCCACCATGCCAGTGCAATCAACCGCTCTGCAATCGCAATCGGCTGACGCTCTCGGATGACGCTGGCCGTCACACCGCCGACAATAGTGTAGGGCGCGACATCTTTGGTGACCACGGCACCACTTGCGATGATAGCGCCGTGGCCGACAGTGACCTCTGGCTTAATGATGGCACCGTGACCAATCCAAGTGTCATGGCCAATGCAGGTGCGCCGCCCCATGCGGTAGGCAAAGAAGTCGTGGTCATCCTCATGCTCGGGCCAATAGTCCGACGTTCGGTACATGAAATGATGCAGGCTGGCGCGGTCCAGCGGGTGATCTGTCGGACCGATCCGCGCAAACGCGGCGATATTGCTAAACTTGCCGACGGTCGTGTTGGCTAGATCGCAATACCGTGTGGTGTAGCTGTAATCGCCCAATTCTGAGTTCTGTAGGATCGTGCCTTTGCCCAATTCGGTAAATCGACCAAGGGTGCTGTTCTTGATTGTACAGTCCGCGCCGATTAGTGGCGTATCAGACAAGTTTTTGGACATATTGGACTCCATTGACCAAGTGCGGCGCTGGTTGATCATACCAAGGTATCAATTGCATGACATCATACCCTCGTTGCCAAACCAACTACTGCCAAGGTGGCCCGCGCGATCACCCGTTCCTCATTTGTGGGAATGACCAGAACACGAACTGGCCCTGCCCCGATATCAGGGCCATTGGCCTGATTGGCTGTTTGGTTCAACTGAAGGCCAAGACCGATTTTCTGCTTCGGCACCAGCAGCGCGGTAACCTGGGCCGGCCCCTGAACCAAAAGCCTGCAATTGGCCCATTCAACCCAGATCTTGAACCGCACCCCAGATCTGAGCACCTTGTCCAGTACCCTGACCTTGGCGACCACATTGTCACCCGCACAGGTCCACCGAAGAAACTTCAGCGTCAGACTTTGATAAAGTGTTCTGGGGCCCAGTAACGGATTAGCAAGCACCGCAAAGATTAGCGCGCTAAGGTAAAGTGAGGGGGCCAATGTCTGGGGTGTGGCGTCACCATCACCGTCTTCTTTTGGCAAGTGCAACGAGTTCAGCTCGCCCCTGACATTGGCAAAGACATGAAGATGGTCCACGACGCAAACCCGCTCATAGCGGGCCTGCACCCCGACGCGCAGGGCATCATAGGGGATTTTGGATAATCGGGTCATTGCGCTGATACTTCGCGCGATTGTGCGGAAACATCCGTCCCATATTTAGCCGGCTTATTTACCGCGCAATGCAAATACCGCCGCCCACGACGTCAAACGCAGCCCTCAGGCCGGGCGTAACCCCAACATCTGACGCGCTTGCGTGATACTGGCGACCGGGCGCTGATACTGCGCACAAAGATCCGCCGCCCGTGCAATCAACGCAGCGTTTGAGGGCGCAAGGCGGTCTTTGTCCAGCCGGACATTATCCTCTAGCCCAGCACGGGTATGCCCGCCGGCTGCGATTGCCCATTCATTCACAGTCAGCTGCGCCGCGCCGATGCCCGCGGCACACCATTGCGCGTCAGGGGCACGCGTCGCCATCGTTTGAACGTAGAAATCAAAAATCCCCTTGTCCGCCGGCATCGCGTTCTTAACGCCCATAACAAATTGCACATAAAGATCACCATAAAGAAGGTCGGCCTTGTGCATCGCAATCGCTTGCAAAATATGGCTTAGATCAAAGGCTTCAATCTCTGGAACGACCTGATGGATCCGCATCTCAGAGGCCAGCCAAGCGACCAGATCTGGCGGGTTCTCATAGACCCGTGTCGGAAAATTATTCGATCCAACCGACAGGGACGCCATATCGGGACACAGTGGCAACATCCCCCCCCGCGCGATCCCAGCACCCGACCGCCCACCGGTGGAGAACTGGATAATCACGCCCGGACAATACTTTTCCAGCCCTTCCTTGAGGGCCGCAAATTTATCAGGGTCCGAGGACGTAGTCTGATCATCATTTCGCACATGCGCATGGATGATTGAGGCCCCCGCCTCTACGGCTGCGTGGCTGCTTTCGACCTGCTCGGACACAGTGATCGGCACAGCTGGATTATTGGCCTTGGTCGGCACGGATCCCGTGATTGCGCAACACAAGATACAGGGCTTTCCGATGGCCTCAGATATCAAAGAAGATGGTTTCATGGGTGCCCTGTAGATGTATGTCAAATGTGTAGGTATTGCCCGAACGCTGTGCGATTAGTGTAGCGATCCGAGATTTATGTACGATCTGCGCCAGCAGTGGGTCAGCCGCATTTGCGTCAGCCTCATCTGCGAAATAGATCCGGGTGTGCAGGCCCAAATTGATCCCGCGTGACACCAGCCAGACACTGATATGGGGCGCTTGCATGCGGCCATCGGGCCACGGCACGGCCCCCGGCTTGATGGTATTAAACCGGTAAAGACCAGTTTCTCCGTCAGTGGGCTGCCGGCCCCACCCCCTAAAGTCGCAATCAGCAGTACCGCGTGTCTCAGATGGGCTGTTGAACAGACCTGTGTGGTCAGCCTGCCAAATCTCTAGCATCGCGTCTTTCACCACCTTCCCGGCACCATCATAAACACGGCCCTCAACAGTGATGCGTGTACCCTGCGCCCCGTCACCAACCATGACCTGACCCAAATCTTGGGCGTACATCCCCTCAAGCCCCGCAAACGTCGGAACGCAGCCGATATGGACGTAGGGGCCTGCAGTTTGTGACGCACTTTCCTTAAGATAGCTCATCAGTTCCCCTCCAACCGGTTTTCAAACAAGGTTGAGCGGCGTCCGCGCAGCACGATATCAAACTGGTAAGCCCGCGCATCCATCACGATTGTGCGTTTCATGTCCAGCTTGGCGGTCAGTTGATCAATCGCCGCCGGATCGTTGATGCTCTGCACAATCGGGCAAAGTGCGATATGCGGATCACCCTCAAAATACATCTGTGTGATCAGGCGTTGCGCAAAGCCGTCGCCAAAGACTGAGAAATGGATATGTGCGGGGCGCCAATCGTTCCCGCCGTTGGGCCAAGGGTACGGTCCCGGCTTGACTGTCCGAAGGGAATACTGCCCGTCGTGATCTGTAATCACGCGCCCGCAGCCACCAAAATTCGTATCAAGCTGCGCCAGATAGCCGTCATTCTTATGACGATAACGCCCGCCAGCATTGGCTTGCCAAACCTCCAGTAGCGCACCGCGAACCGGTCGCCCAGCCTCATCCAGCAGGCGGCCATGCACGATGATCCGCTCACCAATGGCACTGCTGCCGGC
>JBLHOS010000099.1:0-9811 GCA_047623825.1 Paracoccaceae bacterium | reverse complement strand
AGCTTGGGATGCACGGTTGGCTCAGGCAAAGGACACGAAGTTCTCAGCGCAACGCCAGATTGTCGATGTTGAGAAACAAATCGAAACGATGCTTGGTCGTATTATGAACGCGACCAACGACTCCGTGATCGGGGCGTATGAAAACAAGCTCAATCAGCTTGAAAAAGACAAGGCCCGTATGCGGGAAAATGTCTCCAAAAATGAGCCGAAAGCGGGCAGGCTTGAGGAGATGATAGAACTCTCTTTGAAACTCCTCTCAAGCCCTTGGAAAATATGGGAAAGCGGAGACAATACTCTACGTACAACGTTACTCAGATTGGCGTTTACAGAGGGCTTTGCATACCATCGAAATGAGGGACATAGAACACCCAAAATAGCGTTGCCTTTCAAGGCTTTGGGTATGTTTTCGGGGGGTAAAAAAGTAAATGGTGCTGCTGGGGAGGATCGAACTCCCGACCTCGTCATTACCAATGACGCGCTCTACCACTGAGCTACAGCAGCCTATAAAATCCAAGGCTATAGAACATACGCCCTACTAATACCCTACTAGTTTTTTCCTCTACCTGCTAACTCACCGTTTTAACACACCATTTTGGCAAGGACCTACCCCTTACCAAGGGTGTGCTCTACCACTGAGCTACCACAGAATCTATGCGATTTAACCAAATATCCTGAATCAGGGGTCAAAAAGCGGTCTTTTCGTTTGATATCGATGTCACCCATAGGTTTTCCGTTTTGGCCAAGGTGTGGCCTCGCGAAAAACCGCGGTGACGGTCTTATCGTGCGCGGTGAATTAGACTCAATCGCCTTATGACGCAAGCGCAATCTGGACGCTTTGGGCGCACCGGGGTATGAGTGCTGCCATGACTGACAACACGCGTCCCAAGCCACAGAATTCAACGCCAAGTGACAAAGCCGCTCAAGCCCGCGAAGATCGGCTGAAAGCGGCGTTGAAGGCGAACTTAGCCAAGCGAAAGGCGCAAGCGCGCCAGCGCAGCGCCAGCGACACGGAGCCCGATCAATCATGAGGCAGACCAAAAAAGCCCCGGCAGTAAGCCGTATCAGGACAAAGGAAAAAATGCAGTGGATCGGATAGTAGTGAAGGGCGGCACGCAGCTGTCGGGACAAATACCAATCGCGGGGGCAAAGAATGCATGCCTGACGCTGATGCCGGCAACTTTGTTGAGTGATGAGCCGCTGACGCTGACCAATGCGCCAAGGTTAAGTGACATTCGCACCATGACTGATTTGTTGCAGTCTTTGGGGGCTGAGGTCAGCGCCCTGAATGATGGCAAGGTTTTGGCGTTGTCGTCCCATGGGTTGAACAATTTCACTGCTGACTATGACATCGTCCGTAAGATGCGCGCCTCAATATTGGTTCTGGGGCCGATGCTGGCGCGCGCCGGTCATGCGATTGTGTCGCTTCCGGGGGGCTGTGCGATCGGTGCGCGCCCGGTTGACCTGCACCTCCGGGCGTTGGAGGCGATGGGAGCGGTGCTGGATTTGCGCGATGGCTATATACACGCCAAGGCGCCCGGTGGACTGAAAGGTGCTGTCTATGAATTTCCGTTTGTGTCTGTTGGGGCTACGGAAAATGCGTTGATGGCGGCGACGCTGGCCAAAGGCACGACAGTCTTGAAGAACGCAGCGCGTGAACCTGAGATCGTGGATCTTGCCGAATGTCTGCAAAAGATGGGTGCCCAAATCGATGGGATCGGAACAAGTACGCTGACCATTCAGGGTGTGGACCAGCTGCACGGTGCGACCCATCAGGTTGTTACTGACCGGATTGAGCTGGGCACCTATATGCTGGCCCCTGCAATCACCGGCGGTGAGGTGGAATTGCTGGGTGGCCGATTGGCGCTGGTTGAGGCGTTTGCCGAGAGATTGCATGCCGCGGGCGTGGATGTGTCCGAAACGCCGGGTGGGTTAAAGGTGAAACGGATGAACGGACCGGTTCGTGCGGTCGATGTTGTCACCGAACCCTTCCCGGGGTTTCCGACGGATTTGCAGGCGCAAATGATGGCACTGCTGTGCACCGCACAGGGTACAAGTGTGCTTGAGGAGCGGATCTTTGAGAATCGCTTTATGCATGCGCCAGAACTGATCCGGATGGGTGCCAATATAGAAGTGCACGGCGGGACCGCGACAGTTACCGGTGTGGACCGCCTGAAAGGTGCGCCTGTGATGGCCACGGATTTGCGCGCCTCAGTCTCACTTATCCTCGCGGGATTGGCGGCTGAGGGGGAGACAATCGTCAATCGCGTTTATCATCTGGATCGCGGGTATGAGCGGGTTGAGGAAAAACTGTCGGCGTGTGGCGCCCAGATCGAGCGGATTTCAGACAATGGTTGATGCACGGTTCGAAGACGGTGGAGAGGCGCCATTGGGGTTGGTTGCCTTGGATGGTGAGGATCTGAAAATCATCTCGGCACTGATGCAGGACGCCGTATTTCCGATCACCGAAATGACATGGGATCAGGGGCGCCGCCGGTTTGCGCTGTTGGTGAACCGGTTTCGCTGGGAAGACAAACGCCCCAAGCCGGAACGGGTGCAATCGGTTTTGATCATCGAAGATACGATGAAAGTGGCAAGTCAGGGTGTCGATCTATCTGCCAAAGACATGATCTTATCGATCTTGACGATGGAATGGGCAGCGGGCGAAGACGGCACCGGTACGATCACACTTACATTGGCAGGTGATGGGGCAGTGGCAATCGATGTTGAATGCCTAGAGGTCACATTGAGTGATGTGACACGCCCCTATCTGGCCCCATCGGGCAATATGCCAACCCACCCAGAATGATCCGTCGTCTGCGCGCCGCGGATGCCCCGGATTGGCGGATCTTGCGCCTTGAGGCGCTAGAACGACATCCCGAGGCTTATGGCTCAACCCATGATGACTGGGTCGGCGAACCAACTACCGCGTTCGCCGCCCGGCTAGAAGAGAGCCATGTCTTTGGCGCCTTTGATGCGGATAAGTTGGTCGGGTGTCTGGCGTTGGATTTGATGCGCGGCCGGCATGTTCATCACCGAGCGTGGATCACAGGCGTCTATGTCCGTGACGGTCACCGCAATCACGGCCATGCCCGCGCGATGTTAACAGCGGCAGAGCGTCGTGCCCGGCACGAAGGCGTGATTCAACTTGAACTGCATGTGGCTGAGACAAATAGCCCCGCGCGCGATCTATACGAACGAGATGGCTATGAATTTACTGGTATTTCGCCCCGCGCCCTCTGCCGGAATGGGCGTTTCATTGATGAGATGTTGATGGTCAAACGCTTAGATGCGTAAGCACGCTTGAGACCACTGGCACTGGCCGCTATGTCGAAGGCCCGAAGGAGACGTTGATGCCCCAGTTTTTGAACAGCCGTGACGTCGGATTTGCCGCGCAGTTTGATGCACTTTTGACCATGAAGCGGGAAGATGCGCCCGAGGTCGACGAAGTCGTGGCAGCAATCATCGCGGACGTTCGCACGCGCGGCGACGCAGCGGTCCTAGAACTGACGGCGCGGTTTGATCGCTTGACGCTGACTGCCGACACGCTTGCGTTTTCGCCCGATGAGATTGCCCATGCGATCACCCAAGTGCCGCCTGCCGAACGCACGGCGCTGGAATTGGCAGCCGCCCGGATCCGCGCCTACCATGAACGCCAAATGCCCGAAGACCTAAGCTGGACCGAGGATACCGGCGCCACGCTTGGCTGGCGTTGGAGTGCGGTTTCGGCGGCAGGTCTATATGTGCCCGGCGGCCTTGCGTCCTATCCATCTTCGGTTTTGATGAATGCGATCCCTGCTCAAGTTGCGGGTGTTGAGCGACTGGTTATCTGTGCGCCGACACCTGATGGCGTGGCCAATCCATTGGTTTTGCTGGCCGCCCATCTGTCTGGTGTCGAAACGATCTACCGGATCGGCGGCGCGCAGGCCGTAGCCGCGATGGCCTATGGAACCCAAACCATCACTGCCGTCGATAAAATCACGGGTCCCGGAAACGCCTATGTCGCCGCCGCCAAGCGCCGCGTCTTTGGCAAGGTCGGGATCGATATGATCGCAGGCCCGTCAGAGATTTTGGTGATTGCGGACAAAGACAACAACCCCGACTGGATCGCCTTGGATCTGCTAAGCCAAGCGGAGCATGACGAAAGCGCACAATCAATCTTGATCACGGATGATGCTGATTTTGGCCGCGCGGTCGTGAAAGCAATTGCGGTTCGGTTGCAAACGTTGGAACGACGTTTGATCGCAGGCGCCAGCTGGCGCGATTACGGCGCTGTCATTGTCGTGGGTGATCTGGATGAGGCCGCAGCCCTATCGGACCGGATCGCACCCGAACACCTAGAGCTGTGCGTGGCCGATCCCGACGCCCTAAGCGCAAAAGTCCGTCACGCAGGTGCAATCTTCTTGGGTCAATGGACGCCTGAGGCGATCGGGGATTATATCGGTGGCCCAAATCACGTTCTCCCCACGGCGCGGTCAGCCAGATTCTCATCTGGCTTAAGCGTTATGGACTTCTTAAAGCGCACGACTTTGGCAAAAATGACTCCTGCGGCGCTGCGCGCTATAGGCCCTTCGGCGGAAATTCTGGCAGGATCGGAAAGTCTGGAGGCCCACGGCCTCTCTGTGCGGGCCAGATTGGATCAACTGAATGAGAAAGGCAGCGAATGACGATGCATATCTGCCACATCGAAATTGATGATGCGGGATTACCTGCGCCGACGGCGGAGATCGAACAAGAACGCAAAGTGGCGATTTTCGACCTGCTTGAGGATAACAGCTTTGTGCTGCCCAAACGTGAGGACCGGCTTTATTTTGCAGGACCCTATCGATTGAGTCTAGCAATTCGCGACGGTCGGTTGGTGTTTGACGTAGACACCGAGGACGCCGATGACGCGGCTGAGTTTCACTTGTCTCTCAGCCCGTTCCGGCAGGTCGTCAAAGACTACTACCAGATCTGTGAAAGTTATTTTGAGGCAGTCAAACGGTTACCCCCGAGCCAGATCGAGGCGATCGACATGGCCCGGCGTGGCATCCACAATGAAGGGGCCCGCGTCTTGCAAGAGCGGCTGGAAGGCAAGGCAGAGGTCGATATAGACACTGCGCGCCGCCTGTTTACCCTGATTTGCGTTTTGCATTTTGGTGGGTAGGATCGAGTGACGCAAGATTTTCCCAGTTCGATCTTGTTTTGTTGCGATCATAACGCCGTACGGTCCCCCATGGCCGAAGGGCTGATGAAAAAATTCTATGGTCATATGGCCTATGTGCAATCAGCTGGCGTGAAGCATGAGCTGGAGGTCGACGGATTTACTGTTGCAGTTTGCGCTGAGTTGGGGATCGAGTTGGAGACCCACCGCGTGCGCAGCTTTGATGAGATGCAGCAATGGGGAGATGATCTGTCGGGGTTCGATCTGATTGTTGCCTTGTCGCCAGCCAGCCAGCGCAAGGCGCTAGAGCTGACACGGTTGTATCATCTGGAAGTAGAATATTGGCCTATCCTTGATCCTACGGGTCTGGGTGAGACCCGCGAGGCAAAGTTGGCGTCTTATCGGCAGGCCCGAGCGCAGATCATAGACCGGATGACCGCGCGTTTTGGGCCCGCCTCGGAAGCGGCCGAAGACGTCTAAAGAAGTGCGCTGAGGTCGATCCTCTTGCGCCGGAATTGTAGCGAAAGGGCCCCCATGGCACAGGTCATCGAGACATATTTCAAGGCATTCAACGCAGGTGACATTGAAGGCATGCTGGCATGTCTGACGGACGATGTTGCCCACCATGTTAACGAAGGTGGCATCCGCCGGGGTAAGTCTGACTTTGCTTTATTTTGTGCCGATATGAGTCGGTGCTACCGCGAGCAATTGCAAAACATTGTCATCATGAATTCTGTAGACGGTGTGCGGGCGGCTGCGGAATTCACCGTGCTGGGTACGTATCTTGAGGCTGATGCAGGCCTGCCAGACGCACATGGTCAACGTTATATATTGCCTGCAGGTAGTTTTTTCAGCCTGCGCGACGGCAAGATTTCGCGCGTTGTGACGTATTACAACCTAAGTGATTGGGTGCGACAGGTGTCGGCGTGAGCCTTCAGTTCCAAAGCTATATCGGGCCGGAAACGGCCGAGGTTTTGGAGGGATTGGCGGCGCTGCGGATCGCGGTGTTTCGGGAATGGCCATATTTATATGATGGCGATCTGGAATATGAGCGGCGCTATTTGAGTATTTATTCCAAGAAAAAGGCTATTGTTGTTGGTCTGTTTGACGGTGCTGCGCTGGTCGGGGCGGCAACAGGAATGCCGTTTCTGGACTATTCTGACGATTTTCGTGCGGCGCTTGCAGACAGCGGATTGGCGTTGGATGCGATGTTTTACTGTGCAGAATCTGTTCTACTGCCAACTTATCGCGGGCAGGGTGCTGGGCATGTGTTTTTCGCGCAGCGGGAGGCGTTTGCAGTTCATGAAGGATTTGCAGTCTCGGCCTTTTGTGCCGTTCAAAGAGCCAAGGAGCATCCGGCGCGGCCCGACGATTACCGCCCGCTGGATGGGTTTTGGCGCAAGCGTGGTTACCAGCCACTGCCCGGAGCGGTCGCAAATTTTTCGTGGCGCGACGTGGGCGATGCGGGCGAGAGCCTCAAGGAGCTACAATTCTGGTCAAAGGAGATCTGAGTGATGCGGATTGCGGCGGCGGCATACCCTGTGACATTTATGACCAGTTGGGATCAATATGAAACCAAGCTGACCAATTGGGTAAGTGACGCCGCGGGGCAGGGCGCAGATTTACTGGTTTTTCCCGAATATGGCGCGATGGAGCTGGCTGGATTGGCCGGGGCTGATGTCGCGGCCGATCTGGAGCAGAGCCTTTGGGCCGTTGCCGACCTGCTGGGGGAGGCGGATGACCTGCATCAAAAGCTTGCAGCGAAATATGACTGTATGATCTTGGCAGCCTCGGCGCCGTCGCGCGGACACGGAATGCGCCCGGTCAACCGCGCGCGCCTTATGACACCCGATGGCAAGCTTGGGATCCAAGACAAACAGATCATGACCCGGTTTGAGCGTGAGGTTTGGAATGTAGTCGCTGGTGCGCCGCTGCAGGTCTTTGACACAGCGCTGGGACGGATTGGTGTCTTAATTTGCTATGATGTTGAGTTTCCTTTGCTGGGGCGGGCCTTGATGGAGGCTGGTGTTGACCTGTTGTTGGTGCCGTCGTGCACAGATAGTCTGGCGGGCTATTGGCGTGTGCGTATCGGGGCCATGGCGCGGGCGCTGGAGGGGCAATGCATTGTGGTCCAATCACCTACAGTTGGCGCGGCCGACTGGTCCCCCGCGGTTGACGAAAACGTTGGGGCGGCGGCTATTTATGGGCCACCTGATCTGGGCTTTCCTTCGACCGGCGTGATCGCCGAGGGTGTGTTGAACAGCCCCGGTTGGGTCATGGCAGATGTGGATTTAGGTTTGGTCGCAAAGGTGCGCACGCAGGGCCGCGTCTTGAACCATGCCCATTGGCCAGAGAGCCAATCAAAGGCCATACCGATCCTTGAAATGAACCTTCGCGCAGATTAGCCTTGAAACCGCCAGCTTTCGCGCGCATCTAACCGCTACTCGCAAACTGGCGAGACGTCTTACAAAGGAGAGACCATGGCCAAGGAAGAAATGCTCGAATTTCCCGGTGTCGTTAAGGAACTCCTGCCGAACGCGACATTCAGGGTCGAGCTGGAAAACGGCCATGAGATCATCGCACATACGGCAGGAAAAATGCGTAAGAACCGTATCCGCGTTCTTGCAGGGGATAAGGTTCAGGTCGAAATGACCCCTTATGACCTGACAAAGGGTCGGATCAATTACCGCTTCAAATAAGCCGATGCGGTTTATTTTGGGATCAGGAAGTCCACGTCGAAAAGAGCTGTTGGCTGTTTTGGGTGTGTTTCCTGACGAAATTGCGCCCCCTGACATCGACGAAGATCCCCGTGCAGGTGAACTGCCACGGCCCTATTGTCGTCGCATCGCCTTGGAAAAGGTGAACGCGGTGGCAGCGGGGCCGCAGGACGTTGTGCTGTGTGCCGATACAACCGTCGCGATGGGGCGTCGTATTCTCGGCAAGCCGCGCGACGCCGGCGAGGCAGCTGCCTTTTTGCTTGGCCTGTCGGGGCGTCGGCACCGTGTCGTCACAGCCCTGGCCGTCAAACGTGGCGATCAGATTTGGCAACGCGACGTCGAAAGCCGTGTGCAGATGAAAAGACTAAGTGATTTGGAGTTGAACACTTATCTTGCAAGCAATGACTGGCAGGGTAAGGCGGGCGGCTATTCGATCCAAGGACCAGCGGGCGCCTTTATCCCGTGGATCAGCGGCAGCCATTCGGCGATCATGGGCTTGCCACTCGTAGAGGCCGCGCAACTTTTGCAGGCGGCCGGATATCCAGTTTGGGAGCCGTCATGATAGGTCGTGTCATCGTCTTGGATGAGATTGCAGAGCGCCGGGTTGCGGCCCTGATGATTGATGGAGAGTTGGAGGATCTGATCCTCGATCCGTCCGAAGGCTCTGCACCCAGCCCAGGTGCCATCCTGCGCGGCGTTTGTGACCGACCCCTAAAGGGTCAAGGTGGTATGATCTTGCGGCTGCCTGGCAAGATGACCGGCTATTTGAAACATGGCAAGGAATATGCCCCGGGCGACACGATTTTGGTGCAAGTCACAGGCGAAGCTGAGGGCGGCAAAGCCGTTCCGGTGACGCCGCGTTTGCTGTTCAAAAGTCGCTATGCCATCATTACACCCGGCGCGCCCGGCATTAACGTCGCGCGCGGCATTCGTGACGATGAAGAGCGTGAACGCCTGCTGGAAATTGCCCATTCTGAGATGGAAGGCGCACCTGAAGAATTTGGACTTATCCTGCGTAGCGCAGCCGACGGGGTGAACGACGACGCGCTGGCCGAGGATGTCGCCGCGATGCGTGATCTTGCGATTGCCGTACTTGCCGACGTGAAGGGAGAGCCTGAGTTGCTGCTTGATGCACCAGACGCCCATTTGGCGGCTTGGCGTGACTGGGCCAATCCCGATCCGGATGAGATTGTAGACCGGATCGGATCTTTTGAAGAACTGGGCGTTCTGGACGAAGTTGAGGCGCTTTTTGATGCGGTTGTGGCGCTATCGGGCGGGGCGAATATGGTGATTGAGCCAACCACTGCCTTGATCGCTGTGGACGTGAATACCGGACCTGATACATCGCTGGCCGCAGGGCTGAAGGCAAACCTTGCAGTTGCGCGTGAGCTGCCCCGCCAATTGCGCCTGCGCGGTCTGGGTGGGCAAATCACATTGGATGTGGCCCCAATGCCCAAAAAGGACCGCCGCCAGTTTGAGGATGCATTGCGCCGGGCGTTCCGCCAAGACGCAACCGACACAGTTCTTGCAGGTTGGACGCCGTTGGGTAATTTTGAGTTGCAGCGCAAACGCGACCGATTACCGTTAAAGGAAGTTTGGCCAAAATGAAGTGTCCGATCTGTAAAAAAGCCGTCGTTCAAGAGTACCGCCCGTTCTGTTCCAAACACTGTGCAGACGTTGATTTGGGCCGTTGGTTCAACGGAAGCTACTCGGTCGGGTCGACAGATCCGGACGACATTGAACAAGCGATCGATGCTGTTGAGCAGGAGCTTGGCAAACCGCACTGATCTGGGATCAAAAATTTGCGATCAGGCTATGGACAGCCCCGCCGCAACGCCCTAAAACGCCCCCACCTACGAGGTCTCACCTCGTAACCCGTGCCCGGGTAGCTCAGGGGTAGAGCAGTGGATTGAAAATCCTCGTGTCGGTGGTTCAAATCCGCCCCTGGGCACCA
>JBLHOS010000098.1:0-10008 GCA_047623825.1 Paracoccaceae bacterium | reverse complement strand
TGAGCCGTAGCCTTCGGTCATATTAAGCCGCCGACCCAAGATATCGAGGCGCCCACGGACCAAATCAAATGTGCCTGACGGGATCACGTCGGCGGTGGTGCCGTCCAGGCGGAGCTGACCGCCCAGCTCAGCATCAAGGCCGCGACCCCGCAGAAAGATCCTGCCAGGTGCATTGATGCGCAGGTTCAATGGATATGCCGTGCCGGACCCACCTGACGCCTGACCCAGCAGGCCGGCATTGCTGCGCGTCCTACGCTGCGCTGCAACCTCGCCAATATGCCGGACCTCGGGGATTGCCTCTGAGGTGCCGACGGCCGTGTCGGGGATCCGCAGCTCGGTTGGGCCCAACAAGACATTACCGTCGATCCGCGCACCAGAGGTGAGTGGGCCGTTGATTGTGATCTGGCCGCTGTCGACGCGGGCCTGATAAAGTTGCGGATCCACCAGAACCAGATTGGTCAGAGACACTTCTAAATTAGCCGGAAAAGAAGTGGCTGCCAGATCAATTGTCCCAGAAATACCCACCTGCCCGCCTGACGATAGATCGGTTGTTACATCCAGATTTGCGACACCATCGTTCAGTGCAATTTGAGCCGCGCCGTTTTCCAAAGCAAACTGCAGTGTTGGCGCCGAGGCGCGAAAGTCTGATGACGTTAATTGCCCGCGCAGATTTTCCAAGGTTGGGGGGCCCTGAAGGTCCAGCTGAATGTTCGCCGTTCCACGTAGGCTTCGCGGGGAAATAAACTGGTCTGCAAATGCAAGGGGACCCTGCCCAGTTATTGCCAGATCGACAGCCCCATTGGGTTGGCCCACCTGCCCCTGAACATCAACATTCAGCCCGCCGGGGCCATTCGCCGAAACATCGACCGTCCATTCGGGTTCATCCTGTCGAGAAAGCCCCGCATTAAGAGATAGTGGGCCGCGAAGGGCTGACGTCAAAAGGCCTGCATCGCGCAACTGGATGGCCGCGCTTAGCTCCCCTACGGTACTGGAGACCGTGCCCGAAACGGCAGCGCTCAACTCAGTTCCTGATATTAAGAGCCGATCCAAGCTGAGGCCTTGTCCGTTGCGGTCTAATCTGCCGGAGAATTCGGTTATTCCAGCAAGAAGATCAGCTGGAGCTGCGTCTGATAAGACGAGGTCCTCAGCCTCACCGCTTAGGGTTACGCCAAATGCGCCGGTCAAGGCTTCGATTTGGCCCTCAAGGCGCGCAGTAATGCGGCCTGACAAATCGGACCCGGCGATTAAGCTAAATGGCGTGATGTTGGCGACAGAGGTTTCAGCCGCAAAATCAACGGTAAGAAGCCCATTTTCAGACAGCGCGGAGGCGTTTCCACGAAAGCTTAGCGTCTCACCGACCAGATCCAGGTTCGAGATCGTGATGGGTGCGCCCTGTTGCCAATCAACTGCGCCGCGCAAGGTGACTTCAGTGCCCAATGCCTCAGATATGGCGGGATCGGAATGTTCCAACCCAGTGATCTGGCCTTGGATTATTGCCTGAAGCCCTGAAGCCGGATTCAACAGATCCTCAAAAGAGCCTGCGATGGTTAGCACGCTTTGCTCAACGCGAAGCTCACTCGATAACAGATCAGATACCGTAAAGTCACCACGCCACTCATCGCCAGACGCGCGATCATAAGCGATCTCAAGATCGACACGCTTAACGGTGATCGGGGTATCGCCAAACGGCAGAACGACGGGGGTGGACGACCTGCTTGGATCTTGGATTGACCCATCTAACAAGAATGATGCGGGCACCCTGTTTTGATCCAGTAGCAACTGCCCGGAAAGTGTCAGAGAGGCCGCCTTAACGAGGAGCGATTCGATGGCGAACTGGCCGGTTGGTGATTGGGCGCCTCTAAAAGCTAGAATTACGTCTGGACCGAAAAAATCCCGGTATTGCGGCAAGATCAGCGGTGTTATATCGCCCGAGACATCCACTTCGATCCTGCGCGATGTGTCTTGGGCCTCTGTCAGGGAAATGCTGCCGACCATGCGCTGCTGCCCATCAGTCGAAAGCTCCAGCGTTGCTGGAAAATTCGATAAGGTGCCGACGCCCGCGATCGAAAATTCAAGTGATGGTGTGCCGGGCAACGACATAAGGCGCGCGGCGATCCCATCGGCGGCCTCCGTTAGTGACAAGGCAAGCTCAAGATCACCAGTTTCGTTCGAATAAGCCCCGGAAACGGCAAAGGTTCCGGCATTGTCGTCAATTCTGTCCAGTTGCAGACGCCAATCTCCAGTACCTGCCGCTAATCTCGCTTGCCCCTCAAGGCGAAGCGAAGCGGCCTCCCCCAGAAGGGATGCATCAAGATCGAGCTGATCGATCCGAAGCTCTGCAATCTCTACGCTTATCGGCAGTTCGGGCAATTGGAACGGTGATGGCTCCGCCTCGGGTGCCACATCTTGCGCAAGTGGCGCACGGTGCAAAATCAGCCGTTCAGCCACAAGGGTCGTTATCTCGATCCGGCGTGACAGGATTGCGGATCTGTTCCAGTTTAATTCCGCGTTCTCAAGCGTCAACCAGACGCCCGCCTCATCCGAGATCGTCATTTGATCCAGTGATGCAGTTGAGCTTAGCGCGCCGCGAAACCCAGTGATCTGAACCTGTCTATCCCTGCCGTCAGACAAAGCCCCCTCGAGGAACTGAACCAGGCGCCCACGATCATCCTCTTGGGCTACAGCTGCGATCGGCATCAGCAAGACTACAAAGAGGGTAAAGGCGCGGATCAAAACGATTGTCCTATGCCAATATAGATTGAAACTGCACTCGCAGACGATGCGCTTTCGATCGGTGTTGCCAGATCCACTCGGATTGGCCCGATCCCGGTATTGTAGCGCAGGCCTAACCCTGCACCCGAATGCCATTCACCGCTTGTGTCGCCAAGACTTCCTGCTGAAATGTAGCCGCTATCGACAAATCCAACCAAGCCTATGGTTTCATTAATATCGCGCCGAATCTCAGCCGAAATTCCTACAAATCCGCGCCCGCCAGAGGGCAGCCCGTTCTGCCGCGCACCCAATGACTGATAAGATTGCCCCCGGACAGTTCCGCCCCCCCCTGAGTAAAACAAGAAATCAGGCGGGATGACCGACAGATCTGATCCTGAGACTGTGCCGAGCTGTAGCCGTAGGGCAAATCGCGTCTGATCGTCTTGGCCGAATCCCCAATAGGTGCGCGCGTCCAGAGTGGCACGTACCCCAAGGCTGGATCCATCGCCGATACCCCAAAATGGGGTTACGTGCGTCGAAAGGTAATAGCCTGATGCTGCGTCCAATAGGGTGTCGCGCGTGTCAAAGGTCAGGCTTGTGGGTAATTCCAACAAGGTTGAGGATCTGCTTCCCGCGCTGTCGGTGATGTCTACAACCCGGATGGAGACGCGAACTGATCCCTCTAACTCCGGGTTGAATATATGGTCTAACCCGACGCCAAGGCTGATCTCATTCGAACTGAACGTGACCTCATCGGCAGCCTCTAGGCCAAATTGAAAAACTAAATCGGTATCGGCCGTAAAGGTGCCAGGCCGGGCGTAGTTGGTGTTGAACAAGAAGTCGGTTCCACCAGTCTCGCCTCCGATCCCAGAGATTTCGGCACCAAACCGCAGCCGTTCTGCCCCACCGCGCAAATTACGGTGCAGCCAGTAGGCGGATAGGCCAAGCCCATCAGTGCTGGAAAGTTCACCACCGGCACCAAATCGACGCAAAGGCGCCTCAACCATCAGGGCTTCAATATCCATTGTGTCATCATCATTGATCGGGGTCTCTGCCAAGGCGATAGACCGAAAAACGCCTGTCCGACGAAGTCGGTCTTCGGACTGTGTCAGGGCATTTGGTTCAAACACTTCTCCGGTTGGCAGGCCTGCAATTTCGGCGATCCGACTGGGTCGCATCCGGTCGTGGCCGCTTGGGATCAAACCACCAAAGCGGACCAGTGGTCCGGGCGTCACTTGAATGTCAGCGTTGATCAAAGATTGCCGATGGTCGGCGGTGATCGATTGGCCTGCGACGGTGGCTGTGGCATGTCCGGCGTCACGCCAACCTACGACCGCCGCCTCAGCGGTTTGCCGCAAGACTGGTGTTGTGGCGAGTTGGCCGCTGGAAAACTCAGGTGGCAGCTCTGTTCCATCTGCAACCGGCGCAACCTGCGCCTGACCCAGGCGAAATACCGGACCTGGCTCAACTGTTATTGTGACGTTGGAGATTGAGTTGGGTGGTGCAAACCCAGACAGGCCTGCGGCCTCAGACCCATCGACCAAGATGTTGATCGTGCCTGCAAAGTGCCCATATTCATACAACACGGCCAACAGCCGGGAATAATCGGCCTTAGCGGCGCCGACGATATCTTGGGGTGCGGCGTCCTCGGTTGTGTCAGCCATGACAGAATGAGAGGCCCGGCGAAGTGCCGCTGACAACGCTTCAGAGCCATTGACCGTCAGTTCTATGTCCGCCCAGGACGGCGACGGCAAGATTACTGCCACGGCAAAGATGTATCGAAGGAACTTAACCAACCCAAGTGCCTTTCGCATATGCGCACTGCGACGATAGGGGCGTGACCCTGTATTTGCCAGCGACTTCGGCGCATGTTTACTGGCAGACTTACAAATAGCGGGACGATTTGCGCCTTGTCCCGTGAAAAGGCTAAGCGTATCAAACGCGCAACTGGGATCCAAGGAATGCAACCATGTCAAAACTCGTAACGATCTTTGGCGGTTCGGGCTTTGTCGGACGCTATGTCGCCAGACGAATGGCCAAAGAAGGCTGGCGCGTCCGCGTTGCTGTGCGTCGTCCCAACGAAGCAATCTTTGTGCGCCCTTACGGCACGGTCGGTCAAGTTGAGCCTATCTTGGCGAATGTGCGAGATGATGCGTCGGTTGCGGCCGCACTTGATGGCGCAACCGCAGTCGTGAACTGCGTAGGCATCCTGTCTGAACGTGGCAAAAACAAGTTTGATGGCGTCCAGAACGAGGGTGCGGCCAGAATTGCACGCCTTGCCACCGCAGCGGGTGTTCAGCAGTTGGTTCACATCTCTGCCATTGGTGCAGACCCAGAAGGCACAACCGCCTATGCGGTCAGCAAAGGCAAAGGTGAGGCCGCAGTTCTTGAGCATTTCCCGGCTGCAGTTCTATTGCGCCCTTCGATTGTTTTTGGTCCTGAGGATCAATTCTTCAACAGATTTGCTGCAATGACACGGTTTGGTCCGATCCTTCCGGTTGTTGGGGCGGGCACGCTTTTTCAGCCAGTTTATGTGGATGATATTGCCGCCGCCGCCGTTAAAGGTGCGCTGGGCGATGCAGCAGCTGGCGTCTATGAGTTGGGTGGCCCCGAAGTGAAAACCTTTCATGCATTGATGGCACAAATGCTGGATGTGATCCGCCGCCGCCGTTTGGTTCTTAATCTACCATTTTGGGCTGCGTCATTGATGGGCGGGGGGCTGGACCTGCTCCAGACCATCACGCTGGGTTTGTTTAGAAACTCGCTTTTGACCCGGGACCAAGTGCTGCAACTACGCCAAGATAATGTTGCCAATCCCAAAGCCTTAGGGTTTGCAGATCTGGGGATTGAACCTGTCACCATGGAGGCAGTGCTTGACGAATATCTGTGGCCTTATCGGCCCTCTGGTCAGTATTCCGACATCAAGGAAAGCGCCCGTAACCTGCGTAACTAGCTGTAGGCGATTATCAGTAGGATAATGCCCAGAATCACGCGGTAGATTACATAGGGTGTGAAGCTGACAGTGCGCAGAAGTCGCATCATTATAGTCAAGGCAGCCAGCGCCGCAACAAAGGCATAGCCGGCAGCGATGGCACCATTCCGTGCGGTTTCAGCGTCGGCGGTAGAGATCACCTCACTGCCGAGCAGAACACCAGACGCGATGATCGTCGGGATAGACATCAGCATGGACAACCTAGCCGCAGCTTCACGGTCATAGCCCAAGAACCGGGCGCTGGTGATCGTGATGCCGGAACGGGACGTTCCGGGGATTAGGGCAATCGCCTGCCACAGACCCATTATAAGTGCATGCCTGTAGGTCCAACTTTCAGCAGATCTTTCGCGCGGCCCTTTCTGGTCGGCCCAGTAAAGCACAACGCCAAAGATCAGCATCGTCCAGCCGATCACCGCGATTGAGCGCAATGCGTCGTCGAGACCCGTTAGGCTGAGGAAGAGACCAAAGACGATGACTGGAATGGTCGCTATGATCAATCCCATAGCCAACTGGGCGCCGGGTTCGGTTTGCCGTCCGCGCAAAAGATGGACGATCCCGCCCAAAGCCAAGACGACATCTCGCCAAAAATACAGGATTACGGCGCCAAGGGTTCCGACATGAACTGCGACGTCTATGACTTGTCCCTGATCTGCCAACCCCGTGAGGCTTGGCAGCAATATCAGGTGGCCAGAAGACGAAATTGGCAGAAATTCAGTGACACCTTGGATCAGCGCGATGAGAAATAAATGAAATTGGCTCATCACTTGACCTTCAGGGGAATCACATCTCGTAGCCTAAACACCTGTGAAACATTAGGAAGAGCCCATTTAAGACAACATAGCTGTCCTAAATTCTGGGAAAATTCGCACGAATTCAATTCACAGCGCCTACATTTCTAATAATAAGACAGCATTACTGTCTTTTCACGGTTCGAGGAGGGAGGTATACGGGGCTCTTGGAAGTGGGAGAGTTATCTTGGCCAAGCAACCGATGCTGAAATTTGTGTCCATTGAAAAGGCGACGCCCGAAAAGCGGCCGCCCGATCTGCGTTCGCACGACTTTGGTGAGATTTATGGCGAATATGCCCATGAAAAGGCAGCTGAACAGTCGGCGCGGTGCAGTCAGTGCGGCGTGCCCTACTGCCAGTCCCATTGCCCGCTTCACAACAATATCCCTGATTGGCTCCGTCTGACAGCCGAAGGTCGCCTGCAAGAGGCGTATGAGCTGAGCCAGGCAACAAACACCTTCCCGGAAATCTGCGGCCGCATCTGCCCACAAGATCGCCTGTGTGAAGGCAACTGCGTTATCGAGAAGTCGGGTCATGGCACGGTGACGATTGGTGCAGTTGAGAAATACATCACTGACACCGCGTTTGAGCAGGGTTGGGTTAAGCCTATCACGCCGACCATGGAGCGTACCGAAACTGTTGGCATCATTGGTGCCGGACCGGGTGGCCTTGCGGCAGCTGACTTCCTGCGCCGCCAAGGTGTTCAGGTCACGGTCTATGACCGCTATGATCGCGCGGGCGGATTAATGACCTATGGGATCCCCGGCTTTAAGCTTGAAAAACCTGTCGTGATGCAGCGGATTGAGCAACTCGAACAGGGTGGCATTCAGTTTGTGCTAAACTGTACCATCGGGGAGACCATCAGTTTTGCTGAGGTTCGCGCAAAGCATGATTTCGTGGTGATCGCTACAGGTGTATACAAAGCACGTGAATTGCAGGGTCCCGGAAGTGGAGCCGGCGGCATTGTGCGCGCGCTTGATTATCTGACAGCTTCTAACCGCAAAAGTTTTGGCGATATTGTCCCTGAGTTTGAAAACGGTGAGCTGAACGCCGCGGGTAAGCGGGTCGTCGTCATTGGGGGCGGTGACACGGCAATGGACTGTGTTCGCACTGCCATTCGGCAAGGTGCCGAGAGCGTCAAATGCTTGTATCGTCGCGACCGCGACAACATGCCCGGCTCACAACGCGAAGTGAACAATGCTGAGGAAGAGGGCGTTGAGTTTGTCTGGCTGACAACGCCCAAAGGCTTTACCGGTGATACGGTTGAGGGTGTCATCATCCAGCAAATGCGACTGGGTCAACCTGACGCAACTGGGCGACGCAGTCCCGAAGTCATGGAAGGTGCCGATTACATCGAGGACGCGGATCTGGTGGTTAAAGCCCTCGGGTTTGAGCCCGATGATCTGCCAACGCTCTGGGGTGCACCTGAATTGGAAGTGACCCGTTGGGGCACCGTCAAGACCAACTTCCAAACCCATGAGACAAACCTGCCGGACGTTTTCGCGGTGGGTGATATTGTCCGTGGGGCCAGCCTTGTCGTGTGGGCAATTCGCGATGGGCGCGAGGCTGCTGATGCGATTCTGGCTCGATTGCCAAACGCGGCTTTAGCGGCTGCAGAATAGGGAAACCCCGGCAAACGCCACATGCACAATTTATGAACATCCCATGCAGACAAAAGTGGCCAAGACGCCAAGGCCCCGAGAAACAAGGTCAGCGTCCATGAAAAATGGAGCATTAAGATGACGACGCCAATTGCGATCCTGTTCTTTGCCCTTAGCGCGGCATCATTTGGTGCGGTGAGCCCGGTTTATGCCCAATCGACGTTCACGCCACCTGATGGATGCACGGCCTATTTGAGTGTGCAATCGCGTAGTTGCATCGTCTCACATCACTGGACCTGTGAGGCCGACCCCGAGGGGGTGCATTGGCGCATCGCGATGGATAGTGACGGGCCTTTCTACTTGTCGATGTCGGACAACGAATTTCGTTGGCTGCGCAATTATAATCTACGAGACGGCGGAACTACGACGCTGATTGAGCCTGAGGAAGATCCGGCCTCTTTGACTGATCTGCTGACCAACGGTCGCGACGCGATGGTCTATTCAACCGTGACCGAGGAGCGAGGCGGCGCCACACTGATCCGTGACTATACTGGTTTTGATGCACTGACCGGCGAGACGGTGGTTGTTGATGGGCATGAGTTACTGCGGACTGATTTTTTGTACGAATACGACTTGGGGTTTGGGCCGCGCCGCGTGTCTGGCACCCAGTATGTCAGCGAAGCATGGCGGCTATTTTTTGGTGGGCTCGAAACAGTGACCGTTGCTGACGGTGGTACGTTTGAGGCCGATTATTCGCCGATGGAATTTGCCGAACCCGGTGAGCGTGGCTTTCTCAGCATGCAGCCGAATTATGATTGTGGTGACATGATGTCAGCCCTTCCCCAGATGGGCGCAGACCTCATCTTGGTCGGGTATGACCATGACTGATACCACGCACCAAAGCCTCAACCAGGCTCTAAACAAAGAGTTCTTACCGTTTGACGGCAGGAATAACGATAACGAGACGGCCCTGATCCAACCCGAAACCAGCCAATTTCAAGGAGACGCAAAATGACCAAATATGATGCAGAATGGGTCGCCCGTGAAGAAGCCAAACGCGCTTATATGGCTGAGGCTGGCATGTATTCAGAGGCCGAAGAACATTCGTCTTGCGGCGTTGGTCTTGTGGTTTCGATTGATGGAAAGTCATCACGCAAGGTCGTCCAATTGGGCATTGATGCACTAAAGGCGATTTGGCACCGAGGCGCGGTTGATGCGGACGGCAAAACTGGTGACGGCGCTGGTATCCATGTCCAGATCCCGGTTGAATTCTTTTACGATCAGATCCGTCGAACTGGTCATGAGCCTAACACAGCAAACTTGATTGCAGTCGGACAGGTGTTTTTGCCGCGCAGCGACTTTGGCGCGCAGGAAAGCTGCCGGACGATCGTCGAGTCTGAAGTGCTGCGGATGGGGTATTACATCTATGGATGGCGGCATGTGCCGGTTGATGTGTCTGTTTTGGGCGAAAAGGCGAACGCAACCCGCCCTGAGATTGAACAGATCATCATCTCCAACTCCAAGGGTGTTGATGAAGAGACCTTTGAGCGGGAGCTATATGTGATCCGGCGCCGGATCGAGAAGGCTGCTGCAGCTGCCCAGATCCATGGGATGTATATCTGCTCATTTTCGTGTCGCAGTGTGATCTACAAGGGCATGATGCTGGCCGAACAAGTGGCCGAGTTTTATCCCGACCTGAAAGATGAGCGGTTTGAGAGCGCATTTGCGATCTACCATCAGCGTTATTCAACCAATACGTTCCCGCAATGGTGGTTGGCTCAGCCGTTCCGCATGTTGGCCCATAACGGCGAAATCAACACACTAAAAGGCAACCTGAATTGGATGAAGAGCCACGAAATTAGGCTCTCTTCCAAGTACTTTGGTGATATGGCTGACGATATCAAACCGGTTGTGGC
>JBLHOS010000097.1:0-10073 GCA_047623825.1 Paracoccaceae bacterium | reverse complement strand
GAGCTTTGGGATCTTGGGGATCGCCATGGCCGACGCGCTAAGCCGGGTGATTTGGAACCTGGCATTGGTGCGGGCCGCGTCAGTGCGAACCGGGCTGTATTCATCTGTCTTTGGAGTGGGCTTTTTGCCCCCCTCCCGGCAGGCGGTATCCTAATGCAGGACCGTCGTTTCTTGATGATTGGGTCGATGAAATCGGGAACCACTTCTATTTTTGACGACTTAACCTGTCACCCGCAGGTCTATGAGACTTCGATCAAAGAGCCAGGCGATCTGGCTAGCGATGCGATTTTTCACGCCGCAGCGCAGCAACGCTATCTTAGTCTGTTTGCAAAGGCGGGGCCGGGGCAATGGTGCGGCGAGGCAACAACCCTTTATGCGCAATATCCCCATGTGACAGAGGTGCCACAGCGTGCTCACGCATTATTTGGACCTACCTTGAAACTGATCTTCGTGGGTCGTGATCCGGTGGAACGGATCCGCAGCCATTACCGGCATGAGGTGCAGAAAAAAACCTATACTCAACCTTTGGCTGAGATGCTGGGACGCGACCCCAAACTATTTGATCTTTCGCGCTATGACCTGCAGATCGCCCAATGGCTAAAAGTCTTTGAGCGTGAAAACCTTCTGGTGCTGCAGATGGAAGACTACATTTCAGATCCCGACAGCTTTATGAACCGGATCTTTGCATTTCTGGAGCTCGGGCCGTCGATCCATCCGGCTGGTCACCACGCCAACCGCTCTGCCGGTAAGCGTGAGGCGCAGGGCCTGTTGCGCAAACTGATCAGATCGCGATTTTATGGCCAGCGGATAAAGCCAATGCTGCCGCATGCGGTACGCGTGCACCTGCGACAGCTTTTGGTGCCAAGGGGTCGGCGTGCCTTTGACGATATGCTGTCCCTGCAAGAGGCCCAGGAATTGGGCCGCATCCTACGCGACGAAACCCAGACTTTCCGGCAGATGGCGCAAGATGATCGCCTGACCTATCAAAGGCGGTGTGAGGGCTGGGGCCGAGCCGCTTCATGATGGAGGTACGTACCCAGGTTGTGCCAACCGAAGGTCCACTAGGCAGAATCGCACCATGGGCATTCGGCGCTGCAGTCTTTGCCGGGACGTTCAATAATTTTGCAGGTGGGATCATTCTGGTGGTGGCGTTTGGACTGGCGCTGGCGGTTTTGGGGCAGATCCGGATTGGCGTGCTAAGCGTCTGTTATGGAGCCATTCTGGCGCTGGTTGCGGTTCACGCAGTTTTGCCCAACGTCACACCCGCGCCAGTTCGCGCCGAGGAAGCCGCACGCGCCCTTTGCTTTGCGGCAACCGCAGCCGTCGCACTTATGATGTCAGACCAGCAACGCCAGCAGGCTTTGATGGTGGTGGTGGCCTTAGTGATCGTCCCGATCCCGATCTATGCAGCCCTTGGGTTTTTTGGCCGTATCGACGAGTCTGGGAACCTGCGCTACACCTCATTTTTCACTCATCCCAATCATCTGTCATATGTCGCCGTCATCCTTATGATTTGCGTGATTGTGGCGCGCAAAAAGATCTTTGGTGATCAACGTGCATGGTTTTGGACCGTACTGGCCGGGCTTTTGCTGGCTATCGGATTATCCGAAAGCAGCAATGGGCTGGTCACGGCCGCAATCGTGCTGGTGGTCTTTGGGTTGACCCGATTGCGTGGCCCGTTGTGGGGTGCGGCATTGCTAGTCGGTGGGATTTTTGTGGTGGGCATCGCATTGGGCACGCCGTTGCTGGATGCGCTGTGGCTGAAGATCGCAAACATGGATCCAACGGCGATTATGCAGGGCTCTCTGTCGGGAGAGTTTGGCGGACACGACTCCTCACTTGCATGGCGGGCCTCTTATTGGATCGCGATCTGGCGGGAGCATTTTTCCCAAGACTTGTTTCATATCCTTTGGGGGTACGGCGGTGGTAGCACCAGTCGAGGCAACTACGTGTTCGAGTTCATGCAAAAAGACCCGCATAACGATGTGCTGGCATTTGTCCTAGACTATGGGTTGATTATTGGATTGGCGGTGCCTGTCTTGATGATATTGCCGGTGATAGGGACCCGCGCGCCAATTTTGTTGGGGCTGGCGTTGGGCCTGCCGATGCAAACGGGGAATATCGCGACGGAGTTTTCGGTCGTGGCGGTGTTCATCTTGGCAATTGCCGCACTTCAGGTTCAGCCCAGTCAGGCAATGCGACCTGACTGGGGGGCCGGCTCGGGGTTGGCCCGATGACCCGGCGGCTGTTTTTGACAACACCGCTGCGCGACGAGATCAACAATATTGAGCGTTTGTTCGCCTCGGTTGCTGCGCAAGATATGCAGGTCACCTGTTGGGTGATTGTCGAAAACGGCTCAACCGATGGCAGCCAAGAGGCGCTGTCACGTCATGCGCCACCTGAAAATGTCGATACCATGATTGTGTTGAACCAGTTGTGCAGGCGGCAGGTTTACGGCCTGGGCAGCAAATATGCCGGCATTGTTCAGATCGGGTTTGCGCGTATTTGCAGCCAGTTCGACATTGGACCCGAAGACATGATTGGGATCCTTGATGCGGACAGTTTTCCGGGGCCACGATATTACACGCAGCTAAGCGACGGGTTTGATCGTGACCCAAAACTTGGCATCGCCAGCGGGCGTTGTGTCGATGATCTGACCGGACAACCGTCGCGCCACGCTGCCGATTGGGTTTTGGGATCGTGTCGAATTTGGCGGGGGGCGTGTTTTTTGGGATCGGGTTATGTGATCGGTCCATCCGCCGACACATTGTCGCTGGCCCGCGCTGAGTTGGATGGCTGGTTTGCGCGCGTTTTGCCGCAAGCCCAGTTTCTTGCCCGCGAAGTTGGGCTACGGGCGCGCCAGAACTATTACGGCAGATCGGCCCATTTCAGGGGAAATACGCCGTTTTACGCCTGCTTGCGGTGGGGAAAATTTCTGGCACGAGGCGAGATGCGCGCGGGATATGAGTTTGTTGCGGGGTATCTGTCGGCCTGGATCGGGCGGGCCCCAAGGATTGAGGACCCCGAGTTGCGCAATTATTTTGCGCGCTACGTCCTCCGAAAACTTGCCAAGGCGATCCGGTCTCAGATCGGGCGTGTGGGATTTAGGATTGCGTCCCGCAAATGGCCGATCAGCTGATCGCGGGCCGGATTTGGGCCCTTGGCGGACATCGCAGTCAGGTCAGCTTGGACCAATAGCCCCGAGATCTGTGGGCCGCTCGCGACGACATGCAGCCCTGACAGATGGCCCAATTGCGCACATGTGGCATGCTGATGGTCATCGCGATGCTCCCCCAAATCCGCGCTACGCGGCAACACGATCAGAGGTTTTTCATAGCGCTGTGCGGCCAGTATCGTACCGATCCCGGCATGGGCCACAACAACGCGGGCTGCGTTGAACAGTTCGGCAAACCGGTCGGGGTCCAGATCAGCGGAAAAATCAAAATGCTGGGGTTGGTGACCGTCGGTGCCGATCTGGCCAAAGATCGGCTCAGCCAGATCTTTGGCGATATCATCCATAATTCTGATCAATCGATCAAAGGATAGCTGGGTTCCCACCGTTAGAAAGATCATAAGACGCTGCCCCAAAACAGGATCGGGCAGCGCGGGCCGCTGTCATCTGCCAAATGGGCCCATTGTGTCACCGTGTGGGTGGCGAACCGGCGCGCAAGCCGACCACTTAGCGACAGCTCTTGTGAATTTGCGATGCTGTCGATCCAGATTGTTCGCGCGCCAAAGGCCCGACCCCAAACCAGCGCCAAAAGGCCGGGGGCGGCGCCGGTCGTGACAACGACATCAGGGCGGGTTGTAAGGATCAGTCGACCAGCATCCCAGACGGTTGCCAGAACTCGAAAAGGTCGACTTCGATTGCTGTCGCGCAAGCCAGTCATGCCGGTCAAACCCGAGCTGTGTGCCAGACGCGGATCGGTCCCAGCGAAATGGATATCCAATCCTTCAAATGCTGGCAGAACCTGCATCAACTGTGTCCAATGCCCGCCCGCTGATGCGACGGCGACAACTTTTGGCCCGACTGGACGATCTGATTGGGTGGGAGTTTTCGGCACGCCTGTCTTAACCATCAATTTGGGTATTTCTCCCTGAGGAGCCTGCCAGCGGAGTGGATCATTGGCAACCGGGCGCGTGCGGATCTAGCAGAGATGAAACAACCTTTGGGTCATGTTGCCATATTTTTGTAGATGATAGGTGTTGCCGCCTATTTCAAAGCCAGTGCGGATGGCCGCATTTTACCAAATGCGTGGGAAACTTGTTCGGCTGGGAAGACATCGGACATATGGGTGCGGTGCAGCGCATTTGATCCACTACGCGTTTGATCCCAAAAGTCCAAGAATCTCTAATTGGTTGGGTATGCTTGAGCGGAGACCCGGCGCCAACAGCCGTGGATATGGTTCTTATGTCGGCACATTTCGCCAGCATAATTTCTACCTCTGGAGGGAATTATTTCAATGAAGAAGTTCATCATCTCTTCCCCCGAAATTTTGCACGGGCCGCAGGTGTGGCATCTGCTGGTAACCTGTCAATCGCTGACCAGCTTGGTATCGGCAACGCCCAAGGCACATTCCAAGCAGGTGATCACAATACTGCAATTACTGGTCGGTTTGGTGCCTTCATCGGCTTCATCTCTGTTCGGCACGGTTCGAGGCGAAGTGCGCACACTGACCTGAACGCCAGTCACGTCTGGCTGCCAAGCGACGGATGCGGATCATTCAAAATATTATTTGCCGGTCTCAAGATCGAGGCATGGCATTGTTCGTTCCATGTGCCGCAGCACTGGTTCTTCCCCCATGGGATTCACGGACCATGACTGACGTCAACTGCATGATCAAAGAACGGGCGGCAGATCAGGGTGTCGAATTGAGCGGCGTAGTCTGGTCTGTAAGCCGGATGGCCAGAAGCTATAGCTCGTATCTTACCAAGGAGGGACATTGACTGGCACCAATACTGCAAACACCGTCTGCGCTCTGACGACGGGACAGATTGGGGGGACATGGAATTGACCTGTCCTGCGTTGTCTGTTTTTGATCGGTGGACTGGTGCTGGCCTTTAAAATGCAAATCGGCCCATCCCTTGGTTTAGGGACGGGCCGGTCTTGAGATCAAAGAGGGCAGGGAGAGGAGACTGCCCAGTCAGATCACTCGTCTTCAAGGCTCTCAAGACGCAGGGCCTCAAAGATCTCGGCGCCGTAGGCGACCTCACCTGAAAACACCGTGCCAAGGCCGCGCAGATCGCCTGCACCATCAGCGGATGCGTTGAATTGTGCGACAGCGAACGCGATGTCGGTGTTGCTGCTGGAGGCTGTCACACCTTGATCGCCAGTTGGGATCGGGCGGATGTCGGACACGCTGTCATAGGATTGGTTGAACTGCGCTTGGGCAAACGCCGCATAGCCAGTGACGTTGCCTGCTGCCAAGGCTGGGGCTGCGATTGCGGCGAACAAGGCGGATGCCAGAACGATGGATTTCATAATGTTTTCCTAGCTTTATGTGTATATGGCTGGGTTCAGCCGGTGTGGTGCGTTGTTGATATGGACAGCGGTGTGTGCCGTCCGATGCGCTAGAGATGCGCCCTCATCCGCCTAGTTTCAATACACTTAGCCGTGAGAAATACTGTGACATGGTGCGCATATGCACAGATTATAACGCCACTATGCACCAACCTCTCAATTGCGTGAAAGTTGATCTCAGGGGCGTGAGAAATCGATGGAAAAGGTGAAATAATCGATGGGAATCGCGTTTTAGCGGACCGCGCAGAATCGTTCCAAAGATCGAGTGCGGATCTTAGTCGAATTCTTTTTTTATGGCGCGTGCACCCCGGTCCAGCAGCGCCAAGTCCATGTCGACCGCTGTGAATGCTGTGCCAAGGGCAATGCAATGCTTGGAAAATGCAAGATCCAGCGACAATATGCCGGACGGTACGTTTACTTTTGCAAGCCGCGCAAAGGCATCCTCGATGGCGTTGACCACATCTGGATGTGTCATGTTCCCCGGATGACCCATGCTGGCGGCCAGATCAGCGGGTCCGATAAAGATGCCGTCGACCCCGTCAACGGTGGCGATCTCTTCGATCTGGTCCAAAGCTAGCTGGGTTTCGACTTGTATCAGCAGGCACAGTTCCTCCTCGGCTCGTTTGCCATAGTCTTCGACTTGGCCGAACCGGCTGGCCCGTGTCATGCCCGCAAATCCGCGGATACCGCGTGGAGCGTAGCGAATGGCCGCGACCGCGGCCTCGGCTTCCCCGACAGATTGGACATAGGGGATCAAAAGCGTTTGGGCCCCGAAATCGAGGATACGTTTGATCAAGACAGCGTCGTTGGACGCAGGGCGCACAACTGCAGTGACATCGGGGTAGCCTGCAATTGCCTGCAATGCAGGAAGCACATCGGCCACGTCGGCCGGGGCGTGTTCTGTGTCGATCAAGACCCAGTCAAATCCGCAGGCAGCCAGATGCTCAACCACAGTTGGCCCGCCGATGGAATTCCAGATGCCCAGTTGGTGCTTGCCTGATTTTAGCGCGGCCTTGAATATATTGGTTGGGTTCTTCATCCGAAATGTCCTTTTAGGGATCGTGGCGTGGGATTTGGCGGGCCATGCCTGCGCATGTGCCCCTTATAAAGCTACTATTTGCGCGTCTATGGCGGATATCGCGATTGCCTGAATTAGGTCTCGGTCCTCTCTTGGTTGGTCAGCCGACCAGACCTGAGCCACCCCAGAAATCGCAGACGTCATACATTGACCAGTGTGGCCATGCGGCGCAGCGCCAATGCATACCCCTCAACCCCGAACCCGGCAATTACGCCGTCGGCCCGGAGCGAGACATACGAGTGATGGCGGAAATTTTCACGCTTGTGGACGTTCGAGATATGGACCTCCAGAACGGGGCCCTCAAACATGTTGAGCGCGTCGAGTATTGCGATCGATGTATGGGTGAGAGCTGCAGGGTTGATGATGATCCCAGCAGAGCTGTCGCGCGCCTCATGGATCCAATCAATGATTTGACCCTCGTGATTGCTCTGCTTCAATTCTGTCGTCAGGCCAAGGGTTTCGCCCAGTGTCGCGCAGCTTTGGGCCACGTCAGCAAGGGTTGCATGGCCGTATATCTCTGGCTGGCGCTGGCCCAGTAGGTTGAGGTTTGGGCCGTTCAGAATCGTGACTAGATGCGTCATGGGTGGGCTTTCTGTGGCAAGCTGTCTTGCAAAAAGGATGTCAGACCGACGTTTAGGGCTGTACCGGCTTTGTTGCACAAATCGGTTTAAGATCGGGCTTCCCCGTATCCCGGACGCGCTTATCCTACAGCCACAATCTTGGGAATGCCAAGCGCGGTGAAGCCATTTAGAATTGCAGCGCGCATTTGTATCTTAGCAACCTGCCGATCGAAGCCTCGTGCGCACAGGCGCTGACCTGTAAGTTTAATACTATGCTTCTGCGTCTCAATTGCCCCTACGTGCAGTGTTTCTTGGTCGATCCCAATATATATCTTGCGCCAGAGGCGGCGTTTGGAGCCCCCATGTTTGTAAGCGTTCCATTCACCTTCGCACTTCGCTTTGATGCCGGGTCTGTTCAGCGGAAAGTATAATGGTCCTGCTGAGTCACGATAAGGGATGGTGACTGGCATCGTCCTTTTATGACGTCACAACGTGCCGTAGTCCGGCACAGCCCAGTCCAACCCGACTAGTTTCAGCAGGCTTTCGACAAACCCGGCCGTCTGCCTCAAAGGCAAACCGAACAGCACATTGATAGTGAGACAGGCTTATATGGCCGCATCGCTATCGGCTTGCTGTCGTCCCGGCTTACCCGAATGCTCAGCATCCTACGCCATCTCAGTCTCAAACCAGAACGAAAGAGAACCGGGTTACTTTAAGGCTCAATTATAATTTGACTAGCTCTTGGTCTTGTAGGTCCATGATGTCCAGTTGCTCATGACTGCGAGCTACAACACTGGATTGACCACATGGATCCCCTCAGGCGGTTTGTGCAACAAAACCCTGTGGCATAAGTCGTCAATCATCTGATTTTACTGACCGAAGTCACGGGGTAGTGGCAGAGGCGAAGTTTGCTTATCCCAGTTCTAGCCAATTCCAAAAAAGTCTGAAATAACTGCATGTTATGTTCAAATAGCCTCTCAACTGTTTCAGCGCTATCCCCCATATTCCAGATGTAAATGGAGGATGAAAACGAGAAAATCGAACGGGCCGAACCGAACAAGTACCCCAACAAGGCACTTTCGGCAGAATTCGTCCGCGCAGCGACCACACCCGGCAAATACAGCGACGGTCACGGCCTGTTTCTCAAAGTGGTTGCTTCAGGTGCAAAGTGTTGGGTGCAACGAATTGTTGTTCGAGGCAAGCGAACCGAGATTGGATTGGGCAGCGCATCGCTTGTGAGCCTAGCAGAAGCGCGTGAAACGGCGTTGCAGAACCGCAAGCTTGCGCGCGCTGGTGGTGACCCGCTACAGGCCAAACGCACCTCAGAGGCGCTGCTGACGTTTGAGGAAGCGTCTCGCAAAGTACACAAAATCCATGAACCGACCTGGCGCAACAAAAAACACGCTGCTCAGTTCCTATCTACTTTAGAAACCTACACCTTCCCCCGCATGGGCAGACTCAAGGTGTCAGAGGTCACAACGGCGGACGTGCTGGCCGCGTTGCAACCAATCTGGCTTGAAAAGCCCGAAACTGCCAAACGGGTTCGCCAGCGCATCGGTATGGTCATGAAGTGGGCTGTTGCGAACGGCTGGAGACAGGACAATCCAGCGGAGGCGATTTCCCAAGCATTGCCCAAACAAAAACAACCAGTGAAGCACCGAAAGTCTCTACCATACAACGAGGTTTCAGGCTGTCTGGTTGCCGTTCGCGGCTCTCGTGCGCTCAATGCAACCAAACTTGCACTTGAGCTCACTGTTTTGACCGCGTGTCGGTCTGGCGAGGTGCGCTTGGCCCAATGGTCAGAAATTGATTTAGCAAAGGCAGAATGGACCATCCCCGCCCACCGCATGAAAGCCAGCAAAGAACACCGCATCCCCCTGTCAGGCCGCGCTGTCGAAGTGTTGAAAGGGGCCAAGGCGCCAGGCGATGGAACTTGATTGGTATTCCCAAGCGTCACAGGCAAACCATCGTCGGACATGACGCTATCGAAGTTGGTCAAAGGTCTTGGTTATGACGTTGACGTCCACGGCTTTCGGACGTCATTCAAGACGTGGACACCGCGGCACACCAACACGCCCAGCGATGTCGCCGAGGCGGCATTGGCGCATGCGGTTAAAGACAAGACAGAGGCGGAGCACGCGCCTTTGGATTTTCTTGAGAGGCGAGAGAAATTGATTGCGCGTTGGGTAGGCTTTATTTTGACGGTCGGTTTGGACGATCAAAATATCGTCCGACTTTGACCTAATAAACCCGTATTGGGTCAAGATGAGTGATTTGGAAGATGTCTTTGCCCTTTCATATTTGGCCGAAGGTCACCCGACGCTTACGATCTATCAATTGATCTATCGGTCGATGGAGCGTGTCGACTTAGCAATTCTCTATATTGAGCGATGGGATCTGGCTCAGTTTCGGTTCTAGTCGGGCAGGCTAAACTATCGCAAAATGGCTAGGGAGCTGAACGGGCTAATTTCCCACAGGAATGCAGTTCGTCGGAAGGCAGGACAAGATGAAGTTCACGAAGTTGGCCTCAGGGCGATGGAACTAACGATCAAATCGCCATCTTTCCAAAAGTGAAAAGCCGGCGCTGCAACTTGTATCAATTACCCGAATCGCTCCTATACTTCGAAGCCGTATCTATAAACTCAGAAGGAACCTGATATGGCAGAACACCACCTACGCCGCCCTGCAGTTGAAGCGGCAACGGGACTGAGCAGAAGCAGTCTTTATGCTATGATTGACGCGGGCGAGTTTCCCCGTCCCATCCGTATTGGCAAACGCGCGGTCGCTTGGCCGCAGAGCGCCGTCGAAGCATGGTTGGCGACACGACCCACAGCGGGCCGCATGACCACCTAGAACAACACCCGCCCCTGAAATCACAGGCGCGGGCGCTGGGTAGTCTAGACAACATATCCAT
>JBLHOS010000096.1:0-10218 GCA_047623825.1 Paracoccaceae bacterium | reverse complement strand
GCGGTCATCGGTTCGGTCATGGCCGGGCTTAGCGCGTCACCTGCCAGCACATGACCCCAAGGATCGGCGCCCTCTGCTGGCAATGTCTGCGGGACAATGGTTGCTGGTGCGCCCCAACGCTGTGCTATCTCGCGCGTCACAGTCGCTGACACCACGCGGTCAGCCTCGTTGAATAAGAAAAGTGCTGGCACTTCAACGCCGGAAAAGTCCCGGGCCACAGTATTTTGGACCAAGGCCCCCATCGGCAGGATCGCCACAGTCGGGTATTGCGACGTCCAATAGGTAGCGTGAAGTTCATTTGAGGTCGGAAAACTGCGTTCATGCCCGACGACATACCCCGCCCAATAACGCGCGGCAGGCCAGGTCAACAGCGCCCCTAACGGATTGCTCAGACCAAAATTAGGCGAAATAAACACGATGCCTGCCAAACGGTCCGCCAAATCAGGCTCGGTTGCGGCAATTGCCGCTAGCGTCCCACCGGTTGAGGTTGACAGGATCAACACCTCGCCGCCAATTTGGCGCGCAACAGCCAACGCCTCGGCCGTGTCATTAATCCAGTCACCTGCTGTCGCCTCTGCCATCGCAGCGCCGGTTCGGCCATGCCCACGCAACCGCGTATAGACCAAATTAGCTCCAAGCGCCTGTGCCACCTGATCAGGCAAGGGACGCACTTCCTCAGACGTGGCTGAAAATCCGTGCAGATAAACCACGGAAATTGGCGTCACACCGCCGACCGCACCAAACCAGACAATCCGCTTTTCGGCGCCGTCGGTGATATCGTCAAAAGCCGCCTCAACTTGGGAAAAATAGGCGTCCGGGTCTGAAACATCAGCCGTAAACGGCCCGCTGCGCGTCACCGGCTCGTATGGTCCAAAAGCCCAAAGCCCAACACCAAGTAGGATCAAGATCGCAATTCCGCGCCCTAACCATTTCCCAAAACTACGCAACTCCCAAGACCTCCGCCATTGTCATTCCAATCAATTCCAGCGTCTGTGGCTCTGAAAAACGATGATCTGCCCCTGCGACCAATATCAGGCGAACATCCGGCCCATTCAGATGATCCAGCAGCTGCAGCGCCACACTTTGCGGCACGTCCCGGTCTGCGGTGCCTTGCAACATCCGCACCGGCACCGACACGTGCAGCGGACTACGCAAAACCAGATGGTCGCGGCCATCCTCGATCAATCTGCGAGTAATAATATAGGGCTCACCATATTCTGATGGCAGTGCGACCTGCCCGTCGCTGACCAATTCGCCCCGTTGCGCTGGCGAAAACCCGTCCCACATGCTGTCTTCGGTGAAATCAGGGGCCGCCGCGATTGTGATCAGACCTGCCAGTTTCTCAGGGTGTGCGCGGGCCACCAACAAGGCGATCCACCCCCCCATGGATGAGCCAACCAGAACTTGCGGGCCGTTTGTCAGCCGCAATATCACCTCAGTCGCGTCCTGCGCCCAATCGCCGATGCAGCCATCAGTAAACGCTTCGCTGGATTGCCCATGACCCGAGTAGTCAAATCGCAAGAACGCGCGGCCCTGATCTTTGGCTATAGTCTCCAGGTACAGGGCCTTGGTCCCCTCCATATCAGATTTGAACCCACCTAAGAAAACGATGCCCGGACCGCGCCCCGCAATTTGATGATACGCGATACGGCGATTTTGTGATGTGGTTAGGTAGGACGGGGACATGGATTCACTTTGCTTTGCGTTTTTTGGACCCTAGCGAGCTTACATGCAATTGGGTATCTAGAATTCAAACGGCGTAGCGCCAGTAGTGCTCCACACACTGATTATGGCACTTTTCTGCGCCCCATGCTAAGTCACGTTTGACTGTAAATCCAAGCCAAGGTGACATATGCCCGCAACCCCGCCTGAGCCCCTCTTTGGCATGTTCAAACGCGGATTGATCGCCAATCAAGGCGGCAATTACGATTTGGCAAAGACCCTTTTTGCGCGGCTGGTAGATCTGGACCCAAGCTGGCCCGAATTTCACTATCAATTGGGTATCGTTGAGCAGCGTTTTGGTGAATATGATCAGGCGCTTAGTCGTTTCAAAGTCGCGCGACAACTTCGCGTTGAGGAACCTCACTTTTGGTTCGCAGCAATGGACATTTTGATTACAAAGCACGATCCGGTGGCCGCCCGTGACCTGATGGATGAGGCCAGGTCAGCAGGACTGAATAAGCGCATCCTACAAGCACTGGTAACCAAGGTCAGTGGCGGCAATTCAGGCAGCGTCATCAAGGTCGATGCAGCCACTCAACGGGCTTTTTCGGTCGCCGAAGGCCTCTATTCCCGCGGACGCTTTGCCGATGCTGAAAAGGCCGCTAAAGAGATTGTCGCCCAACGTCCAGGTCTCGCCCCTGGTCACGCCTTGCTCGGCGCCATCCGCGTCGCAACAGGTCAACGTAAACTCGCGATTGCTGATTTGCAGCGGTCCATTCAGGCCAACCCGAACTATGTCGAAGGACACACTCAGCTTGGCCAGCTCCATTTGGTAATGGCGGATACCGATAACGCTAAAATCCACTTGGACCGGGCCTACTTGCTGGCCCCGACATCGCCGCAAGTTCGCAAAGTCTTGGGCAGCCTTTACCTTGGACTGACACAATACGACTACGCCGAAGAGCATTTGACTTTTGCAATGGAAGCATTGCCGCAAGACAAATCGATACCACCGCTTCTCGCCCGCGCCCTGACCAAAAACGGCCACTCGGAAAAAGCGTTGGTCATCATAGATAAGTTGATCGCGGACAAAATGGACAACGGCCAATATTACCAATTGAAAGGTGAAGCTCTCGCAGAGTTGCAGCGATCAGACGAGGCGTTGGCAGCCTATAAGATCGCGGAGAAATTGAATCCCAATTCCGGCTCACTCGCTATATCGATGGCCATATTGTTAAAAAACATGGGAGAATTTGATCAGGTTCTCCAATCTTTGCAAAGGTTTTTGTCGAAGCCAGTGCTTGATGGCAGCCTCGCCTATCAATACGTCTTTTTGAAAAAGATGACGATTGATGATGAGCTTCTGCCAAAAATGGAGCAGTCGTTCGATGCCAGAACCGAGTACCCGGGGACGCGGGTTACCCTCGCCTATGCCTTGGCTAAGGCGATGGAAGACACCAAGCAGTACGACCGAATGTTTGGCTATTTGCGTGTCGCCAACGAACACCTTTGGAAAGAATATCCAATGGGCGCCTCGTCAATGTGGGGTGACTTTGCCAGGACCACATTCCAAAAAGGGATTGTTCCCCCAACAACAACTGCGACCGCCGCGCCACCGCGTACAATCTTCATCTGCGGAATGCCGCGTTCGGGCACAACTTTGGTTGAGCAGATCATCTCAAGCCACAGTAATGTAACAGCCGGCGGCGAACTGGAGTATACTAACAGGGTGTTGAAGCCGGAGCTTGAAAAACTAGATGCTCTGTCAGACCCGATAACCGGCGACCGATTAAATGAATTAGGCACGGAATTGACCGAGCTCTACCACTCACTTTTTCCGAACGCCAAGATCGTCACTGATAAATCAATCGGGACTTTTGAACATATAGGCTTGCTAAAACAAGCACTTCCCGACGGATCAATTATCGTCGTTCGCCGGGACCCTCGCGATAACTGCCTCTCGATGTACAAGAACTATTTCAGAGAAGGATCCCATCGCTACACAACCGACCTGAAGGTTTTGGCTGAAAATTATCTTCATTTCCTCAACATCCTTAAATTCTGGCGCAACGAATGCCCGGGCAGTTTTTATGAAATTCGCTACGAAGATCTGGTCGGTAATCCCGAGGCTGAAGCCCGCAAGCTGGTGGACCATTGTCAGATGGATTGGGAAGACGTGTGCCTATCTTTCTACGACAACAAACGCTCGGTCAAAACACTCAGCTCCGTTCAGGTGCGCCAGCCAATTTATTCCTCATCCGTCGGCGCATGGAGGCGCCACGAAAAGGACCTTGAGCCGTTGATCCAGATCTTGCGCGATGGCGGCGCGCTGGATGAATGGGACTGACAGCCACCGCTAAAAACGATCCAACACCGCCGATGCCCTTGACGTCCGCCGCGCCCATTGGCATTTAGCGCACAAGAATAACCCGCAACCGGGCGTTCCGTAGGCGCCAAACTGACGAGGAGTGCCATAAGATGGCCCCGATTTCCCTGACTTTCCCCGATGGCAATGCACGCGAATTCGATGCTGGTGTGACCCCTGCCGAGGTCGCCGCCGATATCTCCAGCTCATTGGCCAAAAAGGCAATTTCCGCCACGATCGATGGCGTCCATTGGGATCTGCAATGGCCGATCCCGGGGGATGCCCAGATCGCCATTCATACCATGAAAGATGACGCGCAGGCGCTTGAACTGGTTCGGCATGACTGCGCCCACATCATGGCGCGCGCCGTTCAGGAGCTTTGGCCAGACGTAAAGGTCACGATCGGCCCAGTCATTCAAAATGGTTGGTATTACGACTTTGATCGTGCCACGCCGTTTACTCCCGAAGATCTTGGTCTCATTGAAAAAAAGATGAAAGAGATCATCAATCTGCGGGACGTCGTCACCACCGAAATTTGGGAGCGTTCGCGCGCCGTTGCGTTCTATGAGGCCAATAATGAGCCCTACAAAGTAGAGCTGATCGAGGCCATTCCCGGCGATGAGCCACTGCGGATGTACTGGCACGGTCATTGGCAGGATCTGTGCCGAGGCCCACATCTGCAAAATACCGGTCAGGTGCCTGCCGATGGGTTCAAACTGATGTCGATCGCCGGCGCATATTGGCGCGGCGACAGCAACCGCACCATGTTGCAGCGGATCTATGGTGTCGCATTCCTGAACCGCAATGACCTAAAGGACCATCTGACCATGCTGGAGGAGGCCGCTAAACGCGACCACCGCAAGCTGGGTCGCGAAATGAATCTGTTCCACATGCAAGAAGAGGCTCCCGGACAGATTTTCTGGCACCCCAACGGTTGGACGATCTATACAACCTTGCAAGATTACATGCGCCGCAAACAGCGCGCCGATGGCTATCTAGAGGTGAACACCCCGCAGGTTGTCGACCGCAAATTGTGGGAGGCGTCAGGTCATTGGGACAAATACCAAGAACACATGTTCATCGTCGAGGTTGACGAAGACCACGCCCGGGAAAAGGCGATTAACGCGCTAAAACCGATGAACTGTCCCTGCCATGTGCAAATCTTCAACCAAGGCATGAAATCCTACCGCGATCTGCCGCTTCGATTGGCCGAGTTTGGATCCTGCAGCCGGTATGAGCCGTCAGGCGCACTGCACGGGATCATGCGGGTGCGCGGATTTACCCAAGATGACGCGCATATCTTTTGCACCGAGGACCAGATTGAGGCGGAATGTGCCAAGTTCATCGACTTCCTATCCGGCGTCTATAAAGACCTTGGGTTTGAGAAGTTTGAGATCATGTTCGCCACCCGCCCAGAAAAGCGTGTCGGCACTGAGGAAAGCTGGGACCATGTTGAGGCTGCGTTGGAAAATGCGATCAAGGCAACGGGCAATGCTTATACACTCGATCCCGGCGAAGGTGCCTTCTATGGCCCGAAACTGGATTTCAAACTGACCGACGCAATCGGTCGGGTCTGGCAGTGCGGCACATTTCAGGTCGATCCCAACCTGCCAGAGCGGCTTGGCTCAAACTACATCAGCGAAGAGGGTACCAAAACCCGCCCCTACATGCTGCACCGCGCCTGCCTTGGATCATTTGAGCGGTTCATTGGGATCCTGATTGAGAATTCAGCCGGTAAACTGCCGTTCTGGTTGGCACCGCGTCAGGTTGTCGTGGCCTCGATTGTGTCAGAGGCTGATGATTTTGTTCTTGAAACGGTTGCTGCACTTAGGGCCGTCGGAATCCACGCCGAGGCAGATATTCGCAACGAAAAAATCAACTATAAGGTCCGCGAACACTCTGTTGGCAAAGTCCCAGTGATTTTGGCAGTCGGCCGCAAAGAGGTCGAAGACCGCACCGTCACCTTGCGCCGATTGGGTGAAAAGCAGACCAGTGTCGTCAGTCTGGATGAGATCGTCGCGACCCTTACAGCCGAGGCGATCCCACCCGATTTGGCCTGATACTTAGTGGTTTAAAAATGGCTCTTTGGCTCGTCCGGGCGACCGGCGGCCAAGGCCAGAATGCCTGCCAATCCGCAAAATGTGATCGGGAACATCGTGAAAACGCCGAACCCAAAGGCATAATACATTGCCCCAGCTGAGATCAGCAGCAAGACCCCACCCCACAACGCGCGCACTTTGGCCATCGCACCACCGGCCAGCGCTAAAATTGGTCCAAGAACGCTGACGGTTCGGATCAGCGCTGGATTGTCGACTTGGTTGGCCAAATCAGGCACCTCACCGAAATAGTTGATAAACTCGGTATAGCCATAGCCAAAAAAGCCGACGAACATTCCCAGAATGCCACCAATGATACCAAGGATTAGGGCTGCGTTGCGCATGGGTAAGTGTCCCTTTTTCTGCTCTGTTTCCTAATTAATGTGCCCGCACTGCAAACGCAAAGGGGGAGTGTGGGCTCAACATTCCCCCTGTTGCCTCACGTCACACCGCAAAAGCCCCGCAATACGTTTCAAGCTTGATTTTGTAACATTTTGGGCCTATTCGCGCCGATCGTTTAGATGAATAGGCGATCAGTACTCAAGCAGAACCGCCTTAATCCTAGTCTTAAACAAGTAATTTCATAGGATTAAGTCGTTCTTACCTCTAAAATCACAGATACGGGTCTGCTCACGCTTGCGTGGCCCACGCACCCGTGACTGGAACGTTATCCCTCCCGGAGGGTAGGCTCGCCTATATTGCCACCAAGGCGTCCATTTTTTCAATTCGCGAACGGGAGCGTCCAAAATGTCCTCTAACTTGAAATCTATTACCCTTATAGGTGCTGTTGCAGCCGCGTTGACCGCCCACGGTGCGGTTTCGGCCAGCGCTCAGGTGCAAGAACGCTGTTTTGGGGTCAGCCTTGCAGGCGAAAACGATTGCGCCGCTGGCGTTGGCACCACATGCGCCGGCACATCAACACTTGATTATCAGGGTAATGCTTGGACACTTGTTGATGCAGGCACCTGCGCGCAATACGGCGTTAACGAAGAAATGACTGAATTTGTACTGCCCGGCGATCGCACCGGTGCCCTCGAAGCGTTGACGCGCGACCTGCCCGCATAAGATTGCCAAAAGGGTCTGCATGTATCCTTGCTCACACCCTTATTTCCACCGGAGATAGCTGATGCTGTATGCCACCAACCCCCGATCCCTGCCGCTATCGGTTGGCATTGGCTATAAGGCCTGGCATTACACGGATCTGATCACAGATCCTGGACCTGTGGGTTGGCTGGAAATCCACGCTGAGAATTACATGGGCGACGGCGGCAGACCCTTGGCGCAACTGCGCAACTTATCCGAAAAATTTCCAATCAGCGTGCATGGTGTTGGCCTGTCGATTGGTGGGCACACTGCCCTTGATGTCGATCATCTGGCGCGCCTGAAACATCTGTGTGGCTGGCTTGACCCAGCCTCATTTTCTGAACATTTGGCATGGTCCACGCATGAGACACATTTCCTGAACGACCTGTTGCCATTGCCGTATACGCAGACCAGTTTAGCCCATGTCGCAGCCCACATCGATCAGCTCCAAGATACGCTTGGCCGACAGATACTGCTGGAAAACCCCTCAAACTACCTCGCCTTTGAGACCTCTGAGATGCAGGAGGTTGAGTTTCTGCGCGATCTTGCCAAACGCACCGGGTGCGGCCTGCTGCTTGACGTCAACAACGTCTTTGTGTCGGCCACCAATCAACGCACTGATGCGCGCAGCTATATCAACGCCTTCCCGCTGGAAGCCGTGCAAGAGATCCATTTAGGCGGCCACGATGAGGATACCGACGAATACGGCGCGCCATTGTTGATCGACAGTCATGGCCGCGCCGTCATTGACCCGGTCTGGTCACTTTATGCCCACACAATCGCGCGCGGCGGTCCACGCCCGACATTGATCGAATGGGACAACAACGTGCCTGATTTTGCGGTGCTGCGGGCTGAAGCCGACCGCGCTGATACCATCCTCACCACGGTTTTGGCTTGATCTGATGGACCAGTTGGAATTCACCCAAGCATTGCTAGACCCCAATCGCCCTGTTCCGGCTGGTTTGGTCGACCCACAAGGCCGCGTTTCACAAAAACGCTTTGCAGTTTATCGCAATAACGTGGTTCTTAGTTTGGCAGAGGCGTTGACCGCGACCTATCCAGTGATCCAGACCCTTTTGGGGGCTGAACAATTTGCCAAAATGGCCGCGATCTATCTGCGCCAGATCCCACCAGTTTCCCCCAAGATCAGCGACTATGGCGACCGAATGTCCATGTTTCTGGCGCGGTTCGCACCCGTGGCCAAGTATCCGTATCTGGGTGATGTGGCCTCGCTTGAATGGGGGATGCGCTGCGCCTACCACGCTGCCGACGCAGGCACACTAGACGCTGCAGATTTTACACCTGATGCGCTGATGGGTCTGACACTGCGCCTTGCACCCGCCACCCAGATCATCCGCTCAACCTATCCCGTATTCGCAATCTGGACCCAAGCGCTGGACACAGACGCGCCTGCTCCGCAGCCCGGCGCACAGGACGTCCTGATCACTCGGGCCGAGTTTGACCCACAGCCCCACTTTTTGCCACACGGTGGCGCACAATTGGCAGCGGCCCTGACCACAGCGCCTACGCTTTTGGCCGCACTGGAGGCGACACTTACCCAAATACCAGACGCCAATATCGCCGCCCTACTCACCATTTTTCTCAATTCGGGCGCCCTCATGAGAGATCCAGAAAGCACCACTACATGACTGCCCTGATAAACCTGCACGCCCGTCTGTTCGCAGCCCTAGAGGCCTACAGCTCCGCATGGCTTTTCCCCACTTTAGCCCGCATCCTGTTTGCCGGTGTCCTTTTGGGTTATTATTGGGCCTCAGGCCTGACCAAACTGGGCGACGGGTTCTTGGGGATCTTCTTTGTTGATTTCGGTGCATACGCCCAGATCCTGCCCCGCGTTCTGGACAGTGCCGGTTATGATCCCAGCCAGATCGGCATCTTGCCCAAATTGATTGTGCTGGCCACCACATGGGGGGAATTCACCTTGCCCTTACTGATTATCTTGGGGTTGTTCACCCGACTGGCAGCCCTTGGCATGATCGGCTTTGTCATCGCGCAAAGCTGGGTTGATATCTTTGGCCACCAATTGGACGCCGTCAGCATTGGCAGCTGGTTTGACCGCGCACCAGGCGGGTTGATCCTTGATCAGCGCGCATTCTGGATCTTCGTCCTATTGGTGCTGGTGGTCCGCGGTGCGGGGCCAGTGTCGCTTGATGCGGTTTTGGGTCGGCGCTACGCCAACGCCTCCTGAACCGAACTGTCCCAACCAAGGTATGACTGACCATCCGCCTCGATCACGGGGCGCTTCATCAGGGCTGGGTGCGCTTGCAACAATGCGACCGGTGCCTTGGCGCGCTCATCCTCAGATAATCCGCGCCACGTGGTGGAGCGTGTGTTGATCAACGCATCACCGAACCGCGCAAAAAGCCGCCCAAATTCCGCGGCGTCCAGCGGCTCAGCCCGAACATCAACCAACGTCACATCGTGACCCGCCGCCTTCAGGGATTTAACCGCCCTGCGGCAGGTGTCACAGGTCTTTAATCCATACAAACGCATCACATGGCCTCCAATTTTGCAGATTTCTTTGCAGCGAATACCGGCGGCATTACCCCCAGAATATGCCAAATCATTCGGCACAAACTTGTCTTTTTTGCCAATTTGCACAAAGACTTTTTACCGTGTCATTCGACGAATTACGACACACCCAACGAAGAAGACAGCGATGCGGCCGAAAATACTGACGACATCGCACCGCCCTTCTAACATGGAGGGACGACTTGATAAGGAAGAACAAACATACTCATCGGCCCCGGATACACTCAAGACACCGCGCAATGGCGCGATCTGCCTCCAGCCGCGCGGGCGGGATCGTCTCTCCGCAATCGGTACAATAGCCGTATTCACCCGCGTCCAGCCGACCCAAAGCGGCCGCGATTTTGGACCGCTCCGCCTGCCTGCGCCGAGCGGTCGCCTGCGCCATCGCCTGATTTTGCAGCGCGTCCATGCGCGACAGCCGACCAACGGCTTGTTGGTCCAATTCCACAGTCCGCTGCCCCG
>JBLHOS010000095.1:0-10470 GCA_047623825.1 Paracoccaceae bacterium | reverse complement strand
GGGAAAAAGTACCAGATCATTAAACCTTATTGCGTTGGCGCAAGCGTCTTCGCCGTCAGCAGTTTGGATCACCTTATACCCTTCAAAACAGTCCGAGGCCGCCAGACGTGGGGTCGACAAGATCGTGTCGCCAGCCAATAGCGAGCAATCCGTCTTGAAATGCAGCACGTCGGGCGGGGTCACAACAACGCGCAGGCTATAGCCCCAGTTTGACACGATGCCGCGCAGCTCGGCCACACCGGCGGCATCGGTCCGCGCCGAGGTGCCGACCAAAATTTCACGCTCAGTCGTCAGGATGTCACCGCCCTCAATATGACCAGGCCCGTCGATTTCCAGAACCTCACCATAGATCTTGCGCAGGACCAAGCCCATCTCGTGCGCTTCGCCCAGACGTGACGGCGCACCGGGTCGCATCAAGACCGCGACCTCTTGCAGGCACAGCGCAGCGTCCTCAACAAAGACCGAGTCTGGATATGCGCCAAGCGCCGGAAGCTCGATCACCGCAGCGCCGGTAGATTTCAGCGCCGTAATATAGGCCGCATGATCCGCCAGAAAGATCGCCAGATCCGGCGTTCCAGTGTTAACGGCGCGCAGCCCATCAATAATTTCGGGGCAGGGTGCGCGCGTCACGGCATGGGTGAACCGGAATGATTTTTCGGACATGGGCACCTCAGGTGATTAAGACCGCCACAACGCGGCCTATTTTGTCCAAGTTTCGATCAGACGCGCATCAATGGCAAGCGCGCGCATCCTTAGCGGTTGTTTCTGGGCTAGATAGTAGGACAGCATAAGTCGTTCCGTTGTCCAGGCCCATTGTTGTCTTAGCTGGCGGCGAAAACGTCTCCAGCTGACGTGCTGAGCATTGTCATTGGAAAATCGCTGGCGGCTTTTGCTCTGATTTTTGCGATTTGATCCTGAGCCGCACTGGCCGTGGCCGCATCAGCATAATGTGTGATGACAGAGACTGTTTGCGCATCAGTACGGACCATTTGAACGGCCGAGGCGCCTACACCCATAATAAGCGGGATAAATTTACCTGCGACGTCCTTGATCATATCATCGGACATATCGGGCGCAGACCAGTTTGAAATCGAAATATAAGACATTTTGTTCTCCCCTAGAGTACCTTCAGAATGAAGATACAACATAATATGAGATATTGTTGTGTCATCCGCTAGCAAATTTTCAAAGTAGGCAAACAGCCTTCAGAACAATTTAGTTGCGAAGACATCAGCGTCTCGCACAGAGTTGACGGGTCAGGGGGACGGCATGTTTTCTAACCGTTGGGCAATCCTTACCGTTTTGTTTTTCGCAAGAATGACGATGGGTTTTCAATTTCAGTCGTTGGCGGCGTTGTCACCTTTAGTGATCGAAAGTTACACGGTCAGCTTGGCTGATATTGGCTTTATGATCGGTCTTTATCTGGCACCCGGCGTGATTGTTGCGATCCCGGGCGGCGCAATTGCAACCCGGTTCGGTGACAAGCGCATCATTATTCTAAGTATGCTGTTGATGATGATCGGGGCTGCATTGGTCAGCTTTGGCCCAAACTGGGGCTGGTTCACGGCGGGGCGGCTGTTGGCCGGGGCCGGGGGCGTCGTGCTGAATGTGGTCATGACAAAGATGCTGGTTGATTGGTTCGCGGGTCGCGAAATTTCCACCGCGATTGCGATTTTCATCAATTCCTGGCCCGTTGGTATTGCATTGGCTCTGCTGACCTTGCCAAGCATCGCGGCATACGGTGGGCTTTATCTGGCGTGGCTCACCGTTTTGTTGGTCATCGGGGCGGGGTTGGTGCTGTTCGCGGTTGGCTACCGGGCAGCACCCGGCGCCGCGGCTTCTGCGCCCACTGGCATTAAACTCGCACGGCTTCCTGTCTATGCGTTGTGCCTCGCAGGCGCGATCTGGGCGCTTTATAACGCAGCACTTGCGATGGTCTTCAGCTTTGGTCCCGCCCTTTTGAGTGAGGGTGGATGGGATCTGACAATTGCCAGCTCGGCAACAAGCGTCTTCATGATTGTCATTGCCATATCTGTTCCGATTGGTGGGATCCTTGCAGACCGGACCGGACCGGGCGACGTGATACGATCATGATGATAAGTTTAGGTGCCTACACGATCTTGATGCCGATGGTTCTGTTTGTTCCTGCGTGGGCAACACCGGTGATTTTCGTGGTGGTCGGTCTTTTGTTTGGATTAGCGGTAGGGCCGATCATGACCTTGCCATCTTTGGTTTTACGACCTGAGGCGCGGGCCTTTGGCATGGGCGTATTCTACACCATCTACTATGCCATCATGATGATAGCACCTGCATTGGCGGGCAGCATGGCCGATCGGTCAGGCAGCATCGGCATGGCGTTTTTCCTTGGCTCTGTGATGCTGATTATCAGCATGATTGCGCTTGGCCTTTTTAGGCAAGCCAACGCAAAGCCCAGAGCCGCAATTTAGGCACCAGGATATCGCCGTTGCGCGGCATTTGTGTCGTCCAACACAGAATATGACCCCCAAAAAAGACTTGCCGTTTCACGCCCTTTGGCCTCAACGTCTGATCAGTTGATAGGAACCTGAACCCATGTGCATCGTTTTGGGGCGCCACCCCGGACATCCTCATGCGAAAGTCTTTGACTGGTGGCCGCCGCCCCGGGGCTAAAGCGCTGTGTTTCCGACTACTTTTCCGTTCAATCGACATTCAGGATACCCCCCGATGACCCAAGCAATTTTGCATGGCGACACCCGCATGCTCGAGCTGCGTTGGCCCGATGGTCTGGCCGCAACTTTTCCGTATATCTGGCTGCGTGACAATGATCCCGCAGGCTTCCACCCAGACACCCAAGAGCGAACGTTTGATCTGCTAAGCGTGCCGCATGATATCGGCTTGGCTGAGGCCAATGTTGCCGGTCCTGATCTGGAACTGGTCTGGCAAGATCAGCAATCGCTTAGTCGGTTTTCACTCGACTGGCTAAAAACGCACCGTCCGGGCGTGTCGTTGGACGATCCCGCCGATATTGCGCCGGTTGCTTGGCGCAGTGATTTGGGGGCATCGGGCATACCGCGCGCTGAGGCTGATGCGATCACAACTTCTGATACAGCGTTGCAGGACTGGATGATCCAGACCAAGCGTTATGGGGTATCGATTGTTCAAGGTTTGGCTGACAGTACTGCGGTCGGTATGGCGATTGCCCGCAGGATCAGCTTTCTGCGGGAAACAAATTTTGGCCTGACATTTGAGGTCAAATCGAAACCGAACCCAAATAATTCGGCCTACACGGCAGACGCATTGCCGTTCCACACTGACCTACCCAATCAGGAACTGCCGCCCGGCTTTCAGTTCCTGCACTGTTTGCGAAATGAGGCAGTGGGCGGCGGATCGCTTTTTTGTGACGGGGTCGCAATTGCCGAAGATCTGCGCGCGGCTGACGCTTCCGCCTTTGATCTGTTGTCTCAGGTCTCTGTCCCGTTTCGGTTTCGCGATCAGACCCATGATATACGGCGCCGCCAAAAAGTGATCACGCTGACTGAGGACGGCCGCGTTTCTGAGGTGTGCTATAACGCGCATATCGCGGGAATTCTGGATCTGGCGCCGGACATGTTGCAGGCCTATTACGCAGCATACCGCGCCTTTATGACGTTGACGCGCGATGCCAGTTATAGGGTGACGCTAAAACTGCGCCGGGGTGAAATGGTCGTCTTTGACAACCGCCGGGTCATGCATGGACGCCAGTCGTTTGATCCCAGCACCGGCGCGCGCCATTTGCATGGCTGCTATGTTGACCGAGGTGAATTTGACAGCCGTCTTCGCGTGTTGGCGCGGGACTAATTCATGTACGAACTGCTGCATTTGTGATCAAGGTCCGCGTACTCCCAGAGGTGTGACGCCCGGGGCCGAGCTACCCCCTTGCGTGGGGTGGCCATTGCTCGCATGATTAGGGGTGGGAATTGAATTGAAGACAGGCACCAAGACGCTGAACCGACTTTTGCGATATATAACGAAGGGGCAAGGCCGGGGCTTAGCACTGGTGGCACCGCCATTTTTTTATGCGCTGCTTCTGCTGGCTGCCCCTTTGGCAGCGATTGTTCTTTTCAGTTTCTGGACCCAAGACTTTCTAACAGTTGATCGTACGTTTACGTTGGCCAATTACCGCGAGGCGCTGACCGATCCGCTGTATGCTGAACTGATGTCGCGCTCGCTAAGGATCGCGGGTTCCGTGACCATCGCGACGGTTCTGACGGCCTTTCCGATCGCTTATTTCGTCAGCTTTCATGTGGCCCCTAAGCGTAAATCGTTATGGCTATTCCTGATCACCATTCCGTTTTGGACCAGCTACCTGATCCGCGTCTTCTTATGGCGGGTGATCTTGGCCTATGATGGGCCGGTCAATGGCACATTGGTCGGGCTTGGGTTGATTGATGAGCCGTTGAACTGGATCTTGTATAACGCCAATGCGGTAGTGATCACGCTGGCGCATGCGTTTGCACCGTTTGCGATCTTGCCGATTTTTGTTTCCTTGGAAAAGATCGACCGGTCACTGCTAGAGGCCGCGCGCGATTTGGGCGAAAGCCATATCGCTACCTTTGTGCGTGTCACATTGCCGTTGGCGTTTCCGGGGGTGATTGCCGCCTCATTGATCGTCTTTATTCCGACAATCGGTGATTATGTGACCCCGCGTCTGGTGGGCGGTAGCGGCGGCCAGATGATCGCAAACATGATCCAAACGCAGTTCTTACGGCTTAACAATGCACCCATGGGGGCGACGCTTGCGGTAGTGGCAATGGTGATCGTGGCCACAATCGCGATTGTTCTTGTCTTTGCCACACGCAAAATCGGGCGGGCACCAAAATGAGGGGGCTGCGGATATATGCGATCATCTATCTGGTGTTTCTCTACGCGCCGATCCTTTTGCTACCGCTGTTTGCGTTCAATGATGGCACGATAATTGCGTTTCCGCTGCAAGGCTTCACGCTGAACTGGTTTTATGAGCTGACCCAGACCGAGGCGTTGCACACAGCCACACTGAATTCACTGATGATCGCCATCATAACCGCAGTCCTCTCAACTTGCTTTGGGATGTTTGCGGCTCGGGCCGCGACCCGGCATGAGTTTCCCGGTAAATCTGGGATCCTTGGGTTCGTGATGCTACCGCTGGTGCTGCCAGAGATCATCGTTGCGGTCTCGCTGCTGGTCGTGATGTTGCAGCTTGGCTTTTCCATGGGACTTTGGTCAGTGATTGTTGGGCATGTCCTGATCTGCACTCCGTTTTCGATCGCCATTTTGAACGGAAGCTTTGCCAATCTTGATCAAAGCCTAGAAGAAGCCTCGGTTGATCTGGGTGAGACGCAATTGTCGACGTTCCGGTTGGTGACGCTGCCTTTGGTGATGCCGGGTATCATCGCGTCCTTACTGATCTGTTTCACGATCTCATTGGATGAATTCATTATTGCATTCTTTTTGTCGGGGAATGAACCGACCCTGCCGGTCTATCTTTGGGGGCAATTACGTTTTCCGGGTCGCTTGCCGGTTATCATGGCGCTTGGTACTTTGCTGGTCGTTTTGTCGATCGTATTGTTGGTCATCGCTGAAACCTTCCGCCGCCGTGGCTTGCGCCGCTCGGGCTTGAAAGACACAGGAGGCTTTTTGTGAGCCAGCCAATCATTACCCTGACAGATGTTGAGAAATACTATGGCGACTACCACGCGCTGCGCGGCATCACGGCTGAGATCATGGAGGGCGAGTTCTTTTCGCTGTTGGGCCCCTCAGGATGTGGCAAAACCACCTTGCTGCGCGCCATTGCCGGGTTTGAAGACATCTCAAGCGGTGCGATTTTGCTGTCAGGTCAGGATATGGACGGAGTTGCGCCCAATGATCGGCCAACAAATATGGTGTTCCAAAGCTATGCGATTTTCCCACATCTCAGCGTTGCGGAAAACGTTGGCTTTGGCCTGCGCAAGCGTCGCGATCTGAACCGTCAGGCGCGACAGACTTTGGTTGAGGATGCGTTGGGTATGGTTGGGCTTGATGGCTTTGGCGGGCGCGCTGCGCATGCGCTGTCGGGCGGTCAGCGGCAGCGTGTGGCACTGGCGCGTGCGCTGATCCTCAAACCCAAAGTCCTGTTGCTTGATGAGCCGTTGTCAGCGCTCGATAAGAAAATGCGAGAGCAGATGCAGTCTGAACTGCGCCGCTTGCAACGTCAGGTTGGAATCACCTTTATTCTTGTGACCCACGATCAAGAAGAAGCGTTGATCATGTCTGACCGGATCGCGGTGATGTTTGACGGAAAGATTGCACAATTGGCCACCCCGCAGGAATTATATAGTCGACCGGCCAACCGGCGGGTTGGCTCGTTTATCGGCATGATGAATTTTCTGCCCGCGGATAAGATCACTGAGGCTGGCGGCCTTATCTCAGTCCATATTGCAGGTTTGGGGACGGCCGCTTTGACGTCTGAGCAGTGTCCCGCTGGTGTGTCGTCTGCAACAGGGGTTGTTGGGCTGCGCCCTGAAAGTCTTACGGTTCTATTTGATCAGACCGCCGGCTCTGGCTTGCAAACCGAGGCGACTGTGTCTGAGGTCACATATTACGGCGATATGACCTATTACGACATGTTACTGCCCGGCGCGCCAAACACGGTGGCAGTTTCAATGCGCAATTTGCCGGGGAGGCCGGTCCTTGATCGGGGCGCAAAGACCAATTTAGTCTGGGATCCGCGGTCTTTGGTCTTGTTTTGCGATTAGCGCGCCGCCAATGGCCGGATGATTAGTCAAAATCCCCGCTTGTCACCGATTTAGGTGTCTGGCGCGATCAGGCCAAGGCCGCGCAAATAGATCCCGATCCCACTTTCCAACAATTCTTCTGGCGGGAACGGCGCCTTCGCGCCCGGTGTGCCACGGGCAAACAGTTCAACGACACCATGGCTCATCGCCCAGATATGGGCAGAAAACATCGCCGCTGGTGGGCGTTTTTCGAGTGGGATATGTTGTGAAAGTGCTTCTGCCGCTTCTTCAAGTATCGCCTGTGATTTGCGTGCAGCCATCGACAGCCCAGTATTGGCATTCAGCGATAGGCCGCTTTCAAACATCGCCATGTAGTGACCAGGATACTTGCGGGCAAACGCAAGATAGGCGCGTCCCGTGGCCTCAAAAGCGGCCAGTGCTGTTGGTTTTCCGTCGTTATAGGCAACCTTCATCAGCTCTGCGAAGATCTCATGCCCTTGGCGCGCGGCCTCGGCAATCAGTTCTTCGCGGCCCGCAAAGTGTCGGTAGACAGCGGCTGGCGTCACGCCTGCGTTCTTTGCGGCCTCCGACAACGTAAAGCCGGTCGGGCCTTTCTCCTCAATCAACCGCAAGGCGGCCTCGACCAGCGCCTGTTTGAGATTGCCGTGATGATAGCCACGTTTAAGCATGATCACACTGCGCCCAGATCTCAGGACCACCAGAAATCAACGGATCAGTGGCTGCAACCAGATCAACGTCTTTGCCGTCATAATCAAGTTGACCAAGGATCGCGCGGATTACGGCCAATCGTGCGCGGCGTTTGTCATCAGAGCGCACGATCGTCCAAGGCGCATGTTCTACATGGCTGATCTTTAGCGTTTCAGAAATCGCTGCGGAATACGCGTCCCATCGTTTTAGGCCTTCGACATCGATCCAGCTTAGCTTCCATTGTTTCAGCGGATCAGCCTCACGCTCAAGAAAGCGGCGCAACTGTTCAGCCCGCCCCACATTGAGCCAAAGTTTGACCAAGTGGATCCCGTCACCCACCAGCATTCCTTCAACATCCGGCAATTGGCCGAAAAAGGCGTCGCGCTGTGCCGGTTTGCAAAACTCGAACACATGCTCAACCACACCGCGATTATACCAGCTTCGATCGAATAACCGGATCTCACCAGCAGAGGGCAGACATTTAATATACCGTTGGAAATACCATTGCCCGGCCTCTTGTTCAGTTGGTTTTGACAGCGCCACGATCCCTGAAACGCGTGGGTTCAAATTCTCTTGGACGCGTTTGATTGCGCCGCCTTTGCCAGCGGCATCACGCCCTTCAAAGACAATAGCCACACGTTTGTCGGTATCGCGGACCCAAGCGTGCATTTTGACCAGCTCGATCTGAAGCGCTGCCATGTCAGTTTTATAGTCGTCGCTGTCCATCCGTATGGCATAGGGATAGCTCTCGGCCAGAATGTCGTTCTTTTTGCCATTGCGGATCGCTTTGCGAACTGACTTTGGGGCCTCATTCTCAAAATACGAACTGATCGCGCCGTCGAAGGGTTTTGCCATGGTCTGCCTTATTCGCTGCGTCTTTTGGGACGGTTATTTGATAATATGGCCCTCAGCCGAGCTTAGCGCAATCCAGCGCGAGTTGCTGCACGATCTATGGCTGCCAGACTTGCGGCGACATCTGCGTGGTGCGGCATGTGGCCGACGCCCTCAAGTCGGGTCAATCTGGCCGAGGTGGCCTGTAAGATCAACGGCTCAGAATGGGTCGCAATCGGCACAGTGTCATCACGCGTGCCGTGCACAACCTCAATCGGCAAGGTCAGGCTGGAATAGCGTAGTGCCATCGCTGTGACACGCGTGATCAGGGAATTCACTTGCCGACTATTGGCGCGCAACGTAGGCGCGCGCAGGGTCAGATCAACGCCTACATAATCGACATAGCCCAGAGGAACAGGATCAGGGGTGAAGATGCTTTCGATCGCACGCAGCGCGCGTGATCGTGGGGCCAGTGCCGCGACAAGGGGCACAATTGTTGCTCCACCAATCTTTGATGAGGTCAGCCAATACCAAGAACCAAGGCCACCCTGCCAAGGTTGGATTGCCCCCGCCAATGACACGACAGCCGCGGCCTGTTCGCGATGGTTCAACGCCCAAGCCATTGCGACAGCACCACCATAAGAATGGCCAACGATGATGGCGCGATCAACACCCATTTGACGCGCTGCATCAGACAGCAGGGCCGCCTGTTCAGCAGGACTCTCGCCGCGCGCATGCAACCCGTCGGAATAGCCAAGTCCGGGGCGGTCGAACGCAATAACGCGGTAGGACGCGGCCAATCGTGGGGCCAGATCAAAGGTGAAATCCCGCAGATTGCCCGACGCACCATGCAGCAAGATGACTGCGGGGCCAGATCCTGCCTCCCAGGCGTGAACTGTGACACCATTCACCTGCATCAAAGTGCCGATAGGAGGAGCAGACCCGATCACGTCCGGCGCCTCCAGTGAGGGGCCGATACAGCCGCAAACAGCAAGTGCCAAACCACCACTAAGTGCCGATCTTCGCCATGTCGAATTGCGTTGTTTGGTAGATCTCATTGATCCAATTGCCATAAAGTAGATGCGCATGACTGCGCCAACGGTTGCTGGGCATCTGGCTGGGATCATCCTGCGGGTAATAATTGACCGGTACGTTAACCGTCTGCCCAGTGGCCACATCACGATCATACTCCTGCTTCAGCGTGTCCCGATCATATTCGAGATGGTTGAAGATATAGAGAGCGCGATGTGCGGGATCTTCAACTAGGCAGGGCCCAACTTCAGCACTTCCGATCAGTGTATTCAGGCCGGAGGTCATGTTCACTTCATCCTCACGCATTTCAGTCCAGCGCGAAACGGGGATCATCAAATCATCAGAAAATCCACGCAGATAGGGGGATGAGGGTGCTAGATTGCGGTGGCGAAAGCACCCAAATGCCTTTTTGTCCAACATGTGTTTGTTGATGCCATGCAAATGATGGATCATCGCCATTCCACCCCAACACACACCCAACGTCGAATGCACATTAGTCTGCGTCCAATCCAAGACCTCTTTCAGCTCATCCCAATAGGTGACATCGGCAAATTCTAGATGTTCAATCGGGGCGCCTGTGATGATCAGCCCATCAAACTTCTGGTCGCGCACTTCGGAGAATGTTTTATAGAACTCCTCCATGTGCGCCGCAGACGTGTTGCGCGACTGGTGCTCGCTCATCTTGATCAATGTCAGTTCTATCTGCAGTGGGGTCGCACCAACCAGGCGCGCGAATTGCGTTTCGGTCTGGATCTTCATGGGCATCAAGTTCAGCAATCCGATGCGCAAGGGGCGGATATCTTGGTGCGACGCCTTATGCTCAGCCATGACCATCACACCCTCTTGCTCCAATTGGGCAAAGGCGGGCAAGGTTTCTGGCAAGGTAATCGGCATGGAAGACTCCGTTCAGTCGCGGGATCGCTGATTTAAGTGGTTTTGGCAGGGCTGCCAAGGGCGTCTGCGATCAGATTTTCGACATCTTGCGCATCCCTGACCAAGGCGATGTCACGCGCTGACACACGAATTCCCCAATTTCTGGACATTGCGGCATACCTTGGCGCGCGGTGTTCCAGGACCTGTGCATAGGCATAACGCAGGAATGCATCAGGATTAACATCATCTGATACCATTTTGTTATTACAAAGATAAGAGTCCCAAATTTGATGCAAAAACTCAGGTTGATAATAGATTG
>JBLHOS010000094.1:0-11077 GCA_047623825.1 Paracoccaceae bacterium | reverse complement strand
ATGCAATGGGGTATGGTCGGGAATAAACTACGGGCCGTCAGGCCGGGGGACATCTAATGACAAAAAATACGAGACACGCAGCAAACGGGGTCACCGAATGAGCGCGCCTACCCTGTTGAGCATCAACGGATTGACCAAGGCCTACCCCGGCGTGGTCGCCAACGACGATGTCTCATTCCAGATCGCACCGGGCGAGGTCCACGCGCTACTGGGTGAAAACGGCGCGGGCAAATCCACGCTGGTCAAGATGATCTATGGCTTGGTGCGCCCCGATAGCGGAACGATGGCGCTGAATGGTCAGCCCTTTGCACCGGCAGAGCCGCGCGCAGCGCGTACTGCGGGTGTCGCAATGGTTTTTCAGCATTTCAGCCTGTTTGAGGCGCTGAACGTTGCTGAGAACATCGCACTCGGGATGGAAAACCCGCCCAAGCAGCGCGATCTGGCCCAGCGCATCCGTGATGTCAGTGAGGCTTACGGCCTGCCACTGGATCCCAGCCGGCAAGTCGGTGATCTCAGCGCAGGGGAGCGGCAACGCGTTGAGATCATTCGCTGCCTGCTGCAAGATCCAAAGCTGTTGATCATGGACGAGCCGACCAGCGTCCTGACCCCGCAAGAAGTTGAGATCCTGTTTGCCACGCTGCGCAAGCTGTCAGCCGAGGGCACAGCGATCCTATATATCTCACATAAATTGGAAGAGATCCGGACGCTGTGTGATGAGGCAACGATCCTGCGGTTGGGCAAGGTTGTGGCAATCTGCACACCGCGCGACACATCTGCGCGAGAGATGGCCGAACTGATGGTCGGCAAGTCACTAGCCACACCGGCGCGGACGGCAAGTGAATTGGGCGAGGTTGTTCTGGCGACACAGAACCTGTCGTTGAACCCTACAAACCCGTTCGGAACCGCGCTGAAAGACATCACCTTTGAGGTCCGTGCGGGAGAAGTGCTGGGCATAGGTGGCGTTGCTGGAAATGGTCAGGATGAGCTGCTGGCTGCCCTGTCAGGTGAGGCGCTGGCGGATGCAGGTTCGGTGAAGCTGAACGGCCAGCCATTGGGCAAGCAAGGACCAAATGCACGGCGTAAATTAGGGTTACTATGCGCCCCCGAAGAGCGATTGGGCCACGCGGCGGCCCCCGACATGAGCCTGATTGAAAACGCGCTGCTGACAGCGCGTATGCGAAAGGGTCTGGACCGACACGGCTTTGTCGACTGGGTCGCGACGCGCGCCTATGCAGAGACCGTCATCGCGTCGTTTGATGTACGCACGCCCAGTGCTCGGAATGCCGCGCGGGCACTGTCTGGTGGTAACCTGCAAAAATTCGTTATCGGGCGCGAAGTCCTTCAAAGTCCCGTGGCGTTGGTCGTTAATCAACCAACATGGGGGGTTGATGCCTCGGCCGCCGCGGATATCCGTCAAGCACTATTGGATCTGGCGCAAGGCGGGGCCGCTGTCATTGTGATCAGTCAAGACCTCGACGAGCTGCTGGAAATCTCTGACCGATTTGCAGCCCTGAACGAGGGGCGGCTTAGCACGCCCCGACCCGCACGCGGGTTAAGCATGGATGAAATTGGCCTTATGTTGGGTGGTGCGCATGATGCGCATCTGCCTGATCCCGCGCCAGAGCCGGAGGCCAAAAATGTTGATGCTTGAAAAACGTCCAACGCCGTCGCGCGGCTGGATCGTGGCCACCCCGATTTTGGCAGTATTACTTACCATGATCGCAGGCGGTCTGCTGTTTGCGGCACTAGGGCAAAACCCGTTTGAAGCCATACAAATCATCTTTTGGGATCCACTATTTGACCCTCGCTTTGCCGCGTTCTCGCGTCCGCAGCTACTGGTCAAGGCCGGGCCCCTAATCTTGATCGCAATCGGGTTAAGCTTGGGATTTCGGGCTGGCATCTGGAATATCGGGGCTGAGGGGCAGTACATCATGGGCGCCATCGTCGGTGCTTCTGTCGGGTTGGCATCCTACCCGTCCCAAAGCGCACTGATATTTCCCGCTATGGTTTTGGCAGGTGCTTTTGGCGGGTGGGCGTGGGCGATGATCCCAGCAATCCTGAAGACCCGGTTTCGCACCAATGAGATCTTGGTCTCATTGTTGCTGGTCTATGTCGCTGAGGCGATCCTCGCCTCAGCCTCAGTTGGTTTTTTGCGCAATCCAGAGGGGATGGGTTTTCCCGGCTCCCGCAATCTGGCCCAACATGCAGCCACTGCCAATACCGAGCTGATCGCCAGATCAGGCATGCATTGGGGTATTGTCGCGGCCTTTATTGCAGTGATTTTTGCCTATATTATGCTGAACAAACATCTTTTGGGCTACCAGATAAAACTGGCCGGACAGGCGCCGCGGGCTGCGAAGTTTTCGGGCGTAAACCCAAAACGACTGATCGTGTTTTGCCTTGGAATTTCGGGCGCGTTGGCCGGACTGGCTGGTCTATTTGAGGTGGCAGGCCCTGCAGGCAAGATCAGCATCGACTTTAATGTCGGCTACGGCTTTACTGCGATCATCGTGGCGTTTCTGGGCAGATTGCATCCGGTCGGTATCGTTCTGGCCGCCCTGCTGATGGCGCTGACCTATATTGGCGGGGAGCTAGCGCAGCTGATGCTGGGCCTACCGTCTTCAGCCATTCAGGCATTTCAAGGGATGCTGTTGTTCTTCTTGTTGGCGCTGGATGTGCTGAGCAATTACCGCATCAAATTCAAACGTGTGGAGGTCGCATGATGTTTGGAATTGATCCAGTAACGCTGATTGCAGCACTCATCGTCGCCTCAACTCCGATCCTGCTGGCAGCACTTGGTGAGTTGGTCGTGGAAAAGGCGGGCGTTCTGAACTTAGGCGTTGAGGGCATGATGATCTTTGGGGCGATTTGCGGTTTCATCGTTGCCGTCAACTCTACCTCACCTTTTTTGGGGTTTGTGGCGGCGGCCGCTGGTGGTGCAGGCCTGTCATTAATTTTTGCTATCCTGACCCAGGTCTTGTTGTCCAATCAAGTAGCGACGGGGCTGGCTCTGACCCTGTTCGGATTGGGATTATCGTCCCTGTTGGGCGAAGGATATGCGGGATTAATCCCACCATCAGTGCCATCATTGAACATTTCCGGGCTTAGCGACATGCCTGTTTTAGGGCCAATCCTGTTTTCACATGATGCGATTGTCTATTTGTCGATTGTGCTGGTTGCGGGCGTTTGGGCGACCCTGAAATATACCCGCGTCGGGCTGATCATTCGGGCCGTTGGCGAAAGCCATGATGCGGCGCACGCCTTGGGCTACAAGGTCGTGCGGATCCGGATCTTGGCCATCTTGTTTGGTGGGGCCTGCGCGGGGTTGGGCGGAGCCTATCTTAGCTTGATCCGTGTGCCACAATGGACCGACGGGATGACAGCGGGGGCAGGTTGGATCGCACTGGCGATTGTCGTCTTTGCCAGTTGGAAGCCGTGGCGCGCATTGTTGGGGGCCTATCTTTTTGGCGGCATCACAGCGTTGCAGTTGCGTTTGCAGGCCGCAGGGATTGATATCCCCGTAGAGCTGTTGGCAATGTCACCTTATGTGATCACGATCCTCGTTTTGGTGGTAATATCATCAGACCGGTCGCGCGCAGCCTTGAATGCGCCCGCGGCATTGGGAAAGGTGTTTCACGCAACGGGTTAGGTATTGCCCGGCGTATTGTGGCGATCAAACAGCAAAAATCATTACGGCCGCCCCCCTGAGAGGCGGATTTCACTAGGCAGAGCAGCCCAAACACACATACGAATAGACAAAATTCCAACAAGGAGATGACGGAATGACGAAATTCACCTCACTACTGGCCAGCGCGGCCATGGCAGTCGGACTGGCGTCGCCTGTACTTGCGGACAGCCATGAGCCTCTGCAGATCGGCTTTGTATATGTCGGATCGGTCGGCGATCTTGGCTGGACCTACGAGCATGACCAATCACGCCAGGCAGTCGAAGCCCATTTTGGTGACGCTGTAACCACAACCTATGTCGAAAACGTGCCTGAGGGTGCGGACGCTGAGCGTGTGATGACCCAAATGGTCCTAGGCGGTGCGGATCTGATCTTTACCACCTCTTTTGGCTACATGGATCCAACCAACAACGTCGCAGCCCAGTTCCCTGACGTATATTTTGAGCATGCAACCGGGTATCGCCGCGACCATCCGAATGTCTCAACCTATTCGGCGCGGTTCTATGAGGGTCGTGCAGTTATCGGGCATATCGCTGGCAACATGACCGAAAGCAATATCGTCGGCTACATCGCCTCCTATCCAATCCCAGAAGTAATCCGGGGCATCAACGCGGCCTATCTACACGCAGCAGCCGTAAACCCGGACGTCGAGTTCCGTGTTGTCTGGGTCTACACATGGTTCGACCCCGCCGTTGAGGCCGAGGCCGCCCAAGCGCTGATCGACCAAGGCGCAGACGTGATCATGCAACACACAGACTCGACCGCCCCGATGACGGTTGCGCAGAACGCCGGGATCATCGCGTTTGGCCAAGCCTCCGACATGGAGCAGTTTGCACCAACCCCGCGTGTCGCGTCGATCATCGACGACTGGGCACCCTACTACATCGCGCGCACCCAAGCCGTTCTTGATGGAACATGGGAAAGTGGCGACACATGGGACGGTATTGGCGCAGGTATGGTTGAAATGGGCGAATTCTCTGACGCGATCCCAGCTGAGGTTCGTGCCTCTGCCATGGCCTTGGCAGACAGCCTGGCCGATGGCAGCTACCACGCCTTTACAGGCCCAATTAACCGTCAGGACGGAACTGCCTGGTTGGCCGCGGGCGAGATTGCCGATGACGGCACGTTGGCCGGCATGAACTTTTACGTCGAAGGTATTTCCGGCGACGTGCCAAACTAAGATAGCTTATGCATTATTAAGAAAAGGCCCGCCCTGTGCGGGCCTTTTTCATGGCTCTGCAAATACACTTTGGTGCCAGTGCAACCGCTTGCCAGAACACCAATTCCATGAAAGCACAGCAAGATGATTTATGATTTTATCGTCGTCGGTGGCGGCATGGCCGGAACGTCGGCGGGCGCCCGGTTATCGCAGCTGGGATCGGTCTTGCTGTTAGAGGCTGAGCCCTCGCTTGGCTATCACGCCTCAGGCCGGTCAGCCGCCCTTTTTGAGACGTATTACGGGCTTGAGACAACAGTTGCGCTGAACATCGCCAGCCGGGAATATCATGAGACGGATCAGGGCGGTGTGCTTAGTCCGCGCGGGTTGTTGTTTGTTGGCAGTGCCGACCAAACCGAGATCTTTGCCAAAGACGTCGTCAAGATGCATCTTGACCGGATCACGGTGGCTGAGGCCTGCAAACTGATCCCGATCCTGAACCCCGGTCACGTCGCCCATGCGGCCTATCATGAAGACGCGTGGGACATTGATACCGATCTGCTGTTGCAAGGGTTTGCACGTCAGATCCGCGCCAATGGCGGCATCATCAAAATGGGGCAGCGCGTCGATCAGATTGCGCGGGACGGGGCGCTGTGGCGCGTGACAGCTGGTCAAGACTTTGAAGGTCGGACGCTGGTGAATGCAGCCGGAGCGTGGGCCGATCTAATCGCCGTGCAGGCCGGGATTCCCCCCTTGGGATTAACGCCGTTGCGACGCTCAATCGCGCGTCTACCAGCACCGGGCGGGCATGATGTAAGCCGCTGGCCAATGCTGATCGGCGCCGGTGAAAGCTGGTATGCCAAAGCCGATGCAGGGGCATGGCTGGTCAGCCCAGCCGAGGAGGACCCGGTGACTGAACCGCATGACGCCTGGGCCGATGACATGGTTTTGGCCGAGGGGATTGAGCGTTATCAGCCATTTGTGACAGAAGATGTGACTCGTGTGACTTCCAGCTGGGCAGGCCTTCGAACCTTTTCACCCGATCGCTCACTGGTGTTGGGGCCTGACCTTGCCCAACCCAACTTCATCTGGTGTGCCGGTCAGGGCGGATACGGGATCCAAACCAGCCCTGCCGCCAGCCAATTGATCGCCGATCTGGTCGCAGGCCGCCCGCCTGCGTTGAAACACGCAACAGTCAAAGCGCTTTCACCGCGAAGATTTGCCATCTAGCCCAAGCTGCTCGCAAACCAACAGTCTTGCAAAATTGATCTTGCTGGGGAAATTGGTGCACGTGATTACCAAGGAGCCGTTGCCGTGACAGAAGATCCCACCCATGATCCGCGACGGTTGTCCGCCCCTTCGGCATTGCGCAATCGGGCCGCGATCTTGCAGGTGTTGGCCCGCGTCGCCCCAAGCCAAGGCCGCGCGCTAGAGATCGCCTCGGGAACAGGCGAGCATATCATCGTCTTTGCCGAGCAGATGCCCGGACTGATCTGGCAGCCCACCGATATGGACGCCGTGCGCATAGCCTCTATTGCGGCATGGGCCGAGACGAAATCTTTGGCCAACCTGCGCCCACCAAAACTGATGAATGCCGGCAATCCGGGTTGGGGCGTAACCGAGGGACCTGTTGATCTGATCAATCTGGTAAACTTGCTGCACCTGATCGCGGACCATCAGGTTGAGGTTTTGATATCGCAGATCGCTGTGGCGTTAGCGCCAAACGGCATTGCCTGCCTTTATGGCCCGTTTCTGCGCGACGGTATCGCCACCAGTGCCGGGGATGCTGCATTTCACGCCGAACTGCGCGCGCAGGATCCTGCGACCGGCTATAAAAACCTTGATTGGGTGCTGGACCGGCTAACCCAGGCGGGTCTCAGCATACCAGAGGTTGTCGAAATGCCTGCCAATAATCTGATGATTATTGCCAGGCACCCCGCTGTTTAAATCTAACCTCAACCGTTCATGCGAATGGTGGCGTTTGTCGGATCGTAAGGGCTGTCCTCGACAATCTCAGCGTCCCACAGTTGCGTTAACATCCGAACCTTTAGCTTGGTCCCGGTGACCGCCAGATCCGGACGCACATAGCCCATCCCGATGGCTTTCCCAAAGGCCACGGAATAGCCGCCCGAGGTCAGTCGACCAACCTTGGTATCGCCATCATACAGCGCCTCGCGCCCCCAAGGATCTGCGTCCGCAGGACCATCGATTAACAGCGTGACACATTTGGACCGGATGCCAATTTTTTCCATCGCTTGCTTGCCATGGAACTCCTTACTCAGATCAACGAACCGGTCCAGCCCGGCCTCTAGCGGTGAGGCATCGCGGCCAAGTTCATTCCCAAAGGCGCGGTAAGATTTCTCTTGCCGCAACCAGTTTTGCGCCCGTGCCCCCACCAGCTTCAGGCCATGCGGTTCACCCGCCTCCATCAGCTGATCAAACAGGTAGTTCTGCATCTCCATCGGGTGATGCAACTCCCATCCCAACTCACCAGTATAAGCCACACGGATCGCCATCGTTGGGCACATCTTCAGCTCAATATTTTTTGCGCTCAGCCACGGAAACCGCTTATTTGTAAGGGCAGTTTCGGGATCTGCGTCGCGGATCAAACTTGCCAACACATCGCGGGATTTCGGGCCTGCCAGCGCAAACACACCGTATTGCGAGGTAACATCTTGCAAGACCATCGCACCAAACTCGGCCGTTTTATCGGCGATCGCTTTTTCCAGATAATCCTTGTCGTAGGCCTGCCAGGCACCCGATGAGACCAGATAATATTTGTCCTCGTCCTGCCGAACGATGGTGTATTCGGTCCGGGTCGTACCCGCCGCCGTCAAGGCGTAGGTCAGATTGATCCGGCCGACGCGCGGCAGCTTGTTGCAAGTAAACCAGTCCAGAAATTCAGTCGCACCCGGTCCACTTAGAACGTGTTTGGTAAAGGCAGTCGCGTCGACCATGCCAACACCATTGCGAACCGCCTCAGCCTCCGCCTTGGCATATTGCCACCAGCCACCACGCCGAAAACTGCGACTGGCGTGATCATCAAAACCCATGGGCGCAAAATAGTTCGGACGCTCCCACCCGTTGACCTGACCAAACTGGGCACCACGGGCTTTCATCCGGTCATAGCTGGGTGCAGTTTTTAAACCACGAGCAGCAGGGCGTTCCTCATCAGGATGATGCAGGATAAAGACGTGATCATACGCCTCCTCGTTCTTGCGCGCAGCATATTCAGTGGTGATCCAATTGCCAAAGCGTTTCGGATCAAGGCTGGCCATATCGATCTCGGCCTCACCCTCAACCATCAATTGGGCCAGATAATAGCCGACGCCACCCGCCGCAGTGATGCCAAAGCTGAAGCCTTCGGCAAGCCACATATTGCGCAGCCCGGGCGCCGGTCCAACTAAGGGATTACCATCGGGCGTGTAACAAATCGGACCGTTGTAATCATCCTTCAGACCCGCTGTTTCTGTCGATGGAATCCGGTGGATCATCGACATGTATTCCTCCTCGATCCGCTCCAGATCCAGCGAAAACAAGTCAGCCCGGAAGCTTTCCGGCACATCATAAAGGAACCGTGCGGGCGCGTTCTTTTCATACGGCCCAAGGATCCAGCCACCCCGTTCCTCGCGGACATACCATTTGGAATCGGCATCACGCAGAACCGGGTGCTCGGCATTTGACTTACGCCACTCAACCAAGGCCGGATCTGGTTCGGTAACAATATACTGGTGCTCAACCGGAATAGCCGGGATCTTCAGCCCCAACAGGCGCGCAGTACGCTGCGCGTGGTTTCCAGTGGCTGTTACCACATGCTCTGCATGGATGATCACCTGTTCTTCAGACGGCACCAGATTGCCGCCCTTTTCAACCATCTTGGTGACCGTCACATCCCAATGGTCGCCAGTCCAGACATAGCCGTCGACTTGCCATTTTCGCTCAATCGTTACGCCGCGCTGCCGCGCGCCCTTGGCCATCGCCATCGTGACGTCTGCGGGATTGATATAGCCGTCGGTCGGATGAAAAATAGCACCTTCCAAGTCTTCAGTCCGCACCAAGGGCCAGCGATCTTTGATCTGGGCAGGTGTCACCCATTCATATTCAATGCCGACGGTCTCTGCGATCGAGGCATAGAGCATGTATTCATCCATGCGCGCCTGTGTCTGGGCCAACCGCAGATTGCCCACCACCGAGAACCCAGCATTCAGCCCGGTTTCGGCTTCCAAGGTCTTATAAAAATTCACGGAATAGTCGTGGATGTGGCTGGTCGCATATCCCATATTGAACAAGGGCAGCAGGCCTGCGGCATGCCAGGTTGAGCCTGACGTCAGCTCATCACGCTCCAGCAGCAGCACATCCTGCCAACCGGCGCGCGCCAGATGATAGGCTACCCCGGTCCCGATAGCGCCGCCTCCGACGATCAAAGCTTTGACATGGGTTTTCATGGACGGATCTCCGAGACAGGGTTACGCTGATCTTTCTTGGCAGAAGACACGGTGCCAAGCCCATCCCAGCCGACCCAATGGTTTTCGAAAACGACATCTGGTCGTTTCGACTCGTCTCTGGATCAGCCTTCAGATGCTGTCAGCATTTTATTGGACAATATACTCCCCGCCCAGACGGCAAGGTCTCTGCGCAAAATACCAGATCAAAGCATGGACGGCACGATCAGATCGGGTGGCCGGTGTCCATCATCAAAAGTCTTGATATTGATCAAAACCTTTTCGCCCATCTCGATCCGTCCCTCTACGGTGGCAGAGCCCATGTGCGGCAGCAGCACGACGTTCTCCAGCTCCCGCAGGCGGGGATTGATCTGGTGGCCGCGCTCAAACACATCCAGTCCGGCACCCGCAATTTCACCAGTGCGCAACATTCGGGTCAGCGCGTTTTCATCAATCACCTCGCCACGCGATGTGTTTACGATCACCGCGGTTGGCTTCATCAATTTCAGGCGGCGCGCGTTTAGCAAATGGAAGGTCGCAGGCGTGTGCGGGCAATTGATCGACAAAATATCAATCCGCGACAGCATCTGATCCAAGCTTTCCCAATAAGTCGCCTCATATGCAGTCTCCAGATCGGCGTGCAGTCGCTTGCGGTTATGATAGTGGATCTGCATCCCAAAGGCTGCGGCGCGGCGTGCAACAGCTTGGCCGATACGCCCCATACCCAAAATTCCCAGCCGTTTGCCGCCTATGCGCCCCCCCATGAAAGCAGTAGGCGCCCACCCAGCCCATTTTCCGGCCTGCATCACGGATAGACCTTCGGGGATCCGCCGGGTCACAGCTAGGATCAATGCCAGCGTCATATCGGCTGTATCATCGGTCACCACACCCGGTGTATTGCTTACCAAGATACCACGCTGCCGGGCAGTCGAGACGTCAATATGGTCAATCCCTGCGCCATAATTTGCGATCAGCTTTAATTTTTCACCGGCTTGGCCCAGCATCCCCGCGTCGATCAAATCAGTCACGCAAGGCACCAATACATCCGCCCGATCCATCGCCGAAATCATCTCAGCGCGGGTCATTGGCGTGTCTGTTTCGCGCAGCTCTACATTAAAGAGTTCGGACATCCGCGTCTCGACCACCTCTGGTAACCGTCGCGTAACAACAACACTTAGCTTTTGTCCTGGCATCTTGCCGATCCCTTACTGGATTATCCGTGCTCCTCATGACACTGTTCCATTAGATAACGGCACGCAAGATGCCCGTTCGCGAAAGCGAGACCAAGAGGACGCGGTCCGACCCTTGCAGGACCCTTAGGCAGGCAGAGAATTACATGCGACGCAGTCGTCGGTTTTTGATCGTCGTTTTTCTGGGAGCGCTGGCGTTTCCCGGGATAGCATCCGCGCAAACTCTTCCAGACGAGACAACCGATGTCGGTCCTGTGACTGGGTTTGCGATGCCGCGCTATGTCTCAATGAAGGCGCAAGAAGGCTATGCCCGGCGCGGCCCATCCAGATCACACCGGATCGATTGGGTCTATCAACACCGCAACACGCCGATGCAAATCATTGCGGAACACGGCAATTGGCGCCGCGTGGTTGACCGCGATGGTGCCGGCGGCTGGATGCACTATTCATTGCTGTCGGGAAATAGGTTCGTGTTGATAGAGGTTGATATGGTTGAGCTGCATCAGCAGCCTGACGTTGCCAGTACCGTTCGCGCACAGGCTGAATTGGGTGTAGTTGCCCGCCTTGACGAATGCCAGATCGACTGGTGTCGTCTGAATATTGA
>JBLHOS010000093.1:0-11302 GCA_047623825.1 Paracoccaceae bacterium | reverse complement strand
ACCGGCATTTCAAACGTCAGGCGGCTGCGTTGACACCAGAGGTTGAGCAGCCAGTGGTTGAGGCTGCAGACTAAAGCCCACCCTCGCGGCGCAAAAACGCCACCACTTCATCAACGCCCTTATCGTTGCGCAACGATGCCATCACAAAGGGGCGAGCACCCCGTGCTGTCTTGGCGTCATGCTCTAACAAAACCGGATCGACGCCGACATAAGGCGCCAGATCAGTCTTGTTTATGATCAACAGATCCGACCGCGTCACACCCGGTCCGCGTTTGCGCGGAATGTCCTGCCCGGCAGCTGTATCGATGACATAAAGCGTCAGATCGGCCAATTCCGGGCTAAAGGTGGCGGCCAGATTATCGCCACCACTTTCAATAAAAATGATGTCGAGATCAGGGATTGCGGCACGAAATTCTGCGATCGCGGCTAGGTTGATTGAGGCGTCTTCCCGGATGGCGGTATGCGGGCAACCACCGGTTTCCACCCCTTTGATCCGGTGCGCAGGCAACACTTGGGCGCGCAACAAAAACTCTGCGTCTTCAGAGGTGTAAATATCATTCGTAATCACCGCGATCGAGAATTCGGTCGACATTGCGCGGCACAGTTTTTCGGTCAACGTGGTCTTTCCAGCCCCCACAGGGCCACCGATACCAACGCGCAAGGGGCCATGCGGGCTGGCTGAGGATCGAGTTATATCAGGCATGGACCATGCTCCGGTGACAAAGGGTCAGGTGCGAAAAAGACGGACATCAAGGGTTTCGTGTTGCATGGCGGCCAGATCGGCGGCAAACACAGCTCCACCTAGATCATCAAGATCTGCGCTGATCGCCTCGGCTGAAACTTCGGCAATGACAGCATGCAGGCCCGACAGAATGTGTTGCCCTTCGGTCTGACCCAACGGGATAAAACGCACCCCGACCGAGACAAGGTTAGACGCAAATGCATGCAAGAACAGTTGAACAATTGTGGCGTCATCCAACGCCAGATCACGCGCGGCGGCCCCAATGGCCACCGGATAAGGCAATGCAGGTTGATTGCGCGCTGTCATAATATTGACCGTGCGCACAAACGCAGCCCCTTGCGCACGGGTTTCTTCCAACCGCTCGGCGGAGCTGGCCAAAGCCTCTGCCAATTCGCCTAACTCTGCCAAGGGCAATGTTGCGCGGCGGGCATGGCACAGCAATATCGCATCATTGCGGCCTGAGCCTGCGCGCAAAATGCCCGCAATCCAATTGCTCAGATCGACGCCATTGGCCACCGATCCGTCCGCCATCGCGACCTCTAACCCATGAGAATAGGCATAAGAGCTGACCGGAAAACTGGGTGACAGCCATTGTGTCAACTGCAGTAAATCAGACTGCACCGCATTAATCGCCATGGCTGTGTTTGTGACTATGGCCGTGCGGATGATCGCGATCAGCCCCCAGATCGTGGCTGTGGGTGCGCCCATGGCCATAAGCCCCACCTTCAGGGGTAAAAGGCTGCACGATCTTTTCTGTTTTGGCGTCCAGATAACGCAACATATCGGCCAGCACGTGATCGTCGCGGATGATCAGATGATCAGCGGCCAATTGGCAGGGCGTGTGCCGGTTACCGATATGCCAGGCAAGGCGCGTCAGATCGCCCGTGACCTTCAACAGCGGCTCAGCCGCGGCGATCACCTCAACATTATCGCCAGTTTCACTTTGCAGCGCGTCGCCTTGGTTCAAAGACACCGTCTCGGCCAGATCTAGTAAAAGATCCTCACCCGCATCAGTGCGCAGCCGTTTGCGGCGTAAAAACCGGCCATCATAATCCAACGAAACGGTATCAGCGGCGGGGCCAGTCCAGTGGCCCGCGCGCAGCAATGTGCGGGCGGTCAGCATCTGACGACTTTGGCGGTCTTAACGTTCATAGACCCTCTCTAGAACAAGAAGTAACGTTGAGCCATCGCAAGCTCTGTTGCGGGCTCACAAGTTAGTAATTCACCGTTAGCGCGCACCTCATACGTTTCGGAATTGATCTCAATATGCGGGGTCATAGAGTTATGGATCATGTCTGCCTTACCGATGTTGCGAGTGCCCGACACCGCCGCAGTTGATTTAGCCAATCCCAGTTCCGCGCCAATCCCATTGGCCTGCGCCGCTTGGCTGACAAACGTGACCGAGGATCGTTCAAGCGCCCTGCCAAAGGCCCCAAACATTGGCCGCGAATAGACCGGCTGTGGCGTCGGAATAGAGGCATTGGGATCCCCCATTTGCGCAACCACAATCATGCCACCCAGCAAAACCATCTCAGGCTTCACCCCAAAAAAGGCCGGGTTCCACATCACCAAATCTGCGCGTTTTCCGGGCTGAATTGAGCCGATATGCGCGCTGATGCCGTGGGTGATGGCTGGATTAATGGTATATTTGGCGATGTAGCGTTTAACCCGAACATTGTCGTTCTGGCCGGCCTCATCGGGCAGTCGACCACGTTGTTTCTTCATCTTATCTGCAGTTTGCCAAGTACGGATGATCACCTCACCAACGCGGCCCATGGCCTGACTGTCCGACGCGATGATCGAAAATGCGCCCATATCGTGCAAGATGTCCTCGGCGGCGATTGTTTCACGCCGGATCCGGCTTTCGGCAAACGCCACGTCCTCTGGGATGGATTTGTCCAAGTGATGGCACACCATCAACATATCCAAATGTTCCTCCAAGGTGTTCACGGTGTAGGGCCGCGTCGGGTTGGTTGAGGATGGGATGATATGCGCCTCACCGACCACTTTCATGATGTCGGGCGCATGTCCGCCACCGGCCCCCTCGGTATGGAACGCATGGATCGTGCGGCCCTTGATCGCCGCGACCGTATTCTCGACGAACCCAGACTCGTTCAGAGTGTCCGTGTGGATCATCACCTGCACGTCCATATCATCAGCCACGCTGAGGCAACAGTCGATCGCACCGGGCGTAGTGCCCCAATCTTCATGCAGTTTCATCGCGCAGGCCCCAGCATTGACCATCTCAATCAAAGCTTCGGGTTGCGATGCGTTGCCTTTGCACGACAGACCAAAATTCATCGGAAACGCGTCCAGCGCCTGCATCATCCGTCCAATATGCCAAGAGCCGGGCGTGCAAGTTGTGGCCAGCGTACCGTGTGCAGGGCCGGTGCCACCGCCCAGTTGCGTGGTGATGCCTGAATGCAGCGCGTCCTCTATCTGTTGCGGCGCGATAAAGTGGATATGCGCGTCAAAGCCCCCTGCCGTCAGAATGCGCCCCTCGCATGCAATCACCTCAGTTCCCGGTCCAATAATGATATCAACGCCGTCTTGGGTGTCAGGATTGCCCGCTTTGCCGATGGCATGGATCATCCCGTCGCGCAGACCGACATCAGCCTTGTAGATGCCAGAGTGATCGACAATCAGCGCGTTGGTGATGACGGTGTCCACGGCCCCGCCGGCACGCGTCACTTGGGATTGCCCCATCCCGTCACGGATCACTTTACCGCCACCAAATTTGACCTCTTCACCGTAGGTTGTCAGGTCCCGCTCAACCTCAATAATCAAATCCGTGTCGGCCAGCCGAACCCGATCACCGGTGGTGGGTCCATACATGTCGGCATAGGTGGTACGCGCGATTTTTGTGGGCATGTGGCAGATCCTGTTAGCAATATGTTGTATAAGAGCTTATCGCAGTTTTCCTGCTCGGGCCTTGTCGTCGTTTATTGTGGGCCAGCGCCCAAGCGCTGACCGCATCGTTTATGGATCCGTCAGACCATCGCAAAGATCCGGGCGGGGCCGCCCGATCCACCGCGAGTTTTGGGTGCACCCACGACCAGCGTTGCGCCAGAGGCGGGGACCAGATCCAAGCCCGCAATGCACTCGATCCCGTAGCGTCCCGACGGCAGCCAATTGTAATGCGTCGCAAAATCACCAGAGGGGCCGTGATCCAACGACAGGCTATCGACTGCAATTGCCGCCGCACCGGTGGTCTCAATCAGCATCTGCGCGGCCTCAATATGAAAGCCCGGGAAATGCATCACACCATCGGCATCCGCATTGCGAAACTCTGGCGTCATGGCCTTTGCAGCCCACCCCGAATACATCGCAACGCAGGCCCCATCTGGTATTGGGCCGTTGGTTGATATCCATGAGGCCAGATCATCAGGCGTCACTTGCGCATCGGCATCTTGTGCCGCGCGCGCCGCGATATCTATAACGGCAAGTGGACACACCAAGTTTTCAACTAGAATTTCATCGACTGATTTACCATCTGCCGAGAAATGCAGCGGCGCGTCGATATGGGTGCCGGTGTGTTCATTCACTGTCAGGTTGAACACGTTAAATCCGTGCTCTGCAAAGTTGAACGCCTGCTCCATCGCAAGGCCGGGCGCGCCAAAATAGGTCGGAAAATCCTCGCTCAGCGTGTGCGTCATATCAAAGACGCCTCCGTGACCCGCCGCCATAGCCGGTGTTGTCGTGCCACTGCCGAACGCAACAGCCGCCGTCGCCGCAGCACCAGCCGCAAAGAAGGACCGTCGGGACAGCATCTTTTCTTTGACCACATTCATTACGCAGATATCACACATGTCTGTTTCTCCAATTTAATCGTTATATTTCAATGTTATAACGATAGTTCTGAGCCAGTATATTGCCTGCCTGATCTTTGCTTATCGGTTCTGAAAGCGCCCTAATCCAGCGCGCCCATCACGTTTTGATTAAACCCATAAACATGCCGCGCGCCCCCGAGGGGGACCAGTTGAACTTTGCGAGTTTGGCCCGGTTCAAACCGCACAGCCGTGCCTGCGGCAATGTCCAGACGGGTCCCACGCGCAGCCGTCCTGTCAAAATCCAGCGCCGCATTTGTTTCAGCGAAATGGTAATGGCTGCCAACCTGCACAGGCCGGTCGCCAGTATTTGAAACCATCAAGCTCAGCGCCTCGGCCCCGGCGTTCAGGGTGATGTCACCCTCTACAACAAAGTATTCGCCCGGGATCATGGCGCTTTATCCTCATCGTCGGTCGAGCCCGTGATCCCCTCGTAAACCTGCTTGCCAAAGAGCCCCAAAAGCGCGCCCAAAAGCAGCACAAACGCGGCACTATCACCGCCAAGAAATGCGATCAGAACAGCCGCGGCCATCAGCAAGATGATCAGGGTCAGCATATCAAATTCGGAATGCCCGACAGGCAATTTCCCCGGCACCATCTGCGCAATAATCTTTTTCAGATGAGGCTCAGCAATCGGGGTCAGGAAGCCTGCGATGGCACCCAAAATAAGGTTCAACAGCATATCTTAACTCCTTCATAGTCTGGCCCAACGGGACGTCTCCCACCGGGCAATTGTCCCGTCCAATCAACGGATCGGGTGATGCACTGTGACAAGTTTCGTGCCATCGGGAAAGGTTGCTTCAACTTGAACATCGTGGATCATCTCGGCAATTCCGTCCATACATTGATCGGCCGCGACCACATGGGCCCCAGCCTGCATTAGATCGGCGACCGATCGACCATCGCGGGCGCCCTCCACAATAAAATCAGTAATCAGTGCGATCGCCTCGGGATGGTTCAATTTGACGCCGCGCACCAAGCGATTGCGCGCAACAATTGCAGCCATGCTGATCAGCAATTTGTCCTTTTCTCGGGGTGTTAGGTTCATCGATCGCCCTTTTGTTTCGTTAAATCTGCCAGACACGGGGCAACAATTGCCCGGTCAAATTTTCAATCATCGCGGCCATCGCGCAGCGCAACGGATAGGCGTCAGCGGCCATCGCCCGCAGGCTGATCCGCCCATTCCAAGCAGACGCCGCAATGCGCACATCCACCAATTCGCCTAATTTCGACCGGATCGCATCCAGCCGGTCCGCAGCGTCCGGTGCAAACAATGTCATTGAGGCAACAGCCCGCGCACCGTCCAGCATAGCGCGCCCTGGGCGCATCAAATCAGATGTGTCCAGACGCACCTGCTCCATCATGACCAAGCGCCCGCAGCGTCGCACGGACCTGCGGTCGCGCAAATGGATCTGATGCAATGTCTCCCCCATTGCGGCCCGGCCCAGAACCAGACTTTCCAGCACCAGAACAGTTGCATCAGCAGCCATCTCAACAGTTGTCTCGCGCTCCAACGCGGACTGTTGAAACAAAATCACCTCTTGGGGCACCCACAACAGCGTACCACCTGCTCCAACGCGCAGTTGCGTCTTAACCCGGCCAACCCCATCGATTGACTGGTAAGCCCGTTCGGCGGTTTGAGTTGTGGCGACAACGGCCGCACCGGGTCCGACATCAACGTTATATTCTAGATAATCACCGCCTGTGATCCCACCTGCGGTGTTCAAAAACACGACCTCTGGCATCGCGCGGTGGGTTTTGGGCAGCATCGCCTTGGCCGAGCCTGATTGGTGCAGGTCGACCAGACGGGTCGTCCCACCCTTTAACGCCAATGCCACCATCGCCCGCCCCTTGGTGCGTTGCAGGGATGAGGAGATATGCGGCTGATCAAACATTTCCCATCCGTAGGCCCCAGCCGTTTTCCAAGGCAAGTCACCCGATGGGCAAAGCTCACAGTCGCACACCAAAGCAAGTCACCAAGCAAACAAAGGCTAATTTTGCATGCCAATCGCCCATAAAATAGGCAGTTAGAAAACCCTATCGCCTGCACCAGATCGCATACCTATGACGGTTCTCTATTGGCACCGCCCTGTCAGATCGTGTAGCGCTAAAAACTATGACACAAAGCCTGACAATACGCCGCCCGGACGATTGGCACCTACACTTGCGCGACGGTGCAATGTTGCAGGCCGTCTTGCCCGAAACCGCCCGGCACTTTGCCCGCGCAATCATTATGCCCAATCTGATGCCGCCCGTTGTGCGAGTGATTGATGCCATCGCCTACCGCGACCGTATCCGCGCGGCCCTACCCGCCGATATGGTATTTGAGCCGCTGATGACGCTGTATCTGACAGAGCAGACAGACCCTGCCGATGTCGCCGCCGGTCACGCCAGCGGGTTGATCAAGGCGGTAAAGCTTTATCCGGCAGGCGCCACCACCAATTCTGCTTCGGGTGTGCGGGATTTCGATAAGATCCGCCCTGTGTTGGAAACCATGGCCGAAATCGGACTGCCACTGTGTTTTCACGGCGAAGTCACAACCCCCGAGGTTGATATTTTCGACCGCGAAGCCGTGTTCCTAGAGACCGTGCTTGACCCGCTGCGCCGCACGACACCGGGGCTGACCGTGACGTTAGAGCATGTCACCACCAAGGACGGCATAGATTATATCACTGAGGCATCCGGCAAGATCGCCGGGACAATCACAACGCATCATCTGATGATCAACCGCAATCACCTGTTGGTAGGCGGGATCCGGCCGCATTACTATTGTCTGCCAGTGGCAAAACGCGCCAGCCATCAGGCGGCTCTTCGTGCGGCCGCCACATCCGGTGATCCGCGCTTTTTTCTGGGCACCGACAGCGCACCGCATACAGACCCAAATAAGGAGAGTGCCTGCGGCTGTGCCGGTGTTTTTACGGCGACCAACACAATGTCGTGCCTTGCGCATGTGTTTGAGCAAGAAGGCGCACTTGACCAACTCGAAGCGTTCGCCTCACTCAGCGGCCCGGCCCATTACGGCCTGCCAGTTAATGACGCGACGATCACACTGACAAAACACGACACGCCCATATCCTACCCTGCAAAAATCAACAGCGCCGAGGGCCCGGTCACCGTCTTTGACCCAGGTCATCCGCTCTATTGGTCGGTCAGCCCCTGATCTTCCTTATTCCCTAAATATCCCCGCCGGAGGCATCCCCGGCCTGCCACAAGAGACCTGCATCATGATCCCCAGCTCGTACCCCGATCCCGCGACTATGGCCCAGCTGACAGCCCGGATGTTGCTTGACATCAAGGCAGTCCATTTCAACGCGGTTGAGCCATTCACGCTGGCCTCTGGTCTGCAATCGCCGGCCTATATTGATTGCCGTAAACTGATCTCTTATCCGCGGATCCGCTCCAACCTGATGGATTTTCTGACCTGCACGGTGATGCGCAACGCCGGGCTTGAGGCGTTTGACAACATCGCTGGCGGCGAAACAGCTGGTATTCCGTTTGCCGCCCTTGTCGCAGAGCGTATGGCGCTGCCAATGTCGTATGTGCGCAAGAAGCCCAAAGGCTATGGTCGCGACGCCCAGATAGAGGGTGAGATGCGCGAAGGTGAGCGGGTCTTGCTGGTTGAAGATCTGACCACCGATGGCGGCTCAAAGTTGAAATTCGTCGATGCGATCCGCAAGACCGGTGCCCAGTGCGGCCATACGGCGGTGATTTTTTATTACGGTATTTTTCCCGACACAATCCCGACGTTAACCGCGCATGGCGTGACACTGCATTACCTGTGCACTTGGCATGATGTTCTGGCCGAAGCCCGCAGGGCCGAAGATTTTGATACTGCCACCTTGGATGAGGTTGAGCGATTCTTAACTGACCCACAGGCGTGGCGGGCCGCGCGCCTATAGCGACGGTTACCCATAGGGCAACCCCGCGCAGTGCAGATCTTTTTTTATCGCGACTGGCATACGATCCCCCATATCTTGACCCGTGACACTGTTCTGCTGCAATATGTGGCCATCCAAAACCATCCACCGACTATCCACAGCTTATCCAGATTGCCATCCGCAGGGCGAACGCTTTAGGGCTACTGGCTTGGATAGACGCACGACAGCCGGGACATAAAATGAACTCAATCATACCAGTTGGGCAGGCCGGACTACCGACACAAGATAGTCTGGAATTGCCCCATAACATCGAAGCCGAACAGCAACTTTTGGGGGCGATCCTGTCGTCCAATGATGTGCTGGACCGTGTCGATGATCTGGTAAAGCCTGACCATTTTTATGACCCTGTTCATGCCGAGATTTTTGCGTTGGCGTCCTCGCGGATTGTCAAAGGCATGCAGACCGATGCCACCACGTTGAAAAACTTTATGTCCGATCACGCAGGTCTACGCGAACTCGGCGGTGCGGAATATCTGTTACGATTGCAACTTAGCGCCATCGCAACCTCAGCGGCGCGCGATTATGCCCAGTTGATCCATGATCTGGCGCTGCGCCGGAACCTGATCGATCTGGGCCGCCAGATCGCCGACAGCGCCCAGACCGTGCGCGATGACATGTCGCCAGATGACCAAATCGTTGAGGCCGAAGCCAAGCTGTTTCATTTAGCTAGTGCAGGAACCGCATCTAAGGGATTTCAAAGCTTCCTGCGCGCGCTGACTGACGCGGTGAATATCGCCAATGCCGCTTATAATCGCGGTGGTGGCCTGGCAGGTATTTCAACCGGTCTGGCCGATATGGATAAAATGCTGGGTGGTTTGCACAATTCCGACCTTTTGATCCTCGCAGGTCGCCCCTCAATGGGCAAAACATCCCTTGCGACCAACATTGCGTTCAATGTCGCCAAAGCGTTCAAAAAGGGCGCAAAAGCCGACGGCTCTGCGGGTGCGGTTGAGGGCGGCACTGTCGGGTTCTTCTCGCTTGAGATGTCGGCCGCACAGCTTGCCCAACGGATCTTGTCAGAGGCCGCCGAAGTCCCCTCTGAACTGATCCGCAAGGGTGATCTGAATGAGGCGGAGTTCCAGCGCTATCTGCGCGCAGCCCAAGATCTTGAAAGCTGCCCACTTTATATCGATGACACGCCTGCCCTGCCGATCAGCCAGTTGGCCGCACGCGCCCGGCGACTCAAACGCTCCCCCCAAGGTTTGGATCTGTTGATCATCGACTATTTGCAGCTGGTGCGCCCCGCGACTGCCAAAGACAGCCGGGTCAATGAGGTCTCAGAGATCACCCAAGGCCTGAAGGCGATTGCCAAAGAGCTGAACATCCCGGTGATCGCATTGTCGCAGCTAAGCCGTCAGGTTGAGAGCCGAGAAGACAAACGCCCCCAGCTAAGCGATCTGCGCGAGTCCGGCTCAATTGAGCAAGACGCAGACGTCGTGATGTTTGTCTACCGCGGTGAGTATTACAAAGAGCGTGAGAAACCGTCTGAGGACAAACTAGACGCGATGAGCACATGGCAGCAGGAAATGGAAAGCCTGCATGGCAAGGCCGAGGTGATCATCGGCAAGCAGCGTCACGGCCCTGTTGGGTCATTCGATCTAAGCTTTGAGGGTCGGTTCACCAAATTCAGCAATCTGGTCAAGCCGTGGCAAACCGAAAGCGAACGCGGCTTTTGATCGCGGCTTAACAGAAACATACTCGGCAGCATGAGCTGCCTTGTACGGTCTCATACGACACAGCATGTCATCCATTTGGTTGTGCTGGAACGTCACAGCGCCAAGCGTTGCGCGCAGTTTGAGCGATAGTAGGGCATTGGCCCGCGAAAATGCGTTTGTGGCCAATGCTGGCGATATGCTGCACCGAATGTTCAATGTGCGACGGTTGTCGACGCCGCACAGGGTCATCAACAGATCAGGGCGGGCACGGTTTTCCTGCCCATTCTTTTTCGATCCGCATGTTCACATCGTGATCCAGCCCTTGCCCGGCACCGGTAAGCCCAAATTTTCACCAATTCAGTTCGGCGCGTTTTTGCAAGCAGAGCTTGAGGCCGGATATGACACCCACAAGGTTGCACGCAACGCGCCAGATGACGATTAGCGCTTGACCCTTTGGCCCCGGAACCCGACACATCTCGGCTATGGGAACTGGGACACTTGATATTGATCTGGATGCGATTGTCGCCAATTGGTGCGCATTGAATGCTATGGGCTCTGCCGAAACTGCGGCCGTGGTCAAGGCGGATGGGTATGGGTTGGGATTGGCAGAGGTCGCAACAGCCCTTGCTCGCGCCGGTGCCCAGCAGTTTTTTGTCGCCGTAGTCGAGGAAGGCGTCGTGTTGCGCCGCGCCCTTGGGCCCGGTCCCAAGATCAATATATTCTCCGGGCATATGGCGGGTACTACCGAGGCCATCGCGCAGTCTGATCTGATCCCAATGCTAAACAGCGGCGAACAGGTTGCGCGGCACAAAACCGCCCTTCCCGGACGCGCCTATGGGGTTCAACTTGATACAGGCATGAATCGTCTGGGGATGGAGCCGCGCGACTGGTCCGCGCTGCGCTCTGATTTGGAAAGTGGCCCATTATCCTTGGTGATGAGCCATCTTGCCTGCGCTGATACACCGGCGCACCAGCAGAATACCGCGCAATTACTCAGCTTTGGGGAAATGACCCAGGGGCTTGGTGTGCAGCGTTCCTTGGCGGCCACCGGCGGGATCTTACTGGGACCGCAATTCCATTTTGATCTGGTTCGCCCCGGCATCGGTCTATACGGCGGAATGCCGTTCGCTGCGGCCACGC
>JBLHOS010000092.1:0-11404 GCA_047623825.1 Paracoccaceae bacterium | reverse complement strand
CACTCAAAACTCGAAGCGATCCGCTGCCTCAAACGATACATTGCGCGCGAAGTCTTCACCATTATTGCGCGTAGCCACAAACAGATAAATCAAACTCAGATCGCTGCTTGACACTTAGAAGGGCGTCAACGGCAGTCCTATGAAGGGTGCCACGATGAAGGTCACGATGGAAAAACTAGGGATCACGGCCTCCTACAGTCGCCCTCGCGTGAGCAACGACAACCCTTTCTCAGAGGCGTTGTTCCGAACCTGCAAATACCGCCCGGACTGGCCGACCAAGGGCTTTGCCACCAAGGCGGATGCTCAAACCTGGGTCCAAACCTTCGCTGGTTGGTACAATAGTGAACACCTGCACAGCGCCATCCGCTTCGTCACGCCGAATGCGCGCCACGCAGGTCATGATCGTGCAACGCTCACAAATCGTGCCAATCTCTATGCAACTGCTCGCGCGCAAAACCCGCAACGCTGGTCAGGAAAAACCCGAAACTGGCAACCAGCAGGACCCGTCTGGCTGAACCCAGAAAACGAAATCAGCGCCTCTGAAATCAGAGACGCCGCATGAAATCGGCGGACAACACCTTTGACAAACACCGATCTCATGCGACCATATCTAATGTGTCGAACTGCGCATAGTACCTCTCTTCGGCTTCTGCTGGTGGGATGTATCCCCTCTCGGTGATGCAAGCATCACCTGCCGGGCAATGGATGGGTTCCAGCAGGCGGCGGTTGTTAAACCAATCAACCCACTTGAGCGTTTCCCACTCGACAGATGCCATGGTTTTCCATGGACCAAGCCGGTGGATGGGTAATCCCCCCGAAAAATGGTTGTGTTGAAAACTAGAATTTTCACGGCAAGATAAGCCAAGGAGATTCACGATGAAGAAATCACGTTATTCAGAGGCACAGATTGGGGTCGTTTGCGGCAGAGTGTGAAATCCTACGTTAGCGGGATAGCAGCCGTTCGTCTCTTGTGCAGCGAATTCGGGCTTAGAGCCCAAAGTGACCGATGCTGCGCGTGGCACGAGTGGCTGCTTTGGCGAAGGCAGCGGGAGAACAGCGGTTCCAATAGCCCTTGGCGGCGCATCAGCGAACACGGTGAATAATTGGAACAACATCTTCCTGTTGCGAGCACCAGGAATGCTCTTTTTTGACTACGGCGCAGATTTTCAGAATTTGAATTCAGACGATTTTCTGCCCTGTTTTCACCCAATCCTTCATGAAGGTATCGAGACCACTTTTTGTGAGTGTGTGTTCGGCAAGACCTTCGATGACGTTCGGGGGAATTGTACCTACATCCGCACCTGCGAGGGCTGCACCTGAGACGTGATTTGAGTTGCGTAGGGACGCGGCAAGTATCTGGGTGTTCAGATTATTGTAGTTGTCGAACATCGTGCGAATATCTCGGATCAACTGCATCCCATCAAGGTTGATATCGTCAAGCCGTCCTACGAATGGGGACACGTAGGTCGCGCCGCATTTCGCTGCCAACAATGCTTGGTTGACTGAAAAGCAAAGCGTCACGTTGGTCTGGTGCCCGTCAGACGTCAGAGCTTTGCAGGCTTTCAAGCCATCCATGGTCAGTGGAAGCTTGATGCAGATGTTGTCAGCGATCTTTGCCAGAACGACGGCTTCTTTCATCATGCCATCGTAATCGAGCGCCGTCACTTCGGCCGACACTGGTCCCGTGACCAAAGCGCAGATCTCCTTGGTGACCTCGATAATGTCACGCCCGCTTTTGGCAATGATGCTTGGGTTGGTCGTCACGCCATCAATCAACCCGATGTCATTCAGGTTGCGGATGGCAGCGACGTCGGCGGTGTCTACGAAGAATTTCATGGTGTATCCTTTTTGGGGGTCAGGAGGCGGAGAGGCGTGCCTTGGCCCTAGCCGCAATATTTTCTGGGGTAAGGCCGAACTGCTCGTACAGATGCTCGGCACTGGCCGAGGCACCAAAGGTTGGCACTCCAATCATGTTGTCTTCATGGCCGACATAGCGGCCCCAACCAAAGGGACTCGCGGCTTCAATGGCCAAACGCGGCGCTGCACCAAGAGTGGCATCGCGGTACGCTTGGGGCTGAGCATCGAACAACTCCCAGCAGGGCAGAGATACTACAGCAGCGGACACGCCTTCTTTGCCCAGTAAATCAGCGGCTACAATTGCGAGGCTGACTTCCGAGCCAGTTGCGATCAGTGTAATGTCGCGGGCGTCCACATCTCGTAAGACATAGCCACCTTTCGCAGTCAGGTTTTCTGAACTGGTTTCCAGCCTCACTTGCGTAACGCCTTGGCGCGAGAATGCGAACAGCGACGGCACGGAGGGCCCAGCGAGGGCGACCTCATAGGCCTCCATTGTTTCAATCACATCGGCAGGGCGGAACACGTTTAACCCTGGGATCGCGCGGAGGCTGGCCAAGTGTTCGACAGGCTGGTGTGTTGGACCATCTTCGCCGAGGCCAATGCTGTCATGGGTCATCACATACAAGACCCGCGTCCCCATCAGTGCAGACAATCTGATCGCGTTGCGCATGTAATCTGAGAACACAAGAAAGGTACCGCCGTAAGGCACAAAGCCACCATGCAGCGCGAGGCCGTTCATCGCAGCTGCCATCGCGAACTCCCGGACGCCATAGTTGATGTAGCGGCCCGAGGATGTAGCGGTAAACGCTGTGTCTGTCGCAGCGGTCTTGGTCAGGTTAGAGCCAGACAGGTCTGCAGAGCCGCCGATCAGTTCAGGCAATTGATGGGTCAACACCTCAAGCGCCATTTGGCTGGCTTTGCGTGTTGCAATCGAAGCTGGTGCATCGATCCAGCCGACTTTTGCAGCATGCGTGGAGGATGGAAATGAACTTGGCCGACGCCCTTCTACACGCCGGTAGAACTCCGCTAATCCGGAGGCTGGCAAGCGTTCAGTTCGCTCGATCCATGCTTGTCGTTCCGCACTTCCCTGTGATCCAATGGCCAACCATGCGTTCCGTACGTCTTGAGTAATGTCGAATGGAGCAGGGGGCAGGCCAAGTGCCGCCTTTGCGCCTGCCGCTTCTTTTGTCCCAAGTTTAGAGCCATGTATGCCCGACGTTCCTGCCTTTGTAGGTGCGCCAAATCCGATTGTTGTGCGGAACATGACGATGGTTGGCCGATCAGTTTCTTCCTTGGCGGCGGCCAATGCGTCATCAATTTCGCCATGCGTGTGGCCACACGCTTGCAAAACATGCCAACCCATTGCTTTGAACTTAGCAGCAGTGTCATCGGTAAAAGAGAGCTCTGTGCTGCCATCAATCGTGATCGCATTCATGTCGTATAGGACGTTCAGATTGCCAAGCTTAAGGTGTCCGGCGAGTGATGCAGCCTCTTGACCGACCCCTTCCATCAAACAGCCATCTCCCGCAAACACCCAAGTTCGGTGATTGCAAAGATCAGGTCCGACCTCATCGCGCAGACGTCGCTCTGCAAGGGCCATGCCGAGCGCTGTCGCGAGCCCCTGGCCAAGCGGTCCTGTGGTCGTTTCAACACCGGCAGTATGGCCGACCTCGGGATGACCTGGCGTCTTGGACCCTGCTTGGCGGAACGCCTTGATATCGTCTATGCCGACGCCCGTGACGCCTGTCAAATGCAGCAAAGAATATAGCAAAATGGAGGCGTGACCGTTGGACAAAACAACGCGATCACGATCCGGCCAGTCGGGGTTGCAGGCGTCAAAACGAAGGTGACTGGCGTAAAGGACCGTGGCAAAGTCCGCCATCCCCATCGCCGCACCCGGGTGCCCGTGGCCAGCCGTTTCTACCGCGTCAATCGCAAGGCCGCGAAGCGTGTTAGCAAGCGCGGCAAAATCGGCCGTTTGGCCCGTCGTCATGGTCATCTTGATATCCTGTATGTTCGGTTATGCGGTGACTGCGACAAGCGTGGCCGCTGGTGCTGCATCACCTTCGTAATGGGCGCAAAACGTCGCGTAGCGTGCCCTGTGCATTTCTGTTGCGATTGGATTTGGTGAAATGATGCGAGCCGCGCGGACCGCGCGCCCTTGAGAGATTGGAAAATCATCTCCGAGCGGCATCGCAGCAGCGATTGCAGCACCCAGCAGGACGGGTTCGGGTGTCTCGGCAACGATCACGTCACAGCCCGTAGCATCGGCATAGATCTGCACCAGCAGCGCAGATTGGGCATGGCCGCCGCTCAGATGTAGCTTGTCAATTGGAACACCATGCGCCCTCATGGCATCAATGATCTGGCGCGTACCGTAGGCGATGCTGGCGCAGGCGGCCCAATAGACCTTGAGAAAGGTCTCGTCCGGTGGCTCCAAGGTCAGCCCCATGATTGCGCCGCGCAGGTCGGGGTCGGCATAGGGAGAGCGGTTGCCGATAAAGTCAGGGAGGACCATGGCCTCTTTACCCTGATCGGGGTCTGTTGCCATGCGCTTAATCAATGTTTCGGAGATAGGGCCATGGGGCGCATCCCCGAATGATTGCGCACTTGCAAACAATGCAACGATCTGGTCAAGCATCGCGCCGGTCGCACTTTGCCCGCCTTCGAGGGCATAGAGCCCGTTTTGGACCGCCCCGTAGTAAGGGCCCCAGACACCTGATACTTCGATACGGTTTTTCGTGAGGGCAATATGGCAGTTTGAAGTACCCGCAATCAATGCAAGGCGGGTTTCTGGCGCGTCGTCTGCAAACAGGCCAGACGTTCCCAGAGCGCCTGCATGCGCATCAATTAATCCAACAGCCACGTGGCACTGCGTGGTCAGGCCAAGATCATCTGCTGCGGATTGCGTTAATGCGCCAAGATGTGCGCCAATCTCGCAAGCCGTGTCGGGCAAGGCGGCGCGTGCGCGCAGATCCGGCAGCCCGACTTGATTAAAGAACCGATCATCCCAGCATCCATTGTCAGCGTCGTAAGTCCATTTGCATCCAACCGTGCAAATTGAGCGTTCGTTTTGGCCCGTGCAGCGCCATCCCAGATAATCGGCGAGATCAGCGGCATACCCCAGCTTATTCCAAAGCTCAGGCCGCTGACGTTTGAGCCACATGAGTTTGGGTATCTGCATCTCGAGCGATATCGCACCGCCAAGATTGTTCAAAACAGGCGCGCCTGTTGCATTGCAGATGTTGGCCTCCGCACCTGCGCGGTGGTCCATCCACATGATGATGTTCCAACCTTTGTCCCCTTCGCTGAGGGGCAACGGTGCGTGGTTTTGATCCAGCAAGACCAGCGAGCAGGTCGCGCTGAACGACAGGCTAATCACCTCGTCTGGCGCAACATTTGCCTGCGAAATTGCACCTTTAGTAGCGGCGCAAATGGCTGACCATATATCGGTTGAGGATTGCTCGACATGGTTGGGCGCGGGGCGGTGGATGGCAATCGTCTGCTTTGCCGTGCCCAGCAATGTGCCGCTTTGATCAAACACGCCGCATCGCGCGCTGCCGGACCCCACATCAATTCCAAGTACATAGGTCATTTGAAGTCCTTCACGTCTTGGACTGGAACGGCGCGCGCAGGATCATGACAAGGATCAGAAACCCGCCCCATGCTGCTGTCGCCAGGTGCTGGCTTGCGCCCATCAGGTTCATGCCGGATGCGATAACTTGCAGGCTGATCAGGCCAACGGCCAAAGGCAGCACGCGCCCAAAGCCGCCAAACGGGTTCGCGCCCGCCAGAAAACAGGCGAGGATCGTGATGAGCAGATAGCTTTCGCCGTGGCCCACCCGTACCGAATTAAAGCGCGCCAACATCAAAAAGCCCGCAAGCCCGGACAACGCACCGGATAGGCCATAAACCCAGACCAATACGCGGTTCACATCGATGCCTGAAAACAATGTCGCCTTGGGGTTCGAGCCGACCATATGGATTGAGAACCCAAGTTTGGTGAATTGCATGATGTAAAAACAAATCGCGACCGCGGCGAGAAATATCCACATTGGAATGGGAACGCCAAGCAATGTGCCGTGGCCGATGGTTTCAAATACAGGGGGCATGCCGGAAATATCGCTTCCCCGGGTCAGTAACTCGCCCAAGCCACGCAAGAAAATCATCGCGCCCAGCGTCACAAGGATCGGATGCGCACCGACATAGGCGACCATAGCCCCGACGAGCATGCCAATAACCAGACCCGTTACAAGGGCGACAATCAACGCGATAGGCAGGGCAAGGCCGCCGTTTTCCAACAAGAACTTCTGAACGATGAAGGCCGCCGCCAATCCGCAGATATTGGCCGTAAATGTCACCGCTAGATTCAGGCCACCCGCAATGATCGGAATGAACATTGCTAGGGTCAGCAATCCAAGCTCAGGCAGTTGAAACGCCATAGATCGAAAAATGCCGACCGACAGGAAATTGGGGGCAATCACTGCAAAACACAGGACCGACAGAGCGAGGAATGCCACCATCGCGGTCAGTTCTATGCGGTCGCCTGACCAGCCTTGAAATAGCTTACGCATCTGATGCGCCTCCCTTTATGGATCTGCGTGTTTGGGGCAAAATGCGGTCAAGGTTCGTGGCTGTGATGGCGCACAGAATGATGGCACCCACGATCATTTTGAACGCGAAGGGTGAAATCCCCAAAAGGTTCAGCCCGTTCTGGATCAACGCCAAGAGCATCACGCCCAACACTGCCCCAAGCACAGTGCCGCGCCCACCGCCCAAAACCGCGCCGCCAAGAACAACGGCTGCGAGGATATCCAGCTCTCGACCATAAAGGGCGTTGGGCACGACCTCGCGCACAATATGGGCCTGCATCAGACCGGCTATACCGGCGCAAAGACCCAGCCAGCCATAGGCAAACCCTTGGATCAGTGCGACATTGATGCCAGAGCGGCGCGCGGCGTCGGGATTTGAGCCAAAGCCGTAAATCTGGCGGCCAAACCCTGTTCTGGAAAGGATAAACCACGTCGCCACGACCATAACGAACATGATAAGCACCGGCAGATATAGCGTGGCCGAGCCGCGTTCCAATTCAATGCTAAAGATCGAAACACGCGCGTAAAGCCAGTCAGGGATCGTGTAGATCGACCGTCCACGCGACAAATACATCAGCAAGCCAAAGAACACATTGAACGTCCCGATCGTGACGATGATCGAAACGATCCGAAATCTATGAATGAACAATGCGTTGATGAGACCCAAACTGATGCCTGTCGCGGCGGCCAACAGCAGGCCAATGGCCCAATTTCCGCCGTCCATCGAAATGAGCAATGTCACAACAATGTACTGTACGACTGAGGCGGCAACCGAGAAGGAAATATCAATCCCTCCCGCCACAAGAACGACCACAAGACCGACCGCGAAGATGATGTTCACCGATTGGTTGTTGAGCAGGTCAAAGATGTTCTGAATCGATGCAAAGCTGTCTGTTGTCACGGTCAATAGGACCGACAAGCAGATGATCAGAACGCCAAGAATGCCCTCGGCAGATGCAAATACCTTACCCATTGATCATCTCCTCCAGCGTTTCTTCAGTCACGGTTGCGGGTTTCAGGTCCTTGTGAACTTTGCCGCCCCGCAGGATCAAAACGCGGTCAGCATGTGTGTGGATCTCGCTTGCTTCATCGCTGATGAGGATGATGGCCATTCCCTTTGCAGCCAGCTCGCGCACGATTTCAAATATGCCTGCCTTTGCCCCGACATCCACGCCGACTGTGGGCGCGTCGAGGATCAGGACTTTGGGATTGGTCGCGAGCCATTTTGCCAACACAATGCGTTGTTGGTTGCCGCCAGAAAGTGACGACACAGGCAAGCGCGGGTCGCTGACCTTGGTTTTTAGCTGTGTGATCCACTCTGTGCACAAAGCGCTGAGGCGTTTGGGCGAGAGGTAGAAGGAAGGCTTCGCAAGATCATCAAGGACTGTCGAAGCTGTATTTTTGATAATGGACTGGCTTTGCACCAGACCAAGGTTCAAGCGGTCCTCCGATACATAGGCAATTCCTGCAGCAATCGCATCGCGGCTGTTACGAAAGTTCACCGGCTTGCCGTCAATCAGGATTGCGCCTTCGTCGGCTTGCGTCATTCCAAAAAGCGACAGCGCAATTTCCGTGCGGCCCGATCCCATGAGGCCGGTCAGCCCAAGGATTTCGCCGCGACGTACCGAGAACGAGATGTTGTCGTATTCCGCATCACGTGACAGGCTGCGCACTTCTATTGCGGTCTCGCCGAAATTCTCGATGTCACGTGGCTGCTCATTCAAGTCCAGACCGGTCATCAGTGTGGACAGCCTTTTCTGGGTCATCCCTTCGGTCGGGTAGGATCCGACGAAAGCACCATCGCGCAAGACTGTAACGCGCTCGCAGACGTCTAGCACTTCGGCCAGACGGTGACTGACAAAGACAATCGAAATGCCATCCGCCGAAAGCTTGCGCACGATGCCTAGCAACGTCTGAGTTTCTTTGCGGGTAAGGGAAGCTGTCGGCTCATCCATAAAGATGATCCGCGCATTGGCGTCCAGCACGCGGCAAATGGCGACCAATTGCCGTTTTGCAATGCTGAGATCGCCCAATTTAGCATGCGGGTCCAATTTGACCCCCAGCCGCGTAATGATCTGCGCGGCGCGGTCGGTTTTCGCTGCACTGCCGCGCGGTGCAAAGGGCGCTGCGATGAAGCTGTCAAACGTGATATTTTCCGCCACTGTCAGGTCGGGAAATAGTGCAAGGTCTTGCCAAATCACGTGCACGCCATGACGCTTTGCGTCCGTCGGGGACACGCGCGACGCAGGGGTGCTGTCATAAAAGCTGATCAGCGCGCCAGGTTCTGGCGTGTTCACCCCGTTGATCACTTTGATCAGGGTGCTTTTCCCACAGCCGTTTTCGCCCGCAAGGCAGTGGACTTCGCCCACTTTCAAATCAAAAGAAACATCCTCAAGCGCGACAAAGGCCCCGAATTTCTGGGTCACGTTTTGCGCGCGAAGTGCATAGTCCGGCATTGAAATGCTCCATGGCAAAGACATGGACCAGCCAGATCGGATGGCCAAACAGGCTTTGCTAAATTGTGTAGATGTTTGGCAAGTCCGTGGGGCGCCTGTTGGTCAAGCGCCCCACGTGTCAGGCTTGGGAGAAACCTGTTAGATCAAAGACCCATCTCTGCGAGGGCATCAACCGTATCCTTGCTGAGCGCGAGAGGCTTGTTGGCAAAGATATTGTTTCCTTCAAGCGCGATTTCGCCAAGCAGTGGAAGATCGGCTCCGTCGGTGATTTCACTACCTTCAACCAGCATATTACCAAGCTCAACGAAGACCTTGCCGGCCTCAAGTGGGCTCCAGACGAAACCGCCTGTGATCGCACCGTCATGGACCAGCTGACGGCCTTGACCTGCAGAAAACAGTCCAACAACTGCGACTTCGCCGGATAGACCGCGTTCCTCGACGGCGCGGGCTGCACCGATCGGGCCTTGGCTGCCGAAAGCCAGAATACCCGCCAGATCGGGATTTGCACGTATCAGGTCCAATGTCGTGTTGCGGCTGTCATCAACGCTTTCTGCAACGCCAAACCGTTCAGCAACTTGGGTCATGTCGGGGCAGTTTTCTTCGAGATATGCCACCGCTGCATCCGCCCATGCGTTATGGGCCGGAACGGTCAAACCGCCGACATACACTGCATAACCGCCTTCACAGCCTGTTACTTCTTGGAACAACTGAGCATGAGCCACGCCTAGATCGTTTGAGGAGACGAGTTCAAAGTTGAAATCGTTGTTTACGGTGTCTGGCGATTCATGGGTAATCACCTTGATGCCTGCTGCGCGTGCGCGCTCAAGAACTGGTTCAAGCACTTGGGCATCGTTTGGTACAACGCCGATGACATCGACACCGCGGGCGATAAGGTCTTCGATTGCACGGACCTGCAGGGCAGGATCATCGCTGGTCGGGCCAACCATAAATGCATTGATGCCCAATTCTTCGGCGCGCTGCTGAATGCCTACTTCCATTGCGTTAAACCACGGAATTCCGCCAATTTTGACGACCACGCCGATGGTGGTTTCTGCCAAAACGGCAAGCGGTGCCGTCGTAAGTAAAGCAACAGCCGCAGCTGCGCTCATGAATTTCGAAATGCCTTTCATGGCGTCCTCCCTGTAACCGACCTGCCGCCGGTTCATTGCACAATCGATCATGCATTAATGCACAATCGATTGTGCTACGTTGTGCAAATCCCCACAAAGTGTCAATGTCTTTTAGAAATCTTAATGCGGATGCGGGCTTTGACGGATCAAAACGCCAAGAAAACAACGATCTATGACCTCGCACAGTTGGCGGGGACGTCTGCAGGCACCGTCAGCGCGGTGTTGAATGGCAACTGGAAAAAGCGTCGAATCAGCGAGAAACTGGCGACCAAGGTGCGCAACCTTGCGGATGAACACGGCTATGCCCTCAACATGCAGGCCAGCACTTTGCGCAAAGAGAAATCAGGCATCATCGGTATGGTGGTTCCGATGTATGACAACCGCTATTTCAGTTCCATTGCGCAAACTTTTGAACGCATGGCGCGTGCAGCCGGATATTTTCCGATCGTGACCTGTACACAGCGCGATCCGGAACTCGAGTTAACGGCTGCGCGCACGATGCTGGCCTATCAGGTAGAATATCTGATCTGCACGGGTGCAACCGATCCAGATAAAATCCATGATTTATGCGCACCAGCGGGTGTGCCGACCCTGAATTTGGACCTTCCAGGAAAGAAGGCATCTTCTGTCATTTCGGATAACTATGCGGGTGCATTTAAACTGACGCAGAAGATTTTGGCGGCGGCCCCGGAGCGGTCGCAAGGATCGCTGTTTGTTGGTGGGCGCGAGGCGGATCACAACACCCAAGAAAGGATCAGAGGTTTTAGGAATGCGCATGCGGAGATCGGGATAACAGTTACAGAGGATCAAATTCTCGCCTGCGGATATGCGTCGGAAAAAGCTGCGGCTGCTCTATCGACGTTCCTGAAAGATGCCGCTGAGCCGCCTGCAACGATGTTTGTTAATTCGACAATTTCTCTCGAAGGTGTAGTTACCAGCCTTCGTGAAAATGACCGTGCGGCACAGGATAAAATCGTTATCGGATGTTTTGACTGGGACCCGTTTGCAGAGCTATTGGGAGGAAATATCTTTATGGTGCGCCAAGATGTGGAGACAATGATGAACGCGGTGTTTTCGATCATCCGAGATGGCTCTGGAGCAGAGATTGTAACGATCGAAGTGCCTCCAATTTTATAAGCACATCAACACACCCTAGCATCAGCAAAAGGTAACCCAAACTTGAACCGTTTTTTAGAAAGTGGTCCTTGAGGATAAAGTGATGAATGACAGGTTTGTCCGCGATGTGTGAGCTCGAACATGACGCGGCGAAAGGTCGGTTTGAAATCCACCGAGATTGTAGCTTTGAACGGCCGCTTCCACGACGTAGGCTGCATCGCAGCATGAACATTGCCGCAACTGCGGACAAATG
>JBLHOS010000091.1:0-11415 GCA_047623825.1 Paracoccaceae bacterium | reverse complement strand
GACTGTTAATCAATTGGTCGTAGGTTCGATCCCTACCGCCGGAGCCAATATCGAATTAGATACCAATGTCTTGCTCGATCAAATCTAGCCCTCAAAGAATGCCGATGGTGGCCCGGAAGCGTTGCGAAAGCAGTAGCTTACGCTTTAAGTCTGTTACGGGTTGATCACGTTGTGCCACAGGAATGTCAGAACCCTTGACGATCACTTATGTGACGAACGTTCACGCAGGACTGATGGAAGCACGTCAGTCCAACCGCCAATACGGGTGGATCGTGGACCTTCGATGCGCCTGCAAACTAAAATTGGCCTCCAGAAGAAAACAGATGCCCAAAGCTGCGATTCTGTTTTTGCGGTGCGTGAGCGCGGCTAACCGCAGCACTGGGACGATCTTATCAATTCGGAGCCTCCGTTGCGTACGCATGCAACATGAAAAATGCAGCGAGTGCATGTTTGTCGACGCTGCCATGCGGCAGACAGACCGACCATTCGCGCGTCGCGCTACGACGGTTAAATCGCCAACTTATGACTTACGGAGTAATGTGAAACCTGAGTTCGACGCCGTCAAGCAATGCTCTGGAAGATACAACACCGCCTTACCGCTCGTGTCTAAAACGCCTAAGAACGCTTGTTGCGAGAAACGTAATCGATGCGACGCACACGATGGAGGGGCCTGCAGGAGTATCAAGCATATACGCCGCACGCAGACCGATAATGGACGACAACATCCCGATCATACCAGCGGCTACGGCCATGCCTTCGGGTGTGCGTGACAAAGGGCGTGCGGCGGCTGCCGGGATAATCAGCATGGCGGCAATAAGCAGGACACCAACGACTTTGATCGCGACTGCAACAGTAATTGCTAGCGCAATCGTCAGCACCAGTTGTTCACGTTTCGGATTTATCCCACTGGCATAAGCCAAATCCTCGTTCAATGTCGAGGTCAGCAGGGCCGACCAACGCCAGCCTATCAGCGCGACAACAAGTACAGCACCACCCCAGATGACCGAAAGGTCCTCGTGCGAGACGGACAAAATATCACCAAAGAGATAGGCCATTAAGTCGATCCGCACGCCTGAGATGAAGGATACTGCAACAAGCCCGAAGGCAAGCGCCGAATGCGCAAGGACCCCCAGCAGTGTGTCCATCGCATAGCCCCGACCAGACAGCACGCTGACGACCAGCGCCATCAGCAAGGCCACAGTCATGGTGCCGACGAAAATTGACATCGAGAACGCCAGCGACAGGGCAACACCAAGGATCGCAGCGTGTGCCGTGGCGTCCCCAAAATAAGCCATACGTCGCCAGACCACAAAACACCCCAAAGGTGCGGCAGCAAAAGCCACGCCAATACCGGCCAAGGCGGCGCGTACCATAAAATCATCAAGCATTATTCTGCGGCCTCTGTATTGTCGTGGTCGTGGTCGTGGTTTGGATCACCATGATCATGATCATGTTCATGTCGGTAAAGTGCCAGTGCACCGCCCGTTCCTGTGCCGAACAATGCCCGGTATTCTGGCGCAGATGCGACCACCGCAGGCGTCCCTTCACAGCAGACGTGACCATTAAGGCAAATAACACGGTCAGATGCGCTCATCACGACGTGTAGCTCATGGCTGATCATGAGGACTGCGCAGCCAGTGTCCTGTCGGACAGTTTCGATCTGTTGGTAAAACGACGCTGAACCGCGTTGGTCTAGCCCCTGTGTGGCTTCGTCCAAGAGCAGCAGATCAGGTTTTCCGATTAATGCACGTGCGAGTAAGACCCTCTGGAATTGCCCCCCTGACAGTTGTGAGAGTTGCGCCTTCGCCAAGTCGGGCACGCCTGCTAGCGTTAGTGCGTGATCGATTTCTGCAACTGCGACGCCGCCCGGTAACTTCAAGAACCTCGAAACTGTGATTGGCAACGTGTCGTCGATATGCAGCTTTTGCGGAACATATCCGATTTTCACGCCTCTCTCCTTTACGACACGGCCTTGGCATGGCTTGACGGCGCCGATAATCGCCCGAAGCAGGCTGGTTTTACCAGACCCGTTTGGTCCAACAATTGTTACGATCTCGCCCGGTGCAACACTTAGCGACACCTGCCACAAGACCGTCCTTGCGCCGTAACGGACGCTAAGGTCCTCAACTTGAACAAGGCTCATGCGTCTGCCCTATCTACACAAGACGGGCAGACACCGCTCGCCTCAACGACAGTGCGCTCTATCCGAAAACCGGTGGCGCGCGCCGCGTCGCCCAACGCGCCCCGCGCGGGGGAAGATTGCGCTTCGGCAACCGTGTTGCACAACCGGCAGATCATAAATGCCGGTGTGTGGGGATGGCTAGGGTGAACGCAGGCAATAAAGGCATTCAGCCGTTCAATCTTATGGGCCAAACCATTTGTGACAAGAAAATCCAACGCGCGATATGCAACCGGAGGCTGCGACCCAAATCCGTCCTCGCGTAGCCTGTCCAGGATTGTATAGGCGCCAAGCGCGTGATGATCTTGCAGTAAAATCTCGAGCACCTTGCGCCGCACAGGCGTAAAGCGAAGACCGTCAGCCGCACAACGGGCCTCGGCTGCAGTCAGCGCATCGCTCATACATGTGCGATGATCGTGCTGCGCAAACACAAAGGGGCCGTTTGCAGCGCTTGATTTGTTCGACTCACTTGTCATGTTATTACATTTCGTCTATCTGGTGTGTAATGTTATACAATCACATGGAGACCTCGATGTCCAGAAAGCTTCTTACCCTGCCCCTTACTGCTACTTTGATGGGCGGGGCCGCCTATGCGGACACGCCGCAGGTCGTTGTGGATATCGCCCCCGTCCATTCCTTGGTGGCACGGGTCATGGATGGTATCGGCACGCCCGATTTGATTGTTCAGCCCGGTGCAAGCCCACACGAATATAGCCTGCGCCCGTCTGAGGCGGCAGCGTTGCAGAACGCTGATCTTGTGTTTTGGATTGGACCCGATTTGACGCCATGGCTGACAGATACGATTGAAACGCTCGCACCGGATGCCGCTGTGACTGCATTGCTGGAAGCAGATGGCACGATCCAACTGCAGTTCCGGGAAGGTGCGTTGTTCGAAGCCCATGAACATGATGATCACGCCGACGAGGCGCATGATGATGGACACGATGAAGAGGCGGGACACGACGACCACGGCGCGCATGATCCACACGCGTGGTTGTCACCAAAAAATGCAATGACTTGGCTGAACGTGATCGCAGGTCAGCTTTCCGCCGCCGACCCTGACAACGCAGGTGCTTATTTTGCGAATGCCGCAGTAGGCCGTACAGAGATCGAAGCCTTGATTGATGAGGTCACAGCGACTCTCGATCCCGTGCGTGATGGCCAATTCGTCGTGTTCCATGATGCCTATCAGTATTTCGAAATGGATTTTGATTTCCAGGCATCAGGGGCAATTTCCATCGGTGATGCGTCTGATCCCAGCCCGGCACGAATTGCTGAAATCCAGGGTCGGATCGCCGAGCAAGGCATCGATTGCGTTCTTGCCGAACCGCAGTTCAATCCGGGTCTAGTCGCAACTGTTCTCGACGGAACCGAAGCACAGACGGGCATTCTCGATCCGCTTGGTTCCGATCTAGAGCCGGGCCCGGCACTTTACCCTCAACTTATCCGGAATCTGTCAACCGCTCTTGCAGGCTGCATGTAATCGCATTAGCCGTGTAAAATCCTGACCAAAAATTGGAGCATAAGTTTCCCGTGTCACACAACTTTTGGGGTCTTTTGTTCATTGTGATGTGTCTTGGTGGGCCCGCTAAGGCACATCCACATGTCTTCGTTGATGCGCGCACCGGGTTCATCTTTGGTTCTGATGGGCAATTAGAGGCGCTTCGGATTTCATGGACTTACGATGAATTTACAACGCTTATCCTGTTTGAGTCGCTGAACTTGGATCTGGATGGAGATGGACAGTTTAATGATGCTGATCGCGCTGCAGTTATAGACGGTGAAGTGAACTGGGACCCGGACTATAAAGGCGATGTCTACCTTGAGGTCGCTGGGGAGGACTATCCACTGGGACGACCGGAAGCCGCTGCGGTAACACTTGAGAACAATCAGGTCGAAGTCTCATTTGATCTGCCATTGTCCCGGCCTGTCAGGATTGACAACACGACTGTATTTCTGCGTCTTTATGACCCCATTTTTTTCTATGCCTATACTATTCTCCCCGCGATAGAGTCCGTCGATCTGCCAGAAGATTGTCAGGTACAGATCGTGCCATTTGAACCGAATGCCGCGGAAAATGCCTTGCAGGAAGAGCTTACTGCACTGGGGCGCGAGGAGGCACCCACGCAGGAGAATGTCGGACGCCTCTTCTCTGATGAGGTGCACCTGACATGTGGTTAAGGTTCGGTGTCATCGTTGCGAGCATATTGGCTGCTGGCGTCGCCGCCTGGAGCATTGTGCCATGGTTCGACATTCAACAATGGGCCGCCGGAGAACAACGCACGTTCCAAAACGTAATGGCGGGCGCCCTAAGAGGTATTCAGGTTGGCGATCCGAAAGCCGTCTGGACATTGTGTAGTGCGACTGCAGCTTATGGCTTCTTCCACGCACTTGGGCCCGGTCATGGGAAAGTACTGATTGGAGGAGCCGCGCTTGCCAGTGGCGCAACTCTAAAACGGTTGAGCATATTGACGGTTCTATCCAGTCTGGCACAGGCAGGGACGGCCATCCTTTTGGTCGGTGGCCTCTACTTTATTTTGCAAATTGGATCCGCTGATCTAGCCAATTTCACAGAAGCTTGGCTGGCCCCCGCGAGCTATGCAGCGATTGCGGCAATCGGGCTGGTTTTGGTATTTCGTGGTGCCCGCAGTTGGTACAAAATGGGACAAGCCAATCAGGTGGCGCACAGCTGCTGCGGCCACGCGCATGGTCCAAGTGTCAAGGATGTGGCAACACTTACATCGACACGCGACGCGGTCGCTTTGATCACCAGCATCGCGCTGAGACCCTGTACTGGCGCCCTATTTGTACTGGTAATCGCGGCTCGGTTCGATGCTTTCGCCGTTGGATGCCTTGCCGTGATCACGATGGGTCTTGGGACCGCTGCGTTTAACCTGATGGTTGCTACCTCCGGCGTCGTCGCTCGGCGGTTGGCCGGTTTTGGTGCGCGGGATCACCAAGGCCTGCAAGCCATCTCGGCAACACTGCACGTGACTGGAGGCGCCCTGATCATCGCTATGAGCATCGGTATGTTGTCACCCTACTTGGGTTGAGCCATCTTTGCCTCTCATCTAATATTATGTCATAACATCACAATATAATTAGCTAAGACAAAATGACCGATACCAGGAACATCACCAAAACTCGTTTCCCGCTTACCTTGCTGACATACTTTCTGGGTGTGGGAAAAACCACGCTCCTCAATGCGATCCTATCCTATGCATCCGGACCAATTTGGACCTGTCGCGGGCTTTGTTGCACAAATCAGTCGAAGGTTAGGCTACCGCGTTCCCCAGACGGACTTATCCTGCGGCAACTGCGACGGGTCCCGCCGAGGGCAGTCTAGCGGTTGAGCACGGCGATGCGGATTTGGATCTCCACACCCTGCCTGTCGAAGTCCTTGGCCATGAGGCTTTAGCACATCAATTTCATAAAATGCATCCACTGCCCGGAAGGGTTATGCAGAGCAGGATCCCGAGAGGGTTCGTTTCGACGCGACTTCGGCGGTAGTATCCACTCCAGTGTCGACAAACCGTACCTTATGATTAGCTAAGGTCAAGAAGTGAGGTTTGCCTGCATGCCTGTGTACAGACTCATCCGAAGCCATAAATATGCTGAATCCGGCAAAACTATCTCAGGCATATCCCCGTAAGATCATCATAGAGCCCCTGTGAGGCTGCCAGAACGATGCCGCCATCCGCCCCTGATGGGAACGGAAGGGTCTGCCCGCCTGCCTCACGCACCATCAGCAAGCCAGCAAGGCAGTCCCACGGATTCATATGCGGCTCATAATAGCCGCCCAGTCGCCCCACAGCGACACTGGCGAGCATGACAGCACCCGACCCGTTGCGATAGTACATGCCACCAGCCGCGAGGAGGCGTCCGATCGCCTCGACGAAGGGGGGTAAAGGCGACCGATGGCTGATACCCATTCCAACGTTACAGTTGTTAATCTTCAACTCCGTGCCGACATGGACCTGCCTGCCATTCAGCCATGTCCCTTGTCCCTTTCGTGCCGAAAAGACCTCTGCCGTCATGGGTTGATCGATGACGCCCGCGACCGTCTCATCGCCTTGCACGACCGCGATCACAACACACCAGTGCGGCAACCCGGCAAGAAACGGCGCTGTTCCGTCGATGGGATCGAGGACCCAAGTAAAGCCGCTGGTTCCGCCCAATGCGCCGCCTTCTTCGCCCAGAATGGCATCTTCAGGAAAGGCCACCGTGATCCGCTGACGCAGCAATAGTTCCACCTCGCGGTCGGCTTGGCTGACCATATCCTGCGGGTTCATCTTGTCTTCAATTATCAGGCTGTCGCGGGCGTTGAAAAAGCGCATGGCCAAGGCGCCCCCTTCCGAAGCGATGGTCTGGGCAAGTGCAAAGCGCTCAACGATTGGGTCAGTCATTGGGGGTTCCTATTTCACGCGGGTCAAGTCGGTAGGGTGGATATCGATGCTGACAGCCGCACCTGCGGGCAACGCATCTTCCCAAATTGGGCGCGAGACAAGCATTTCGCCAGCACCCGTTTCAATAAGGTATTCCGTACGGCTGCCCAGATAGGAAGCACTGAGCACTTTAGCAGAGCCCTCCTTGTGCAGACTGATACGCTCGGGTCGGATCGAGATCGTGGCAAGCCCGTCTGGCCCGGCAAGGTCAATACTCAGATTGCCCGCACGGAATTGCCCGCCCTGCACCATTCCGTCGATCAGGTTCGCATCTCCGATGAAATCGGCTACAAAGGGGGTCGCGGGGCGGTCGTATAAATCCTGCGGGGTGCCGATCTGTGCGATCTTGCCTGCCTGCATCACGATGATGCGGTCGGACACTGCCAGCGCCTCTTCCTGATCATGGGTCACATAGACAGCCGTCAGGCCGAACCTGCGCTGCAAATCGCGGATCTCGGCGCGAACCTTACGGCGCAGCTTGGCGTCGACATTCGACAGTGGTTCGTCAAACAACAAGACTTCGGGCTGCTGCACGATGGCGCGTGCAACAGCGACGCGCTGTTGCTGGCCTCCCGACAGTTCAGACGGCAGACGGTCTTGCAACCCTGCCAGCCCGACTTGTTCCAATATCTCGCGGGCCTTGGCGTTTGCAGCGGCTTTGTTACCACCCCGGATCACCGGGCCATAAGACACATTGTCGAGCACATTCATGTGCGGAAATAGGGCATAGGACTGAAATACCATACCCACATTGCGTTCGGATGCGGGATCGAGGCTAACATCTCGGCCCCCAATTAGCACCTGACCTGCGCTCGGCAGTTCCAGCCCGGCAATCAGCCGCAATGAAGTGGTCTTGCCACATCCTGATGGACCAAGGAAGGTTACGAGCTCGCCCTTGGCGATAGAAAAGCTGATGTCATCCACCGCCAAGGCGCTGCCATAGCGTTTCGCGACGTTCACAAACTCAATTGCCGTGTCTGACATAAAGCTCCTATTCCGCCGGGGCCACAGCGGCCCCCTGCAATTCTTTGCGTCGTCCCAGATCGCGTCGGCCGACGATGACCTGAATAAGTACAACGCAGACGATCATAACGATCATGAGCACCGCTGAATAAGCGATGGCCAGTGCATATTCGCCATTCTCTACGCGGCCCATAATATAGGCCGTAGCCATGTTGTGCCGGGCAGAGACAAGGAAAATAACGGCCGAAACCGCGGTCATCGCCGTGACAAAGGAATAGACAAAGGCCGTAAAGATCGCAGGCCGGATCAGCGGCAGCACCACGTTGCGCAGGGTGGCCAATCCTCCGGCCCCCATAGTCTGGCTGGCTTCTTCCATCGAGCGATCAATCTGACTGAGCGCGGCCAAACCCGCCCGCATACCCACAGGCATGTTGCGGAACATAAAACAAATAACGAGGATCGCCATGGTGCCCGTGATATCTACGGGCGGCACATTGAAGGCTGCCACATAAGACACGCCGACCACGGTACCGGGGATGGCAAACGACAACATCGTCCCGAATTCAAAGGCGCGTTTGCCAGAAAAATCCTGTCGCGCCACAAGCCAGGCCGTCAAAATGCCGATCACAGTTGTGAACGGTGCCGCAATCGCCGAGACCCAAAGCGTTGTGATCATCGAGTCCCAAGCCGAACCGTAGAGCCGCAGCCCTTCAGACCCCAACTCGAACCGGAACGCGGTCACCATATGGCTAAAGGTGGGTGACAGGTCGAGCCGCCCAATGTCGGTCACGAAACCGCCACCAACCACAATCAGATAGACGCCAATTGTGAATGCGACCCAAGGCACGATCAGCGCAATTGCCGCCACCTTGATCACCTGCGGTACAGGTGCAGCCAACCCCCCATCCGATTTACCAGTCACGGTCACATAGCTTTTGTTGCCCAGCCAGCGCATCTGCAACCAGAAGGCCACCAGCGTCAGTGAAAGCAGGATCATGGCTAGCGTAGCGGCATTGCCAAGGTCGTAACGGGCGCCCACGACTGCAAAGAAGATTTTGGTCGACAGCACTTCATACCCACCGCCCAGCACCAGCGGATTGCCAAAATCGGCAAGGCTTTCGATGAAGGCCAACAAAAAGGCCGCTGCCAATCCGGGGCGCAGAAGTGGCCAAGTGACTGTGTAAAAGGTCTTCATGGGTCGTGCGCCCAAGGTTGTAGAGGCTTCTTCAAGGGTTGGGTTTATTGCCTCTAGCGCCCCAAGAAGCACAAGAAATGTGACCGGCGCAAAGGCCAAAACCTGCGCCATGAGGATGCCAGGAAGCCCATACACCCAGCGCGTCGCGCGCACATCGAAAATATCCGCGCCAAGTTGGGTCAGTACGCCTGTCCGGCCAAACAGTACGATAATCGCAACACCGACTACGAAAGGCGGGGTAATGATCGGCAAGATCGAAATTGCCCTCAGTGCTTTCTTCAGGCGGAAGTTCGTGCGCGCCACCAGCATCGCCAATGCCAAACCCAAAAGGGTTGATAGCAACGCCGCCAAGACCCCAAGGACCACGGTATTGATCACCACGCCACAACGGCCCGCGCCCTGAAAACAGTTCAGCCGCCAAAGTTCCGGCGCGCTCAGGCGGTCTATGAACTGACCAAGTGCAAAGCCATCCGGCCCAACAAATGCAGCACTGCCCAGCTTGATAATTGGGAAAAATACAAACAGCGTCAGCAACGCCACGATAATGATAACGGCTCCCGAAGCAAAACGCTCACCCCTGCAAAACCCCCGTGCGGCAGACAGTTCGGACAAAAGCCCCAACAGCGCCAACCCCGACACAAAGCCGCCCCAGCCAAGACCAGTTTGCCCCGCCAACGCTGCGGGAAACAGTGCGCCAAAGCCCGCCCAAGTCGGGCCATTTAGCCCGACGGCAAAGCCTTGAAAAACAAGCACTATCATCGAGGCAATTACCAATGCCATTGCCAACTGCCCCTTGCGCCACCCTTGCTGGAGTGACAGCACGATCAGCGACACGGCAAGCAGAACACCCGGCAGCAACCACGTCTTGCCATCCAGCCCCTGCGCCAAGGCAGACGAGCCGGAAAACAGCCCGTCTTGCCGATACCACGGCAAAAGGACCATCCCAGTCAGCAGCAAACCGAGCCAGATTGCTCCGGCCCGGTTTAGTTGTTTTATATCAACGCTCACGCGGCAAGCCTACTGCGGCAGAGAGCCGATATCTGCGTCCCAGCGGGCAAGGAGCCGCGACCGTTCTTCGCTCGACCCATAAAGGGCAAAATCATAGTCGATCAACTCGATGTCAGCCAGTTTCGGAGCCGCATCTGGCGTCGCCGCATTGGCATTGGATGGCACTTGGAAGCTGTTGGCCGTAGCCCCCAGTTCCTGTGCTGCCGGGGTCAGCGCCCAGTCATACCAGATACGCGCGTTGTCCGGGTTCGGTCCGCCTTCGATGATGGACATCGAACCCACTTCGTAGCCGGTGCCTTCGCAAGGGGCTACAGTCACGATTGGCGCGCCCTGCACGGTCTGGGCGACGGCATCATGCATGAACACGATGCCAATCGCTGTCTCACCCGTTGCAGCAGCGCGGATCGGGGCTGAGCCTGATTGGGTATACTGACTAACGTTGGTGTGAAGCTGTGCGAGAAAGGCAAACGCTTCTTCCTCGCCCATTAACTGCACCATCGTGGCCAGCAAGGTATAGGCAGTACCCGAGGAATTGGGGTTAGCGACCTGTACGTCATCAACGTAGGCCTCGTTTAACAAATCTGCCCAACATGCGGGTGGATTTTCGGTTATCAGATCAGAGTTATAGCCAAAGCCCAAGCCACCAGCGTAGATGCCCACGGTCCGATAGCCCGCTGTTTCGGCTTGCCTCACGGCCCAGTCGTTCAACTCGGCCAGCATCGGTGACTGATACTCTGCAGTCAGACCCTCTTGGGCTGCCTGCAAATGCGGATCACCGGTGCCACCCCACCACACGTCACCGCGTGGCTGGCCTACTTCGGCATTGATCTGGGCATAGGTCTCCCCCGAAGATTTGCGGGTCATCAGCACGGTGATGCCGGTTTCGCGTTCAAACGCTTCGCTCATCACGCGGCACCATGACTCGTCGACAGAGCAATACAGTACAACTTCGCCCGACTGCGCAAACGCGCCGGTTGCCCCAAAGCCCGAAAGGACCACAGCGGCGGCCAAGATTTTAGTTCTCATTTTCATTTTTCCTCCCAATGAATCGCGGAAACTTTATATCGGTTCCTCTCACGAACAGTTGCCTTCCTGTGGCCACATGCACCTTATCACAGGGTCTCCTCCAAGAACCTGCGCTGCATCAAACCGCAACTTGCTTTAAAAGGTTAAGCGCCACGTCCCGGTTTGACCAGCGTGTTGTTACAAAACCGTTACTTTGGATTGCCCGCATTAAAACACTCTCATCAAGTGGTCGCGTTTACATTTTGGACGCGTGGTTCATTGCCATAAGCTGATGCCGGTGCTGTGGACGGAAATCTCGCCCTTCGTCGCTCTCTCACGTTAGGTACTGGGCTGATCTAGTCTTTGGCAAATTTTTGGTAACGAGACAGCGCCAATCGCAGACTTGGGTATCGGCCAGATGCTATGCCGCAATGCATTCGAAACGGCCAAACTTGGTGGTGGCGCCAATAGCTGAGGCGTTCAGACCATCGTCCTATCAGCGACCAGAATGCTGCGCGATGAAGCAATGGCTGGTCTGCGGAAGCGGCACTCGGAACTACGATCAAGGACTGGATTGGGCCACATCGCTGTCCTTCCTGTCCCCGAAATGCGGCGCCGAG
>JBLHOS010000090.1:0-11524 GCA_047623825.1 Paracoccaceae bacterium | reverse complement strand
GCACGGTCAATTGGATCCACAGGGATCTTCTTCAATGATGAAAGTGGCCCTTCTACCTTCTGCTGATACCAAGCCAATGTCTTTGGGCTTAGTTCCTGGCCACGCGTTGCAAAGTAGCTATCTGCAACCTCGCTCAGGCTCGGTACGGCGTTCTTAGGCACTCTCGGGTCTTCACCACGACGCAATGTCAGACGCAGCTCTTTCGCGCGTTCTCGGGCCGCTTTCAGCGACACCTCGTCGGTGCGACCAATGACGAATGAGATAAATCTATCGGTCCCGTCATTGATCCGGCCTATAAGTTTGTAGCTTGCGCTCTTTTTGCCAATGACGATACGCAGGCCACTTACGTCTGCATCGTAGACCTGTGCACCTGCTTTTTGGTCATGGCGGATTTTGTCCACCACGCTTTGCGTGAGTTTGCTTGCCATAAGGCTAATTTCCTGTGTGATCCGGTTTCAGGCCCGGTTCTGATTAGGTCGCCTCAGGTTGTCTTGAGGCTGCATGGGAGAATTATGTCGCGTTTATATGGACTTGCGGACCGCTATAAGGCACATCCAGTCAAAAAAGATGCCATGTGCTGTTACTTAAAATCTCCAGGCCGAAAGGCCGTGCCGGTTCGAATCCGGCCGCGGGTACCACTGATAATCCAAGAAAAAAGCGCGCCCCAGTGGGACGCGCTTTTTTATGCAGCTAAGGTGTTTTGGAAGCTTATGCAGCTTCCGCTTGGTTGCGACGTTCACTTTCTTCACGACTAAGTGCGACAGATGTCCGAACCCCGTTCGATACGAATGACATCAAACCAGATACCACACGTTCATTCGGGTCGATCCCTCCACAAGAAAGAACTTCACGCCCATCACGAGAGCGCGCCCACCGGGCGATCTGGTCTGGACCATTGCCATATTTTTTGTCGTCAGCGATCGCGTCATCCAACGCGGCCAGAACCACTGCTGCGAAAAGTTTCCGCGAGCGTTGACCCTGTTCAAAGTTGAAGGCAGTGCCATCAACGAAATCTACCATCTCGTCGTCCTTTTTATTGCTCTTGTATTTTCGGCTTGATGGCCCTTATGCCCATTTCTTCACCGATTCTGTGATGCCCATTTTGCATATCCGACATGCGCTATGCGCATACCTATAATATGGATGGTACAGGAACGGGTGTCTTGCTACCCAATCCAGTGCCAGATATAGGAGCTGTCAAGAAATCATCAACCTTTTGTCACGGTTTTACCACATGCCAAAAATCAACGGGAACGAGATTCGCCCCGGAAACGTCCTCGAACACAATGGCGGCCTCTGGGCTGCTGTAAAAGTTGACCACGTCAAACCCGGTAAGGGTGGAGCGTTTGCGCAAGTTGAAATGCGCAATCTGCGGAACGGGTCGAAATTGAACGAACGCTTTCGGTCAGCCGACAAGGTTGAGAAGGTTCGTCTGGAACAAAAAGATCAGCAATTCCTGTACGAGTCAGATGGTATGCTGGTGTTCATGGACGCCGAAACCTATGAGCAGATCGAACTGCCTGCCGAACTCTTGGGGGAACGCCGCCCGTTCCTACAGGAAGGTATGACCATCTTTATTGAGTTTCATGATGATGAAGCACTGAGTGCGACCCTGCCCCAAAAGGTCACCTGCAAAGTCGTCGAAACTGAGCCGGTGGTCAAAGGTCAAACCGCTGCCAATAGCTTTAAACCGGCCATCTTGGACAACGGACTTAAAGTAATGGTACCGCCGTTTGTCGGGCAAGATGAATTGATCGTCGTCAACACTGAAACGATGGATTATTCCGAGCGTGCCTGAGACCGCCAAAATCAGCGCTGTTTGTCGCCACTCCAGGGTGATCCTGTTATCCGGCGGCGGCGCCCTGCCACAGGCACAGATGACGTGCTGACAGCCTCAGACTGCGATCTTCGCGCAGTCGGCACCGGACTGTCGCGGAACTGCGCCAGCGGCATCTCGGCGTCATGCGGCGGCACCCCATGGTTAAGCTTCCAAAAGGCAGGGCCGCCACGGCGAAGCCAGACCGGGATGGTCAATACAACGCCTGCCACAAATCCACCAACATGCGCCCAATAGGCGACGCCACCGCCAGCCGCATCAGCGCCAAATCCGCCAAATAATTGCAGCCCAAACCAAAGCCCCAGCATGATCCATGCAGGGATGGTGAAGACCTTAAAGATTATGATCAAGATGACCAAAACATCGACCCGCGCCTTGGGAAACAGCAACAGATACCCCCCCATTACGCCAGCAATCGCGCCCGACGCGCCTACCATCGGCACCATCGAGGTTGGCGCCACTGCCATTTGGGCCAAGCCGGCCGCAACACCACAGATAAGATAGAAAACCAAGAACCAAAAATGGCCAAACTGATCCTCTAGGTTATCACCAAAGATCCACAAGAACAGCATGTTGCCAGCTATGTGCATCCACCCACCATGCAAAAACATCGACGTAATCAGGGTATGACTTTGCATCCCTTGCTGGACGGCGGCAGGCACCAATGCCCAATCAAAATAAAACGCCATCAATTGACGCTCATTGCCCACAAGCGACGGATAATAGCTCAGGAATACAATTATATTGATGGCAATCAGCGCATAGCTAACAAACGGTGTCCGTTCTGACGGATTGTGATCGCGAATTGGGAACATACTCGAAGATTGGAGCAATCCCTGCTAACGTCAAGTCCAAGCCATTTCAGCCACGACTAATCGGCCATGCACAACAAGGTCTTTCGCTTACACACTGCGTTGCGTAGATACCAAATCACAGATTGATGAGGGACAGAATGACACGCGCGATTATGGTTCAAGGTGCCGGTTCCAATGTGGGCAAGTCGATCATTGTCGCGGGCTTATGTCGGTATTTTACCAATCAAGGCCTGACGGTTCGCCCCTTTAAGCCGCAAAATATGTCCAATAACGCAGCTGTCACCGAGGACGGTGGTGAGATCGGCCGCGCCCAAGCACTACAAGCGCTGGCCTGCCGGGTCCTGCCCCATACTGATATGAACCCAGTCTTGCTCAAGCCAGAGACGGATGTCGGGGCGCAGGTTGTCGTGCAGGGCAAACGCGTTGCGACCCTGAAGGCCCGAGATTATGCCAAGGCCAAGCCCAAGCTGATGGCCGCGGTGATTGAAAGCTTTCAGCGGTTGGCGAAGGGCGTTGATCTGATCATCGTGGAGGGCGCAGGCAGCCCTGCGGAAATTAACCTAAGAGCCGGCGATATCGCCAATATGGGATTTGCAGAGGCCGCAGACGTCCCTGTGGTCTTGGTCGGGGATATTGATCGCGGCGGTGTCATCGCGCAGATGGTCGGCACTCATGTGATCTTGCCGCCCGAAGACCGCGACCGTATCACCGGCTTTCTAATCAACAAATTTCGGGGCGATATCAGCCTGTTTGACGATGGGTTGCGAGCCATTGCCGATCATACTGGCTGGTGCACGCTTGGCGTCCTGCCGTGGTTTAACGACGCCTGGAAGCTGCCCGCCGAAGACGTGATGGATATCGCGTCCCGGCCAGGTGGGCCAATAAAGATCGCGGTGCCTAGGCTTTCGCGAATCGCAAATTTTGACGACCTTGACCCCCTGTCAGCTGAACCCGAAGTCAGCGTTGAAATCATTGAGGCAGGTCGCCCCCTACCCGCTGACGCTGATCTGGTCCTGATCCCCGGCAGCAAATCTACCATTGGCGATCTGGCCCATTTTCGCGCGCAGGGTTGGGACATTGATCTGCGGGCCCATTTACGGCGCGGCGGCAAGGTGTTGGGCATTTGTGGCGGTTATCAGATGCTGGGTAGAACAATCGCGGATCCAGATGGGATTGAAGGCGCACCCTGCACCGTTGAGGGCCTTGGTCTGTTGGATGTTGATACATTAATGACACCGCAAAAGCGGCTGACATGGACCAAAGCGGTGACCATACCGGGTGGCACATCTGTTGAGGGATACGAGATACATATCGGTGAGACGACCGGTCCTGACTGCGCACGCGCATGGTTGAATGTCGATGGACGAGCCGAGGGCGCCAGATCTACCGATGGGCAGGTCGCCGGGTGTTATCTACACGGATTGTTCGCCGCCGATGGATACCGGCAGGAATATCTGGCAGCATTAGGCGCGAAAAATGCGGGCCTCACAGCCTATGCCGAAAGCCTTGAAGAGACGCTGGACGAGCTGTCCATGCATCTTGAAACAAACCTTGATCTCGATGCATTCTTGGCGCTCGCGAAAGTTGTCAAACTGGATTAATCCAAATCCTCGGCAGCCAAAGCCAGACGAATTTCACGGCGGACCAATTTGCGAACATTGCGTGTAATCCGTTGTCCCAAAGCACCCTGAAGCTCTTGGCGAACGACTTCCGATATCAGGTCCCGCAGCACCTCTTCGTCGATGATACCGTCTTCGATGTCGGGGAAGGTGAAGCCATCCGCACTGTCGCCAAGATCTTCAATGTCCCGTTCGTCATAGGCGCCATAACTGCGCTTTGTATCGGCGATTGCCTCGTCAGATATTGGTTGCTGCTCTGCCTGTAACACGTCTGCCTCCTTGACCTCTGTCGGGTCGTTTATTGCCTCGTGGTCTTGGATGTCCGCCCCGGGCGCTTCGGCCTTTGTTTCTGGCAGCTCTTCTGGTGCGACGCCGACGCTATCACCGTCATCGTCTCGGTCGTCCTCATTGTTCAAAATCGGGGCCGTTTCTGCCTCAGCCCGCGCCGCTGCAATTTCCAGCGTCGGCACCGGTAACTTTTCATCGGTCCATTCCGACATCTCGATCAACGGATCAAAATCCTGATCTTCGGTATAGCCATTTAGATCAGCATCAGCTTGGATCAGGGGGGCTTGGGCAGGCTCGGCACTGACCGGAGCCTCACCCGCCTCCCGCGGTGCAGTCTCAGTCACGATACTGGACGGTTCGTCGTCCACGTCATCGGCAAAGAGTGACACGTCAGTTTCTGCGCGGATCGACTCTGGCACAGGTTCGTCTATCGCCGCGTGCTCAAAAGCTTCCGTTAGGGCGAATTTTGCACTGGCGGCAGGTTTAGCATCAGCAAAGGACAATCCGTCATCATCTGATAACTTCCAAATTTGCTCGACCCAATCGGCCTCACCGTTGGGCAGGGCATCGTCCAATTGCTCTGGATGTGGCGTCACCTTGACCCACGGGTCGTCCGGATCAGTGATGCGCAGGGATGGCGTCAGGACAAGTCTATTGTCGTCGCCTAGAGGGGTTGCCTGTCTGGAAACGCTCATCTCCTCGGCGGCACGCCGGGGATCATGTTCTGTGACCAGACGTCGAATGGAGGACAATACATCCTCAATCTGCTCTGATTTTGCAGGATCCGACATGCTCGACTACTCCGTACTATTGCCTCACGCCCGCTCAGGCGGGTCATTTTATCTGCGCAGAATAGCCTCCAGAGCCGTTTCGCACAATGGATAGCTAAAACAAGCAGTAAAAAACCACTCCGTCGGGATTAATCGCGACCAAGGCGCCGGGTAACGCTGTCTAATCGATCACCTTGCAGCGACCTGCGCGGTGCAGTGCTGACGGCGTTGTAATACTCTGTCGGATCATAGCTGGGCACAGCCAGGTCCAATTGCCCGACTGTCAAAAGGCCCATGCTGGACAGCACGGTGTATCCTGCGGTGTAGAGGGACGCTTGCGCCTCAATCCGGCTGATCCGTGCATCCAAAAGATCTTGCTCTGCGTCCAGCACATCCAAGGTTGTCCGCGCGCCGAGAGAGGCTTCTTCGCTGACCCCTTCAAAGGCAAGCTGAGCTGCGCGAATACGTTGCTCAGATGCCTGGATCTGTGCATTTGCAATCCGCAGCCGGGCATAGGCCTGACCCACGGACTGAATCACGATGCGAACCTGTTGGTTCAAACCAAACCGCGATGCGGCAAGCGTCGCGACCGCCGACCGCTCTAGCGAGGCCAGTTGCCCACCGCGATAAATCGGCTGGGTCAAGTTCAACGTCAAAGACGACCTGTCGTCGCCAAAATTATCAATCGGGCGGTTTGTTTCTGCGCGTAACGTGATCGACGGGCCATAGTCTCGTTGTGCTGCACCAAGATTGATCTCATTGGCGGTAATTTCGTGCTGAGCAGACAAAATACTGGGGTGGTTTTGGCGCGCAATATTGTCCGCCTCGTTCTCTGTGGCTGGGGTCGACGGCAGGGACGTTGGTGCCAAAAGCGCGCCCGCCTCACGGCCGACAGCAATTAAGAACAACTCACGGCTGATCTCAAGATTGCCGCGTACTCCTGCAAGGTTCGAGCGTGCTGTCGCCAGCTCAGACTGGGCCTGAGCTACGTCTGTCCGGGTATCTTCGCCGACCTCAAAGCGATCTTCGGCCGCGCGCAACTGCTCTGTGATGACGCGTACATTGCTTTCGAACACGGCCACGGTCTGGATATCGCGCCAGACATTCATATACCCGGTGACTGCGTTCAGCAGGACATTTTGCTCCAGATCAACTAGATCCTGCCGTGTGGCCAAAACTGTCTCACGGGCGGCCTCAACGGCTAAGCGTTGGCCGCCGTTATCAAACAGCAACAAATCAAGGGTCAGACCGATGGTCGAGGTTTCGGTGCCAGCGGGTTCGTCCCAACGGGCCGAGCTTACGAAGCTAATAATCGGACGCAGGCCGCTAAGTTGTTGGGCGACGCCTTCATCTTGCAACCGCAACAGCTGGCGATTTTGCTCCAGAAGATCCGAATTGATATATGCATCGCGAAGCGCCTCTCGCAGACTGTCGGCAGAGGCCATGGATCCGACCGTCATGCTGGTCACCATAAGAGCCGTTGAAACAAACAAACGCATCTTCGCAAGTCGCATTACACTACCTCAGTATCTTGCCAGATCTCCGGCAACCTATAGAACAAATTTGGACGATTTCTCAAAGCCCGCCAAAACTGGGGCTGTCGCATTGAACGCCATCCGCCATACGATCCGGTCATTAAACTTTTGCCCGATGCGGCATTCGCCAAGCGCGCCCTGCATGAAGATGGCAGCGATCCGCCCACCCTCATTCACCTGATCGGCAATGGCTTGAGGCAAGATTTCGATCCCACCCTGAATAGTGATAGCGTCAAACGGTCCATGCTTGGCGCAGCCGGCAGCCAAGGCGCCGCCGATGACGGCCGCATTATCGACAGCTTGACCGCTGAGCAGCGTTTCCGCATCTGCGGCCATTTCAGCATCAGCTTCAACTGCGACGACCGCTTCGGCCAGTCGCGCAAGGACGGCTGTCGAATACCCAAGGCCACATCCGATATCGAGAACCATTTCATCGGGTTGCACATCCAGTGCGTTCAGCATTTTGGCCAGAACACGTGGATCTAGAATAACACGACCGCCGCCCAATTCTACATTTTCACCAACGTATGCTACATCGCGCATTGCCCTAGGAACATAGATTTCCCGCGGCACACGCAACATTGCGTCAATGATTGGAAATTTCGTGACATCTGACGGGCGGACTTGTGTGTCCACCATCATCGTGCGCCGAGATTGAAAATCGATCATAAACTGAACCAACGAGTCTAGTTGCTGCTAAAAAGGTCATTACACAAAGGTTCAGGACACGCAATAACTATGGCCAAGGCCGGTAGGTTTGACGCGCCACAAAGCTTATTTTCAGCCTTGAATTCGGGCGGTGGTGCCCTTTCATGATTTGTTACAGGGGTGTACAGGACTGGAGGTTTGGAGCTTGCACGCTCTGCCGTGATCCGCTAACTCACGGCGACCGCAAAGCACGAGGCGTCATGGCAGAGTGGTGATGCAACGGATTGCAACTCCGTGTACTCCGGTTCGATTCCGGATGACGCCTCCATTAAATCTTATAGACCCCTGTTAGTTGTTGACTTTTATTTGGATCTAGAACCTGTTTTGCTCTAAAAATAGCTTCTTTTTCTGATCAAAAAAATGACTGAAGATTAGATTGAACCCAGTTTTGGTTTGCTAAACCACCATTGTTGGTTGTCAAAAGATTGGCTGGTAAGATCGATGCTGCACTAAGCATATTCTGCCGCGAAGGGCGGAAATCGGACCTTCGCTGCGGGAGCGAGCCAAGAATGCTTCATCGGTCGGAGCCGACATTCATACTGGCGCTGGTTCGGGTTTGTTTCTGCAGTGCGTAAGGCAGCACCGAGCCTAACGTGCCGATTGCGGCGGAAACGACCAATGTAAGTGAACAGCAAAAAGCTGACATTCAACCTTGGAACTGTTACGCGTGCAATCAGCCAAAAAGCCAATGTAGAAAGCCCCTAAAATGATCTTAGAATTTCAGCATTGGATTGACGAAAATCTCCCTAGTCAAAAAGGCAGGACAGTCCTGATTACAGGAGGGAATTCTGGAATAGGCTACTATGCTGCCTTGGCTCTGGCGAAAGCCGGTGCGGATGTGGTCGTTGCGGGTCGCAACCCAGACAGGATCGACCAAGCAATCAAAAGCATCGAAGCTGAGGGGGTGGATGGTCACATCGAGGCTGGAATTGTCGATCTGGCAAGTTTGGAGTCGGTAAGGCAGTTCGCAGCCCAATTTGTTGTGAACCACTCAAAGCTCGATATATTGATCAACAACGCAGGCGTAATGATGCCGCCTGAGGGCAAATCCAAAGACGGTTTCGAGAGCCAGTTCGGGGTCAATTTTTTGGGTCACTTTGCGTTAACCGGACGGCTCTTTGACCGGTTGCAATCCACCACCGGTTCACGCGTGGTGACGCTAAGCAGTATTGCGCACAGAGGGGCGCAGATCGACTTTGACAACTTGCGGCTGGAAAAGCCTTACGACCTGAAACGCGAGTACTACCAAAGCAAATTGGCAGACCTTCTGTTCACCTTGGAACTTGGTCGCCGCATCGATGCAAAAGGGGCGGCTGTTCTCTCTGTTGGTTGTCATCCTGGGTTCACGAAGACCGAATTGCAGCGGCACGTTGATCCAGCAATCTTGGCAAAAATGACATTCATGGATGCTTGGCAAGGGGCCTTGCCGACGTTGTTGGCCGCGACGGGCCCTCATGTCGCTCAAGGAGATTACTATGGGCCCGATGGGCCAGGCGAATTGGGCGGTTTCCCGGCTATTGGTGAGATCGACGCCTCTGCATTGGATTTTGCCATTGCGAAACGGTTGTGGGATGTGGCGCAGGACGCGACGGGCATTGCCTTTGCGTGATATGGAGTTTTTCAGCGATCTTGCCGAAGGGCGCAAAAATGCCAGACACGCATTTTGAGCGGCAGCGAACGACCCGACGCACAATGACGATCCAACATTGGCTCTTTGGATTTATCTATTCATACTCCAGCGAGTTCGAAGTCAGTGAGGTGCCCCTTGCGTAATAGCGTACTGGTCCTTGGCGGATACGGAAACTTTGGCAAGCGCATCAGTGCGGCGTTGGCCTCTAAGGGCGTCTCTGTTCTGATCGCTGGACGCAGTTTCCAAAAGGCAAGCGATTTGGCGCGGTCCATTGGCCCCAATGCCATCCCACTGCAGTTGGATATTGAAACAGGGCTCGCCCTCGCACTCAAAAAACATAGCCCATGCGCTGTGGTGAACACGGTCGGCCCGTTCCAAGGGCAAGGATACAATGTCGCGCGCGCCGCTATTGATCACAATATTCACTATATCGACCTTGCCGACGCGAGGGAATTTGTAACAGGCATCGGCAAGCTAAACCAGCACGCGCAAAACGCGGGCGTGGCGGTGATCAGTGGTGCAAGCACGGTTCCCGCCCTCTCGGACGCAGTCGTGGCGGCTTATGCGTCCGACTTCGCTCGGATTGATCAGATGAAGTACGGCATCGCTCCAGGGCAAGGGGCCGAACGCGGTCTTGCGACAACACGCGCGATCCTTGGCTATGTTGGGCGAAAGCTTGCTCCGTTCAATGGGATCAGACCTGATATCTACGGCTGGCAGGATATCTACCGCCAACCCTATCCGGGTCTTGGCGCAAGATGGATGGCCAATTGTGACATCCCTGACCTAGACTTGCTGCCTGATCGCCATAACATCGGAACAATCCAGTTTTCTGCCGGGCTAGAACTTGGTCCGATGCACCTCGGCCTTTGGGCCATATCCCGGCTTGTGCGGCTTGGTCTTCCTCTTCGGCTCGAACGAATGGCCCCCATTTTGCTCTCGGTTAGCAATTGGTTCAATCCCTTCGGCAGCAAAGACGGCGGCATGCATGTCTTCCTGACCGGCGAAAGCGCCGAAAATCCCGGTCAACAGATAGAGCGGAGCTGGTTCATTGTTGCGCGCAATGGCTGCGGTCCGCACATCCCGACGATACCGGCAATTATCCTCGCCGCGCGCATCGCAAAAGGTGATCAGCCCGATGCAGGAGCTATGCCATGCTTAGGGCTCGTGTCACTTGCAGACTATCTGTCAGAACTGGAAACGATGGAGATCGAAACGATCACTCATCTCCGATCAATCGCGCCCTGAAGCTGGGGCTCGGCAGACTGCACAAATCCGCCTTGCCAAAAACGGCAATACGATTACGGGCAATACGCCGGTATATCCAGTCTCGGAACGATCTTGGGACAATCCAGAACAATCGCATCAGGTTGCCGATACCACCAACCGTCTCACCGGCTTTGATCCAAGCGTCAAACGATGTCCAAGCAATCCCATTTTCCAGAAAGATCCAGCTTTCGGGATCCGTAGGGTCCATCTTGTAATGAATCAAAAGGGCACGCCCTAAAGGCGACTGAACTGGGCAAATTCGCATCTTGCGGGCCTTATCAAAACGATCAATCTTCCGCGCACCGAATGTACAAAGCGCGCATTCACCATCGATCACCGCAACTGCAAACGTATCATCAAACGAAGGTACGTTCTCATCCGAACGATAGCTAAACGGTTGGCCGGTATCGTTCATCTCGTTACCTCCCCAGACGCTTACATGTCTCTTTCTAACTGCTTTCTATAAGAGAGTGAAATGTCAAATTAAGAAGGTCGTTGGGTGGCTCTCTGGATATAATAACTTACGCTTGTTCGTTGCAGCGCAGGTTTCGCGGCGCTGCCAAATGTGGACCTTGGAGCAACCGCAGCGAGCGGCAGAAAAGTCCGCGCACCGACGTTTCAGCCAGCACAAAGGCTGCAAAATGTACGAAAGTCCGGTTCGACGGGCCGCACCGCAGCATCCTGAGGTGAACGTGAACGTCAACTCTGGGCCGCTAGCGACAGGCACTTTCACCGGGGAATCCAGGCGGAATCCACCTCGAGAGGCGTTCGCAGTAAAATGCTTAAATAACAGTTGGTTGCGAGACGTGATCTGCCCCTCAGGGTGGATTCTTGACAAAAACCCTAAAATCCACTTTGGGAATCCAGGAAGCCACTTTGGAATCCACCCAAGCCTACCGCCTCAACATAGTCCCATGCTCTGGTAAAAGGCCTTGAATCGGCTTCCAAATTTCCATTGAAAAAGCTGCCCCACCTTACTGATAACTCGATAATCGAAGAATAGCGCCGGTAGGTATCCCCTCGCGGGCCTTTTCGTTTTTCCCCACATCGCGG